>PKYB01000052.1 GCA_003133565.1 Solirubrobacterales bacterium
GCGTGCCCTCGCTGCGCTGCCACAGCCAGAAGATCGCGGCCAGGACCACCGCCCACAACAGGGTCGTCCCGAAATAGGGGATGTGGACGTCCAGATGCAGGAAATCGGACACGCCGGTCCCTGTGATCGCGATCGCATAGGCCAGGAACCAGTAAGCGAAGGCTCGGTAGCGGCGAGTGCTGAATTGCAGCAGCAGCCCGACGACGATAACGAGCACCTCGGCGCCGCCACCCTTGAAGTTGCCGTACGTCTTGAGCCAATCGGAGGTCGCCTCCCCGCCGGCAGTCGTCAAGATCTTCACAACCCAGAAGAGGAGGATTACCTCCGGGACTTTCGCGGCGATCGGAGCGGGAAAGAAACGACCGATCAGCGGGATCCGGCCATCGCCCGACGCCGCTCGCCGTCCGAGGCTCTGCGAAAAACTGCCGTCAATGCGAGCGGTCCCCAACTAGCCAACGCCTCCTTCGCCTGAACTTGGCCGACGATATCAAGCGTCCCCGCCCAGGCCGTAATCGCCAAACGCGGTCCCGCGACCAGCCGTTGGAGTTCTACATACGGATTCCATCGAACTGACGTAGTCGATGCTTTCGCCGCCTGTGTGGACACGCCGTGAGCGCGGAATCATGGGCCCTCGGCTCCCCCGCTCGTGGGCTCCTCGCTCGCGAGCGTGTAGCCGACCGGGAAGGGATCCACGTGTGTCACGCGGCGGATCAGGCCGGCGATGCCTCCCGGCAGGACGAGCGTCATCAACACGGCGAGCGCACCGAGGGCGATCAGATAATAGGCACCGTCGCTCGCGAACTCGAGCTGGATGTACCAGAAGACCACGGCACCGATCACGGGCCCTTCAATCGTCCCGAGGCCGCCGATCAGGACGATGAAGATCATGTAGGCCGAGAGGTTCACGCTGTAGGCGGAGCTGGGGACGATGTCGAGGTTGCTCATCAGCAGCAGCCCGCCGGCGGCGCCGCAGCCGATCCCGGCGACCGTGTAGGCGATGCGCCGCGTGAGCGTCGAGCGCACGCCGAGGCTCCGCGCGCCGTCCTCGTCGTCGCGCGTGGCGGTCAGGGCGAGGCCGGTGCGGCTCCGCAGCAGCCAATAGACGCCGACTAAGGTGATCACCGCGCAGATCAGCGCGGCCCAGTAGACGTCCTTGAGGCGCGTGATCGGCTCCAGGTAGGAGAGCGCGTCGAGCGACGTTCCGCTGCCCCCGCCGAGCGAGTTGATCTGCTGGGTGATCAGGGAGAAGACCTCGGCGACGACCCAGGTCCCGATCGCGAAGTAGCCGCCGCGCAGGCGAAAGACGACGAACGAGCTGACCAGCGCAACGACGCCGCAGAGCAGCGCCGTGAGGGCGAGGGCGACGAACGGCTGGACGGCGTTGTTGTCGGCGAGGTCGAGCAGGATGTATCCACCGAGCCCGATGAAGGCCTGCAGGCCGATCGAGACGAGCCCGGCGTAGCCCGCGAGCAGGTTCCAGGTGACCCCCATCACGATCAGGATCAGCAGCTGCGTGAGGTTGTTGATGTTGCCGACCGACTCCGTCACCGGCACCAGCGCCATCAGCGCCACGACGACCGCGAAGATGACGAAGGAGATCCAGCCGAAGCGCGCCGAGCGGCGGACGCGCGGCCCCGAGCCGGAGCCAGCCGGCGCCCCGGCAGGATCAGGCGTCGCGGCGGCGTGCGCGCTCATGCGAGCACCGAGCTTCGGAACAGGCCGCGCGGCCTGACGACCAGGACGGTCAGGAAGACGAGGTGCCCGATCAGGATCGGGTCAGCGGCGTTGATCTGGGCCCCCACGGTCTGCGCGACACCGAGCACGATGCCGCCGGCGAGGGTGCCGCGAACGGAGCCGATGCCGCCGATCACGACGGCCTCGAATGCAAAGATCAGGTAGCTCGAGCCGCTGGTCGGCGTGAACGTCGTGCGCATGCCGAGAAAGACGCCAGCAATGCCGACCGTGGCGAGCGCCAGCATCGCGGCGAGCGCGTAGATCTTGCGCGAGTCAATGCCCATCAGCTGCGCTGTCGCCGGATCGTCTCGCGTCGCGCGCATCGCGTGCCCGAGCCGCGCTCGCTGCAGGAACAGCTCGATCCCGAGCAGCACGACGATCGCGACGCCCAGCGTGAGGAGCGGGAACCAGCCGATCGAGAGCTGACCGGAGATCTTCCAGCTGCCGATCCCGAAGGAGCCGATCGGGAGGATCCGCGAATCGGGCGAGTCGATCTGTAGCAGCAGGTTCTGGAGCGCGATCGAGAGCCCAAATGTCGCGAGCAGCGGCGCGAGCGCGCTGATCCCGAGTGCCCGGTCGAGCACGAGGCGCTGCAGCACGAGGCCGACGATGGCCATGCCGGGGATCACGATCAGCAGCGTCAGGAAGGGGCTCCAGCCGAGCGAGTCGACGAGCGCGAGCGAGCCGTACGCGGCGACGACGGAGAGATCGCCGTGAGCCAGGTTCACGGTGCGCATGACGCCGAACATGAGCGAGAGCCCGCAGGCGAAGAGCGCGTAGAGCCCGCCGAGCATGAGGCCCTGGACGACCGCGTTTACCCAGACCACGGCGGCACTCCGTGACGCACCTCAGATGCCAAAGTAGGCCGCCCTGATCGAGTCGCGATCGAGGTCGTTCGCGTCGCCCTCGAGGGTCACGCGGCCTTCGAGCAGGCACTGAACGCGATCGGCGGCGGCGATTGCCTGACCGACGTCCTGCTCGACGAGCAGGACCGTGGTTTCCTCGGCGCTGACCTCGGGGAGGACGGCGTACAGGCTCTGCACGATTACCGGCGCGAGGCCCAGCGACAGCTCGTCGAGCAAGAGCAGGCGCGGGTTGTTCATCAGAGCGCGACCGATCGCGACGGCCTGCTGCTCGCCGCCCGAGAGTTGGTTGGCGTGGCGCTGGCGGAGGTTCGCGACGATCGGCAGCAGCTCGTAGACGCGATTCAGCGACCACGGTCCCTTACGCCGGCGAAACGCGCCGATCGTCAGGTTCTCCTCGACCGTGAGGCTCGGGAAGAGGCGGCGGCCCTCCGGCACGAGCGTGATCCCGAGGGCTACGCGCGCGTGGGCAGGCAGGTCGCTGATGTCGCGGCCGTCGAAGCGGATCGATCCACTGCTCAGCCGCCGCGAGCCGGCGATCGCCCCGAGCAGCGTCGATTTGCCGGCGCCGTTGGCGCCGATGATCGCGAGCGTGCCGCCGGTCTCGACGGCCACGTCCACCGACCAGAGCGCCTGGAAGTCGCCGTAGTGGACGTCGATCGACTCGACCTCGAGCGAGCTCAAGGCGCGACCGTACCGAGATAGGCATGCTGCAGCTCCTCGCTCTCCATCACCTCCTGCGGATCGCCCTGCGCGATCACGCGGCCGTATGTCAACGCCATCAGACGATCGACCGTCGCCATGAGCGCGTGCACGACGTGCTCGATCCAGACGATTCCGAGCCCGCTCGCGCGCAGCTCGAGGACGAGCTCCACGAGCTTCTGGACCTCGGGCTCGGTGAGTCCACCGGCGATCTCGTCGAGCAGCAGGATCTCGGGCGCCGTCGCCAGCGCGCGCGCCAGCTCGAGTCGCTTGCGGTCGAGCAGCGGCAGGCTGCCGGCGAGCCGGTTGGCCTTGCCGCTGAGTCCGGCGCGCTCGATCGCGCCGTTGGCGAGGCGGTAGCGCTCGCGGCCGCGGTGGGTGCCGCCGCCGTTCGTCGCGCCGACGAGGATGTTCTCGAACACGCTCATGCGCTCGAAGGGACGCGGAACCTGGTGGGTGCGGCCGATGCCGCGCCGGCAGCGGCCGACTACCCCGACCCGCGTCACGTCCTTGCCGGCGAGGACGACGCGCCCGCCGTCAGGCGCCAGCGCGCCGCTCACCAGGTTCAGCATCGTCGTCTTGCCGGCGCCGTTGGGCCCCATCACGCCCAGCACCTCGCCGCCGGCGACGTCAAAGGTGACGTCGTCGACGACGAGGAGCGCACCGAACGACTTCCGTAGGTTCGCTACGGACAGCAGCGACTCGCTCACGCCAGCGCTTCTACGTGCCCAGCCCTCGGGATGTGCGGATGCCCCGGGTTCGCGACGATCACGATCTCATATGGATACTTCTTGCTCTTGCGCCACTGGCCGCCGACGAGCGGAGTCTTGGCGACGTTCGGCACCGGCCCAGTGTTCCAGTTGAGCGGCCCAACAACCGTGTCGAGCTTGAGGGTCTTGATTGCGTCGATGATGCCAGTCTTGTCTGTCGGACCCTTGGCCTTGGCGAGCGCAGCAAACGCGACCTCGAACACCGCGTGCGCGAAACCGATCGGCTGCGTCCACTGCTGTTTGGTCGACGCCGTGTAGGCGGCTGCCAGGTGCGCCGCGGACTGCCCGGTCACTGACGACTTGAAGGGGAACGGCGGGCCCCACCAGTACTCGCTGCCGACGTTCTCGCCGAGCGCGCCGAGCGAGTAGACAACTGACGGGAACAAGATCGCCTTGGCCATGGTGACCAGTTTCGGCTTGAAGCCCTGCTGCGCCGCCTCTTTCCAGAAGTTGACGAAGTCGGGCGGGATCACAACGCCGGTGAGGATCTCGGCGTTGCCGGACTTGAACGCGGAGATCTGCGC
>PKYB01000071.1 GCA_003133565.1 Solirubrobacterales bacterium
ACGGCGTTGCCGTCCGGGTCATAGCTGGTCGTGGTCACGTTGCCGAGCGGATCGGTTACTGCCGTCACGCGGCCGAGAGCGTCGAGCGTGTAGGTCGTCGTGAAATCAGCAGGATCCGCGCCCGTCACGTTGCCTTCAGGACTAGTGACCGAGAGCTCGCGGCCGTCCGCATCGTAGGTGTAGGTCGTCGTGTTGCCGTCCGGGTCGGTCTCGCTCGCCAGGTTGCCCTGGCTGTTGTAGGTGTATGTGGTCGTTTTGCCGTCGGGGTCGGTCTCGCTCGCCAATGTCCCGTCCGTGTTGTAGGTGTAGCTCGTCGTCGCGGTCGCGACCGTGGTCCCGCCGACTACGAGCGGCTGGGACTTCGACAGCAGGTTCCCGTTGCTGTCGTAGGTATATGTCGTCGTCTCACCCTCGGGCGAGGTTGCGGTCAACACCTGGTGGTAGGCGTTGTAGGTGTAGCTCGTCGGGTTGCCATCCGCGTCGGTCACGCTCGCCGGGTCGCCTGCCGAGTCGTAGCTGGTCGCTGTGGTGTGGCCGTCACCGTCGGTGCTGCTCACCGGCTCATAGGAGCCGTTGTAGGTCGTGTCCTCCGTCGTCGCGTTCGTAGTGCCGGCGGCGTCGGTCATCGCGGTCGGCTCGCCGTAGTTGAACGACCCGTCGGTCACGTCCCCAGCAGGGTTCGTGACCTGGGTGGTGCTCGTGCCGGTCAGCGGATCACCGGTGTAGCTCCATGTCGTCGTGCGACTCTTCGGATCGGTCTGCGAGACCACCCGGCCCGAGCTGTCGTAGGTCGTCGTCGTGGTGTTGCCGTCGGCGTCCGTCATCGACGTCATCTCATGCGAGCCGTTGTACGCGAACTGCCAGCGCGGGCTGTCAAGCCCCGAGGAGTCCGTGACCTCGACGAGGTTGTCGTCCGAGTCGTAGGTGTAGTCGACCGTCAGTCCGGTCGGGTCGGTCGCGCTCGCGACCAGCCCGGCGCTGTTGTAGGTGAGCGTGATCGTCTGGCCGCCCGCGTCGGTGACGGTCGTGAGCCGCCCGGCGCCGTTGTAGGTCAGGCTCGTCGTGTTGCCGTTCGCGTCAGCCTCGCTCAGCAGCACGCCGTCCCCGTTGAAAGTCATCGTGTCGCGGTCCGGCAGCGTGTAGGTGTAGCTCCCGCTCCCGTTCTGCACAAGCGTGGCTTGCACCCACGCCGGGGCACTAAACGACCCGTTCGAGTTGATCGTAAAGGGCGTCTGGCTGCCATCGGACTGGTCGACCGTCGCCGTGCCTGCCTGCTCGTCGATCACCAACGAGTCTTCGTAGGAAGCCGTCCAGCCGTAGCCAAAGATCCCGGGGGACGTCGCGGTATCCGCGGCCTGGGAGTCGTAGGATCGCGTCAGCGTCAACCCGCCGCCCAGACCGGTGGCCGAAAGATCAGTCTGGGATTGCGTCATGTCACCGGAGGCGCATCCCACCGATCCGGCGAACTGGCAGTGGGGAATGTCAGGCGCGGCCGGGTTCCCGCCGCCGTACTCCAGCGACGGTGCGGGCGCGACTTTGATCTTCGGACCGGTGAATGCGAGCGTGCCGGACACCTGATCGATCGCGCCCTCGTTGTCGAATGACCAAGCGACGGTGGATGTGCCGTCGTTTCCGCCGTCGTTTTCGGTGATCGTTCCGAGGTTGTCGAGGATCGGGTTGGCACCGGTCCCGGTCAGCATCACGTTGCCGTCAGCGGTGATGTCGAGATTCCCGTCGTTTTGGAGTGTCGCGCCGTCGTTGCCTTGCAGCCACGCAGTCGGGTCGACGGTCAACGTTCCCTGGTCGATGAATGCTGCGCCGTCCAAGGTTGGCCCGTTCCAGCCACCGGACGGATCGATGACGCCGGTCGCCGATCGAACGAGGACGGTCTGGCCGGGCCCGTAGATCGTTCCTCCGTTCCACTCGAGCGATCCCGTCACATCGAGGGTACCGGCCACCGCGAGCGTGCCCTGACCCCATGTGCAGCATCCGCTGGCGAAGCCCGTCATCGACAGCGACCCCACGGTCGACGCTCCGGACGGATCGGTCAGCGAAAGCGAACCTGATAGATCCACAAGATTCGCCGCGGGACCATCAATCGAGCCGGCCGACACGGTCCCGCCAGGATACGACGCTGTCGGGTCGTCCTGGCTGAAGCCGCCATCGAATTCGATCTCGCCGCTCATCGAGACGTTATTGCCGAGCTGGTAGCTGCCTTGGGAGAACGCGATCGACGCACCCGAGTTCGCGGTCCAGCTGCCCTGTTCGCCACCCAACGGGAACCACGGGTCGGTCGCGCCACCAGATTCGCTCGGATCGCCACCAAGGAACTCGAGCTGGCCGCTCTGTGCATCAACTGAGCTCTCGTTATCGATCGAGAACCACACTTGCGTCGTTCCTGTTCCAGACTGCTCGAGCGTCCCCGTGTTCAACAGCAGCGACGGCGCGCCGCCATCCAAATAGAGGCCCGTGCCGCTGCCCAAAACGAGCGTGCCGGAGTTGTTGAGCTGCGCGCTGTTCTCACCCTCGAGCGCGCCCTGGATCGTCAGCGAACCATCGTTCGCCAGCGACCAGCCGCTCAGCGTCGGTATCACCCCACCGTTACTGATCGTCCCCGTCGCTGACGACAGCAACACCAGCGTACCGTCGCCCGAGATCGTGCCACCCGACCAAGCAAACGATCCCGACACCTCGAGCGTCCCAGACCCGTACAAGTTCCCGCTGTAGGAGTAATAGGGCGTCGCAACACCCGATATCGAGAGCGACTGCACCAGCGACGTCTGCGAACCGTTCGACAACGACAACGCGTCGTTGGTGAGACTGAGCGTTCCGGCGTCTGTGACCCACCCGGCGCTCGCATAGCCGCTGACGGTCACCGTCGTGTTGGCTCCGAAGATGCAAGCGTGATCCGAGCTGCCGGGCGCCGTACCGGTGGCCCAGTTGGCCCCGTCCGTCCACTGCCCGTCACCGGCGGCGCCGGTCCAGGTGTCGGTGCAGGCGGTCCCGTCGTCGTAGCCTTCGACCGGATCGGTTTGCGTCGAGGCCTGGGGCGTCACGCCCGAGGAGTTCGTCGCGGTGACGACGACGTCGATGTTCGAGCCGACGTCCGTGGCAGTCGGGGAATATGTCGACCCGGTTGCCCCCGAGATATTCGTGCAGCCTGAATCTTGGCTCGAGCAATCTTGCCATTGGTAGGCGTAAGTGATCGGGGCTGCGCCTGTCCAGGTCCCGGTCGCCGCGGTGAGCGTTGCGCCTTGGAGCGGTGTGCCGGAGATTGACGGCGCGGTCGTGTTGACTGGCGGCGAGCCAGCGACCGTCGCACTGGCCGGAGAGCTCGCGGAGGCGACACCGGCAGCGTTCGTCGCGGTCACGACAACCACGACGGTATGACTGACATCGGAGGCGGCGAGCGCGTAGGTCGAGCTGGTCGCTCCCGAGATGTTCGAGCAGCTCCCACCCGCGCTGTTGCAGTCCTGCCACTGGAAGGCGTAGGTGATCGTCGGCGTCCCCGTCCACGACCCTGTCGACGCCGTCAAGGTTTGCCCCTCCTGGGCGGTACCGGAGATCGCCGGCAGCGCCGTGTTGACCGGCGGCGCCGCTGTGATCGTGCTCGTGGCGGCCGACGTCGCGCTCGCGTTCCCCACACTGTTGGTGGCGGTCACGGTCGCCTTCAGCGTGTCGCCGACATAGGCTGGAGTCAGCGCGTAGGTCGAGCTGGTCGCGCCCGAGACGTTCGAGCAGCTACCGCCCGAGCTGTTGCAGCTCTGCCACTGGTAGCTGTAGGTGAGCGTCGGCGTGCCGGTCCACGTGCCGTTGCTGACACTTAGCGTTTGCTCGTCCTGCGCCGTGCCGCTAATCGCGGGAAGGACGGTGTTGACGGGCGCCGCCGCGACAACGACCGCGGTCGCAGCTGATGTGGCTGACGCGTTGCCGCCCGAGTTCGTCGCGGTCACCGTGACCTTGATCGTGTCGCCGACGTAGCCTGAGGTGATCGTGTACGTGGAGCTCGTCGCGCCGCTGATGTTGGCGCAGCTTCCCCCGCTGGCGTTGCAGCTCTCCCACTGATAGGTGTAGGCCGGTGTCGGGATGCCGGTCCAGGTGCCGGTCGAGGACGTGAGCGTCTGACCGTCCTTCGCGGTGCCGGTGATCGCGGGCGCCGCGGTGTTGGCGGGCGCGAGCGCCGCGACGGTCGCGGTAGCAGCCGAGTTTGCCGACACCGAGCCGCCCGCGTTTGTCGCTGTGACGACGACACGTACCGTGTTGCCTACGTCCCCGGCGGCGAGGACGTAGGTGGAGCTCGTCGCGCCAATGATATTCGAGCAGCTGCCGCCGGAGGTGTTGCAGTCCTGCCATTGGTAGGCGTAGGTGATCGTCGGCGTGCCGGTCCAAGTCCCCGTCGACGCCGTAAGTGTCTGACCGGCTTTCGCTGTCCCTGTGATTGCGGGGAGGACCGTGTTCGCCGGCGGCGCCGCAACCACCACCGCGGTGACTGGCGATGTCGCGCTCGCGTTACCCGTCGCGTTCGTCGCCTTGACGATCACATCGAGCGTCTTGCCGACATAGCCGGACGTCAACGCGTATGTCGAGCTGGTCGCGCCTGAAATGTTCGCGCAGCTACCACCCGAGCCGTTGCAGCTCTGCCACTGGTAGGTGTAGGTGAACGGCGCGGTCCCAACCCACGTCCCCGTGCCAGCAGTCAACGTCTGCCCGTCCTCCGCTGTGCCCGTGATCGCCGGCAGCACCGTGTTGACCGGTGGGCCGTCTGTGATTTTCGCCGTTGCCGCCGATGTCGCGCTCGCGTTGCCTACCGTGTTCGTTCCGGTCACGATCGCACGGACCGTGCCGCCGACCTGGCTCGTGACCAGGCGATAAGTCGAGGCTGTCGCGCCGGAGATGTTCGAGCAGCTCGCACCCGAGCTGTTACACAACTCCCACTGATAGATGTAGGTGACCGTTGGTGTCCCGGTCCACGTGCCGTTGCTGACCGACAGCAGCTGCCCGTCCTCGGCCGTCCCGGTGACCGCAGGCAGCGCCGTGTTGGCCGGTGGCGCCGCCACCACGGTCGCGGTCTGCGCGGACGTCGCCGAGCCCGACCCCGCACTGTTCGTCGCCCCGACAGCGACCCGGATCGTCGTTCCAACCTGTGACGGGGTCAGCCCAAACGTCGTGCCGGTCGCACCAGCAATGCTCGAACAACTCGTCCCGGACGTGTTGCACGTCTCCCACTGCGGGCCATAAGTAATCGGCGACACCCCAGTCCAGGTGCCGTCCCCGGCGGTCAGCGTGTGCTCATCCTCCGCGGTACCGCTGATCGTCGGCAGCGCGCTGTTGACCGGGAACTCGCCGGCGTTGTAATGCGCCAGGATCCGAGCCGTCGAGAGCGCCGAGGTGTAGAACGCGACGTTGCTCAAATCGCCCTTGAAATACGGGCTGCCAGCGATCGACTTGCCAAACCAAACGTCGGACACGCTGCCCAGCGTGTCCGGGGAAATCGTCGCCCCAGTCGTCTGCCCGACCTGCACGCCGTTCAAATACAGCGTCAACACCCCGGCCGTCGTCTCGGTCACCGCGACGTACTCCCACGTGTTCGACGCCAGCGTCGTAGCGGTGACCGTGTAGTTCTTGCTCGAGCCGTCCTCGATCTCGAAGGTCATCGGATGGTTCGTCGCCGACGACGCCGGCGTCAAATACATGAAAACGGTGCTGCTCGAGCCAAAATCAAACACCGGCTCGCCATAGGACGAGCCGCCCGACCAATACACCCAACCCTCAGCCGTAAACACCGTCGCCGACTTCAACGGGCTTGACGGCAGCACCGCATACGACGAAGTCCCGTTCAACGACCCCGACAAGCTCCCAGGAAACGGGCCGGTCCCACCCAACGTGACCCCGTCATTCGTCGCCGTATACGACCCCACCGAATCCTTGATGGTCGACGACCCAGCCGCGTCAGCGAACTGAAACTGAGCGACCGGCGAATCCGCGGCAACCGTCGTCAAATACGTCGCATCAGGCTGCGTGCCCTGACTCGCCGCGACAACCACCCCCACCGCCACCACCAAAACGGCCGCCGCCAACAACGAGCGCCGCAGAACACGAGCAGACCGCGATCCGCCCGCCACGCCAACCCTCCGGTCACTCCACAGCAGCAACGCGCTCCTAAACCGGCGTTCGTGCTTATCCCAGTAGCCGCAAACCAATTCAGCCAACGCGGCCAAACCGGCCTGTCCCAGCATTCGCAACCCTGAAGCCGCCGCAACCTAGCCCGACCGCCAAACTGTTTCCATAAAAATGGACACATAGACGCCAGCCAGTTGGGTCGATCAGCGTTTCGTTGGGGTTGACGCGAGTCTCGTCGCTATCCCGAGGGTCTGGACCTCGACACGCGAGCAACGCTCGAAGCGCCTGCTAATTCGCTCGAAGCGCGCGGCGCGGGAAACCGGCTCGCACTCGAGCACGCCAGCGGCGAGCGGTCGAGGTGGTACGGACGCTGGGCGCGCCGGAGCAAGAGCACGCAACGCAACGCAACGGCTAGACCGTCGCGTTGACTGCGCTCGTGAAAGCGTCTCCGCCCATTGACGCCGGTCGCATGCTCGCTGCGCGCGAATAGGAGCGACCGGCTAGGGCACGCACTCCCCGCACGCGAGTCGGGTCTTCCAGATACTGTCTGACGCTCCGCTTCGCGTCGCATCAGACAGTATCACCTGCGATGACGTTATTCCGGCTAGCCGTAGCTAGGACTACGCAAACGACTTCGTGCATGCACCCCGGATCCTTTGATGCGTCGCGACGCTGGCGTTGACCGATCCACCCAACATGTGGAGGAATCGGCCAAGCGCCGTTGCAAACGCCACCGACAATAAGGATTCGATGTATTGAAGGTTGTAAGCTAACCTTTAACAAGGAGAATCTATGTCAAAGGTTATTCGCCGTCGCTGGACCAGCGACCCAGCCGGCCAGACGAAGGCAGACCGTCGCTCATGCGACTACGAGGCCTACGTCCCAGATCTTCTCGCCGAGCGCAGCTTTGGACTCGACGGTGACGTCGCTGCCGATGTTGCGGAGGCCGAGACAGCGATCGCTCGACTGAACGTCAAGGCGTCGGCGCTTATCGACACCGAGGCGCTTGCCCGCATCTTGCTGCGCGCCGAGGCAGTTGCCTCGTCTCGAATCGAGGGCCTCGACATCGGGGCAAGGCGACTGCTGCGCGCCGAGGCCATTCGCGGACTCAATGACGCACCGGCGGACGTCACGGCAAGCGAGGTGTTGGGGAACATCGACGCGATGGTCTACGGCATTGAGCAGGTCGGTGCCGGTGACGAGATCAGCGTGGAGCTGCTGCTCGAGATCCACCGTCGCCTGCTCGGCGGGACGCGCCTCGAGTCGTACGCGGGGGCGTTCCGACGGGAGCAGAACTGGATCGGTGGTAGCTCCTACAACCCCTGCTCTGCAGCGTACGTGCCGCCTCCGCACGAGCTCGTCTCAAACCTCATGGCTGACGTCTGCTCGTTCTGCAACACCGACGACCTCCCGGGCGTCGTGCAGGCTGCGATCGCGCACGCGCAGTTCGAGACAATCCACCCGTTTGTCGACGGTAACGGGCGCACTGGCAGGGCGTTGATCCAGCTCGTTCTGCGCCGCAGGGGGCTCGCGAGTCGCGTGCTCCCGCCGGTGTCGCTGATACTCGCAACGTGGGCTAAGGACTACGTCAACGCGCTCACCGGCGCCCGCTACCGCGGGCCTGCGACCTCGAAAGACGCACACGACGGAACCAACCGCTGGATTGCCCAATTCTCGATTGCCTGCACGCGGGCTGTGGCTGACGCCACCGCGTTCGAAAAGCGCGCACAGGACATCGAGACGACCTGGCGCGCGCGGATCGGCTCCGTCCGCAAGAACTCCGCCGCTGACCTGTTGCTCCGCGCTCTGCCCGGAGCCCCCGTGGTGACCGTGCCGAGCGCAGCTGCGCTCATCGGGCGCTCCTTCACCGCTGCAAATAACGCCATAGCGCAACTCGTCAAAGCGGGTGTGCTGCGGCAGGTCAATGTCGGTCGACGCAACCGCGCCTACGAGGCACCGGAGATCATCGCGGCGTTCACCGATCTGGAACGCCAGCTCGCGAGCCCCGAGGGAGACACGCTGACGAGTAAGCCCGCTCGCCCCGTCCCACAGCGGCGGTGATTACTAGGACTCTTCGGCGACCGGGGCGATCGACCCGGCGAACGCGCGGTTGAGCGTATCGACGTCCTGCGGCCGCGACTTCGCGTGGAGGTAGCGCTCGGTAGTGCTCAGGCGCGAGTGTCCGAGGAACGCCTGGACGAAGTGCGCGCCGGCCTCGCGCGCAACGAGCGAGCCGGCGGCGTGGCGCAGGGCGTGGAAGCGCAGCGCGCGCAGCCCGGCAGCGTCACGCGCGCGCGTGTAGCGGCGGCGCACGGCGGAGCGGTCGAGGCGCCGGCCGAGGCGTGAGCAGAAGACGTAGTCGTCGCGCTCGGTATAGTCGCCGCGCTCGGCGAGTCTTGCGAGCGCTGCGGCGCTGGCGTCGGCGAGCGGTAGCGATCGCGCCTGGCGGCTCTTGGTCGGCCCTTCGACGCCGGCGCTGACGGCACGGTGGATGATCACGCGCCGACGTTCGAGGTCGACATCTTCCCAGCGCAGCGCGAGGAGCTCGCCGAGGCGCATCCCGGTGTAGGCGGCGACGCGGTAGAGCTCGGCGTCCTGGCGGTCCTCCCACGCGCGCCATTCGGCCTCGCCCGCAGGGAGGTCGGCCGGCTGCGTGCCGCGGTGGGCGCCGGCCGCTGCCGCGCGGGCGAGCGCCTCGATCTCCTCGGGCTCGAAGAAGTCGAGCACGGCGGGCGGCAGCTCGCGTCGCTTGCTCGTGCCGGTCACCGGATTGTGTTCGAGCGCGTAGGTGTCTTCGCGCTGGGCGTAGGCGAACATCGCGCTGAGGACCTCGCGGTGCTTGTTGACGGAGCGCGGGCTCATGCCGTCGCGCTCGAGGCCGCGCAGGAAGCTCGCCACGTCGCTCGTGGTGACTTCGGCGATCGCCTGGTCGCCGAGGGCGCGCATTATTCGTCCGGGGTTGGCGCCCGGTCCGCGCTTGTGCGGAGTCCCGGGATCCTTCAGCAGGTATCCGTAGTCCTGGAGCGTCGCCGGCTTCGCGCCCTTCTCGCGCCAGACGTACTCGAGCCACTCGGCGGCGAGCTCGCGCACCGTTGCGCCGCGCTCGCGACGTTCGCGCAGGCCGCGTTCGATCGCGCACTCGTCCGCGTCGTGTTCTGCGACAATCGCCGCCATCGCCACCGTCGCCCGCTTCTCGTCGAAGGACCCCTCCGGCACGCGACCGCGGCGTGGCTGCCAGCTGCCGTCGCTTCCCGGATCGAGCCATGCCGAGCCCACGCGCCGCTTCACCTGAACGCCTTGGCGGCGCCACTTGGCCTCGTAGTAGGGGTGTCCTTCGGCGTCCCTACGGACCACCAATGCACCGGTCGGAAGTCTCGTCATACGCGCAGGGTACCACCAGGGTACCGCGGTCCGCAGGGTACCGTTTAGGGTACCGTTTGGACCAGAATCACCCGTTTTTACTGGCCTTAATCAACCCGCAAACCCCCGAAACTCCGCGCTCCAGCGCACGGTCTCCTGGATCGCACCCAGGAGGTCGGGGGTTCGAGTCCCCCTAGCTCCATCACATGCCTGCGCTAGCCACTCTGCGGACGCGCCTCGCCGAGCTCGCCGATCTCGACGCGCTCGGGGGACTCGCGAGCTGGGACCAGGAGACGATGATGCCGCCCGATGGTGCCTCCGCACGCGGACACCAGCTCGCATCCCTCAGTCGACTCGCGCACGAGCGGGCTGTCGCTGACGAGGTAGGCGAGTGGCTCGACGACATCGAAGCTGACGCAGCAGCGTTGAGCGATCTCGACCGCGACATCGTCCGGCTTGCACGACGCGACTGGGATCGCCAGCGGCGCGTGCCGTCCGAGCTGGTTGGCGAACGAGCGCAGGCAGCTTCCGAGGGTCAGACGGCCTGGCAGGCGGCGCGCGCGACCAGCGACTTCGAGGCATTCGTGCCAGCACTGCGCCGCAATGTCGAGCTCGCACGTGACTACGCCGCGTGCTTTAACGATGTCGAGCGACCTTATGACGCGCTGCTCAATGACTACGACTTTGGCGTGCCCGCGCAGCGTCTGGAAACGGTGTTCGCCCGGCTCACCGAGGGATTGACGGCGCTGCTCGCCGAGCAATCCGCGGCGCCAGCGGACCTCAGCGCGAGCCTTGACGTGCCGATCGACGCGCAGAAGGCAGCGGTGCTAAGCACACTGCGCCGCATCGGCGTCGGCGACGACAGCTGGCGCGTCGACGTCTCCACGCACCCGTTCAGCGAGTCGCTCAGCCGGCGCGACACGCGCGTGACGACGCGCTACGAAGACGGCAGCCTCGAATCAGTGGTCGCAGCGTTGCACGAGTTTGGCCATGCGCTCTACGAACGCCAGATCGCGCCAGAGCTCGAGCGGACGAACCTCGGTCGCGGCACATCGATGTCGGTGCATGAGTCGCAGAGCAAGCTCTGGGAGAACCATGTCGGGCGCAATCGTGCGTTTACCCCGGTGCTCGCAGCCGAGTTGGCCGCCGGAGGGTTCCCGATCGACGCTGAGGCGTTGCATGCTGCGCTCGTCCAGGTACGCCCGTCGCTAATCCGCGTTTCGGCCGACCAGGTGACCTACCCGCTGCATATCGCGCTGCGCTTCGAGCTCGAACTCGCCCTATTTGAGAACAGTCTCGACATCGGGGATCTGCCGGCGGCGTGGAACGATGGTATGCGCCGGCTGCTCGGGCTCGAAGTGCCCGACGCTGCCTCGGGCGTGCTCCAGGACATCCACTGGGCGGCTGGCGCATTTGGCTACTTCCCGAGCTACGGGATCGGCTGCCTGATCGCGGCGCAGCTTTGGGAGCAGCTCGAGGCGGACCTCGGCACACAGGACACGGCGCTCAGCGTCGGCGACATTGCGGCGATCCGCGACTGGCTGGCTGAGCGCGTCCACCGATACGGCCGGCGCCTCGACACCGAACCGCTGGTCGAGCAGGCGACGGGCCGGGGCATCGAGGTGGAGCCGTTCCTCCGGCACGTCACACCCCTGGTCGAGGCGTAGGCCGCCAGCTCAAGGAACTAACGATCGACGCGCTCAGCCCCGCTGTCTTGGTCGCCGGGAAGAAACCGCACGCAGCCGGAGTCTTGGTAGGGGAAGGCAATCCAACAAACCTCTGGAGTCACCAATGAAGAAGATCGCCACACTGCTCGCCACGGCGGGAGTCGCAATCGGCTTGACGGCAGCGGTAGCCATGGCCTCTACGGCGCATACGGCGAGCTCGCACGCGGTGGTCAGCACGCGCAGCACCTCGCTCGGCACGGTGCTCGTCGGCACCAACGGTCGCACCCTGTACACGTTGAGCACCGACAGCAAAAACAAATCCACGTGCTCGGGCGGTTGCGCGACCGGCTGGCCCCCGCTGACCACTGTCGGCGCACCGAAGGCCAAGGGCTCCGCCAAGTCCAAGGACCTCGGCACGATCAGCCGCGCGCACGGCGTCAAGCAGGTCACCTACAACGGCCACCCGGTTTACGAGTTTGCCGGCGACTCCGCAGCCGGCCAGACCAACGGCCAAGATCAGTTCGCGTTCGGCGGCTACTGGTACGCCGTCAGCACCAGCGGCTCCGCAGTCACCAAAGCCCCGAAGAAGTCCACGAGCGGGACCTCCTCAAGCGGCTGGTAGCACCACGACATCGCCGCGCGGGCCCTCGCCAGGCCACGGCCCGCGCGGCGTGTTTCGCTCTCCGCCAGCTGGCACCGTGAGATAAACACCGCCCGACCCCCAGGCCGCTACTGCCGGCTGGCGATCAGGCGCCGGCAAGGGGAGCAGCGTGGCGCAAGCGGGAGCTGTTCCAGACCACGAAGCTCGAGGACAGGGCCATCGCCGCCGCGGCGATCAAGGGATCGAGCAGGCCGCACGCGGCGAGCGGGATTGCCGCGAGGTTGTAAAGGAACGCCCAGGCGAGATTGCCCCGAATCGTCTTGCGCGTTCTGCGCGCCAAAGCAAGCGCCGTCGCTGCGACGCGCAGGTCGTCGCGCACGATGATGAGGTCGGCAGCGTTGATCGCGATGTCAGTGCCCGAGCCGACTGCAAGACCAAGATCCGCCGCTGCTAACGCCGGCGCGTCATTGGCTCCGTCGCCGACCATCGCCACGCATCGACCGTCGGCCTGCAGCCGGTGGATCGTCGCCACCTTCTCCGCCGGTAGCGCGCCGGCCACCACCTCGGTGATGCCAATCGATGCAGCAACCGCCTGTGCCGTCGTCTCGTTGTCTCCCGTCAGAAGCACGCAGCGGAGTCCGAGCGCCTGCAGCTGGCGCACCGCGGGCGCGGCGGAGGACCGGATCGTGTCGGCGAGGGCGAGCGCGCCGATCACCGCCTGGTCGCGCCGAACGATGACCACCGTCTGTCCCAGGCTCTCCCACTCGGCACAACGCTCAGACAGCAAAGCCCCCTGCGCATCGAGCTGACCGCGATCGCCCTCGCCCCGCCCGACGTAGATCTCGTGTCCCTCGACAGTGCCGTGCGCACCGATTCCAGGCAGCGCGACAAACGCGGCGACCTCTGGCAGCTCGCCGACACGCTGCTCGGCGCTGGCCGCAATGGCCCGCGCAACCGGGTGCTCGGATGCCTGCTCGATCGATCCTGCGAGGCGCAACATCGCAAGCTGGTCAACGCCGGAGACAGCTTCGACCCCCGTGAGCGTCATCTGGCCTTCGGTGAGCGTGCCGGTCTTGTCGAGGACGACGGTATCGATCTGCCGCGCGGCCTCGAGCGCCCGATGGCCTTTGAAGAAGATCCCCAAGCGGGCACCGGTCCACGAGGCAACGACCAGGGCGGCGGGCGTGGCGAGACCGAGCGCGCAGGGACAGGCGATGATCAGCACCGAGAGCGCGGCGCTGAATGCCGCCGTCGCGGGATTGCCGGTCAGCCGCCAAACGAGCAACGTCGCGAGGGCGACGACCAGGACCGCGGGCACGAAAACGCTCGATGCACGGTCGGCCAGCCGTTGGACGGAGGCCTTCTCGTTCTGGGCGCGCTCGACGAGGCGCATCATCTGACCGAGCTGGGTGTCGCGTCCAACCTTGGTCGTTTCCACCACCAAGCGACCGCTGAGGGAGACCGTGCCTCCGAGCACCAGGTCGCCGGGGCCTACCTCGACGGGTTGGGACTCGCCAGTCATCAGGCCGCGGTCGATCGCCGATTGCCCCGAAACCACCGCCCCGTCGCTTGCCACTGCCTCTCCTGGACGCACGACGAAGCGGTCGCCGACGGCGAGATCCTCAATCGGCCGCCGCTGTTCGCGGCCGCTCGCATCAAGAACAGCCACATCGTTGGCCCCGACGGCGGCCAGCGCGCGGAGCGCGTCTCCGCTGCGTTTTCTGGACCACGCTTCGAAGTAGCGGCCGGCCAGCAGGAACGTGGTGACCCCGGCGGGCACGTCGAGGTAGATGCCGCCGGCCGTCGAACGATGGGCGAGTCCCAACAACAGCGAGCGCCGTACATCGGTGTCGATGAAGAACATCGCGTAGAGCGACCAGCCGGTGGCCGCCACGATGCCCAGGGACACCAGCGTGTCCATCGTCGTCGTGGCGTGACGCGCGCTGCGCACCGCCGCGCTGTAGAACGGCCAGGCAGCCCAGGTAACCACCGGCGCGGCCAGCGCAACCATCACCCACTGCCAACCGGAGAAGCGCAGCGACGGATAGATCGAGAAGAAGATCGAGGTGTCGCAAAGCGGCATAAACAGCGTCACCGCAACAAAAAAACGCCGGCGCAGCGAGCGTACGCGCCGCTCGGCCTCGCCGGCATCCTGCGCGACTCCCGGAGAACCGGGAGCAACGAGCGCCGCCGTGTAGCCGGCCGAGTTGACCTTTTCGATCAGTCGTTGCACCACGACGTCGCCGGCCAGCACGGCGGTGGCTCGCTCGGTCGCGTAATTGACCCGCGCGACGACGCCCTCGACGTCGTTGAGCACACGTTCGACGCGGGCTGCGCACGCACCGCAGGTCATGCCGCCGATGGCGAGCGACACTTCGCGATCGGTGGCTGGCGCGTCGCCGTTTGGCGAGGGTGCCGCCACGCGCCGCGCAGACGGTGGCGAGCGCTCGAGCACCGAGCCGCTCGACCTGCTCATGTGCGCTCGAGCCTCCTCAAGCGGTAGCAGCGGCAAACGGCCGGCTCGGGCAGCGCCGTGGTCCTCGGCCGGTGGCCGCTCGTAGTCACCCAAACGTAGCTGGCAGACGCACCGCTTGGCGGTGTGGACCCGGCGGGCATGCTCGAGCAGGATACGTGAGCCCTCGCTGACGGGGCGCTCTAGGTTGAATCCCAGGAGTGGCGCGGCGCGCTCGCAGCCGCCATAGACCGGCCCGCTCGCCGCTGTCAAGCGGAGCCCCCGACCCCTCGCCGACGGGTCGGCGTCGAGCGTGAGGGGCGCATGATACGGTCCAGCGGCTGTGCGGGATCAAGGCAAATCGCGGGTTCGGCATCGCCACCCAATTATGCGGCGCGCGAGCGCCCAACGGACCGTTCCGGCGATTGATATGACGCGCGGCGACATGGCGAGGCAGGCACGATGAGCGGCGTGCCCGGTTGGGGCAGCTGGAGCGTCGCGCCCCTTCTGTGGATCGGGTTGTTCGTTGCAGGCTCGTGGTACGTCTCGATGCTGCGGCGAGTTCGTCGCGTCACCGGAAAGGCCGTTGGTCCAGGCCACTGGGCCTTCTATTGGAGTGGTCTCGTGGTGCTGGCGATCGCTCTGGGCTCGCCGCTGAACACGCTCGCCGTCCACTGGCTGCTCTCGGCGCACATGATCCAGCACACCCTGCTCTCGGACGTCGCCCCGCCGCTGCTGATCCTCGGCCTGCGCGCGCCCGTCCTGCCGCTTGGCCTACCCCGCCCGCTCCTCAAGCGGGTTGCCCATCGCGGCATCCTTGGCCGCATCTGGGGCGTCGCAACAAAGCCCTGGGTGGCGCTGCCAATCTGGTCGGGCACGCTGCTGTTCTGGTCGCTGCCGCCGGTGTTCGACTTCACCGTGCGCCATCAGCTGCTGCACAATTTTGAGCACCTGACGCTCTTTTACACCGGCTTTGCGTTGTGGTGGCTGATCATCACCCCTCTGCCCAGCGAGCGCCGCGACCCGGGTATGGCTCGGCTTGGCTACGTCGCGTTCTCCCGCGGCGCGAGCGCGCTGGTCTGCGTGCCGCTGACATTTCTCAACCACACCCTCTTCCCGCTTTACGTGAGCCTGCCGCGGGCCTACGGAATCTCGGCGATCACCGACCAACGACTGGCCGGCGCGTCGATGTGTCTGATCGAGTTTCTGGTGTTCGGGATCGCGATGGGCGTCGTGTTCATCGACGCCCTGAACCGCGAGGAACGCGCGCAGACGCTCGCTGAGATGGTCACCTCGTCGCGCTAACACGCGCGTCGTCGCGCATACTTCGAGCGCTGATGGCATCTCCCAGTCAGGCCGAGGAGCTGCGCGGCGCGTGACGGCGCTGTCGCTGCGCGGCGTAACGCGCCGCTACGGAGAGCGAACGGCCCTCGCCGCGGTCACCCTCACGCTCCCGGCAGGGCAGACGCTCGCGGTGCTGGGTCCCAACGGCGCCGGCAAGTCGACGCTGCTGCGCGTGCTGGCCACCTTGCTCGCACCGCACGCCGGGAAGCTCGAGGTCCTCGGTCATCCGCTACCGCAGGAGAGCTGGGCGGTGCGCGGCAAGATCGGTCTGCTCGGGCACGAACCGATGCTTTACCGCGAGCTGACGGCCCGCGAGAACTTGCGGCTGCACGCGAAGCTCCACGGGGTCCGGCTCGAGCGCGTCGGCGAGCTGCTGGCGCTCGTTGCGCTCGAGCGGCGGGCCGATGAGCCGCTGCGTACGCTCTCGCGCGGTCTTGTTCAACGCGTGGCAGTGTGCCGCACGCTGCTGCACGAACCAGAGTTGCTGCTGCTCGACGAGCCGCGTGCGAACCTCGACCCGGCCGCCTGCGAGATCGTCGAACCGCTGATCGGGCGTGCCTCGGGCAAGACGCGCGTGCTGGTCAGTCACGATCCAGCCCGGGCGCTGCTCGAGGCCGATCTCGTGCTCGGCCTGGCGCGCGGGCGCACCGCGTTCCTCGACGCACCGGCGCAACTCGATCCTCAGGGCGTCGCCGAGCTCTACCGATGAGCACGCCGCGAACCTCGAGCGTCGTGCGCGCCTTGCTCGAGGCGCAGCTACGCCTTGAGCTGCGCACGTTCGAGTCCCTACCGGCAATGTGGCTGTTCAGCGTGACGGCATTCGTGCTGTTCCACTTCGGCCTCAACGAGGACTCGCTCAGCGGCAACCTCGCCAGCGGTGTGCTTTGGGTGACACTGCTACTCGCGGCAATTCTCGTCATCAACCGCCTCTACCTGGCTGACGCCGAGCAGGGCGGGTTCGACGGATTTCTGCTCTCGCCTGCCGACCGTGGCAGCCTCCTGATCGCGAAGGTACTGACGCTCTTGTTCTACCTGGCGGCCGTCGAGCTGGTCGCGGTGCCGGCATTCGCGCTGCTACTGCTGGAGCCGTCACTGGGCCAGGCGCTCCCGGGGCTGCTGGGTGTGCTTGCGCTCGGCGACCTCGGAATCGCGGTAATCGGCGCGCTCGTCGGCGCGCTCGCGATCCGCACCCAGTCGCGCGATCTGCTCGGGCCGATGCTGTCGTTGCCGCTGCTGGTGCCGGTGCTGCTCTGCGTCGCAGGCGCGACCGCACCGCTATTCGATCCGGCGCACGCTGGCGCAATCCCACTGCGATTGCTTGTGACGCTTGCGCTCTATGATGCCGTTTTTGGGTTGATCGCCTTCGCGCTATTCGACTTCCTCTTGGAGGACTGACCCGATGTACGGCAAGGGGCTGCGGTCCCTCTCGGTAATTACCGTTGCGTCGGTCGCGCTCACGCTCGCGGCCGTGTTCTTCTGGGCGCCAAACGACGCCTACCTCGGGTTCCTACAGAAGATCTTCTACGTCCACGTCCCCCTGGCGATCGTCACGCTGGGCGGTTTCGTCGCCGCCGGGTTGATGGCGATCGCGCACCTGCGCACGCGCGATCCGCGCTGGGACATGCGCTCCTACGTGGCGATCCACCTGTCGCTGATCTTCGGTATCGGCGTACTGATAACCGGATCGATCTGGGCCCGCGGCGCCTGGGGACATTGGTGGGTCTGGAACGAGCCGACGCTGGTCTCCTTCCTCTTGGTCATGCTGCTCTACGCGACCTACCAACCGTTGCGCTTTGCGATCGAGGACCCCGAGCGCCAGGCACGCTATGCCTCGGTCTTCGCGATCACCGCCGGCGCGTTCGTCCCGATCAACTTCCTCATCGTCCGCCTCGCGCCCGCCTACGTGCATCCGCGCACGCTCGACAACATCAGTGGCAACCTGCCGGGGCGCATGCAGGTCGTCTTCTACCTCGCGATGATCAGCACGACGCTGCTGTGGATCACGCTGTGGAAGTTCGAGATGACGGCCAAGCACGTCGCCGCACAGCTGCGTCAGCTGCGCCGCCTGCTGGGCGACGAAGACGACGACGCCCCCACTCGCCGCAGCGCGGCGCCATCGCTCACCCACGCCGGCAGCGCCGGCTGATGCCAGCGCTGCCGCTCCACACCGCCGGACCCTACGTCGCTGCCGCCTACATCGTCTTCTTTGCCCTCATCCTGATCTACGTGGCGATCATGGCGACGAAACTCGTGCGGAGCGAGCGCGCGCTCGGCGAGCTGACGGAGTTGGTCGAGGACCGCAGGCGCGCACGGGTCGAGGACGACGCGTGAGCCTGGCCGGCAGCAATGGCGCACCCGAGGGGCGCACCGGGACGGGCGGCGAGTTGCTCTGCCTGGGCATCTCCTACAAAGCGGCGCCGGTGGCGTTGCGCGAACGCGCGGCGCTCACAGCGCAGCAGGCACTGCGCTTCACCAGCGCACTCTGCGAGGAGCCTGACATCCGCGAGGCGGTTGCAATCTCGACCTGCAACCGCACCGAGCTCTACCTCGTCGTCGGCGACGCGGTGGCCGCCGAAGGCGCGGCGCTCGCCCAGCTCGCGCGCCACGCCGACATCCGTCCGACCGAGCTTGCCGCTCTGACCTACTCGCCGCGTAACTGCGACGCGGCGCGCCAGCTGTTCCGTGTCACGGCGGGCCTCGACTCGATGATCCTCGGCGAGCACGAAGTGCAGGGCCAGATCAAGCGCACCTATGAGGCGGCCCTCGCCGCAGGCACGACCGGGCCACTCACCAACCGCCTGTTCACCGCCGCACTGCATACCGGGAAGCGGGTGCGCTCAGAGACGGCACTCGCCGAGAGCAACGTCAGCCTCTCCTCGGTCGCCGTCGAGCTCGCCGACTCGCTGCTCGGCGAGCTGGCCGGGCGCCACGTCGTGATCATCGGCGCCGGCGAAACGAGCGAACTGACCGCGCAGGCACTCGCCTCGCGCGGCGTCCACACGATCTTCGTCGCCAACCGCCATGCCGGCCGGGCGCGCTCGATGGCCGAGCGTTTCGGCGGCCGCGTCGTCGGCCTCGAGCACCTCCCGGCCCAGCTCGAGGCAGCCGACATCGTGCTCGCGTCGACCTCCTCGCCGCATCCGATAGTCGGCCTCGAGGAGCTCGAGCTGGTGATGCGCGAACGCAACGGGCGGCCGCTGTTGCTGATCGACATCGCCGTCCCGCGCGACATCGAACCAGCGTGCTCCGAGCTCGCCGGCGTCACGCTGCGCGACATCGACGACCTGCAGGAGGTGCTCGAGCGCAACCTCTCGAGCCGCGCGGCCGATGTCCCGCGCGCCGAGGAGATCATCGCCGAGGAGATCGAGCGCTTCGCGGCCTGGCTCGGCGCGCTCGACGTCCGCCCGACGATCGCCGCGCTGCGCGGGCGCGGCGAGCAGATCGTCGAGCAGGTCCTCGCCGAGAACGCGGGTCGCTGGCAGTCCGCTTCATCCGCCGATCTCGCCCGAATCGAAGCGCTGGCGCGGGCGATCACGGCTCGATTGCTGCACGAACCGACGGTCCGACTCAAGACGCTCGACGCCGGCCGCGGACACCGCAGCGTCGAGCTGCTGCGTGATCTGTTCGGACTCCAGCGGACTGAGGAAGGGGACAGCGCAGCGCCGACCGGCGAGCGCGACAACGTACGCGTGCTGCGGCGCCGCAGCGGCGCGTGACGCCCCGGCGAGCGCCGCACGCGGGGCTCAGGCTTGGCACGCGGGCGAGCCCGCTCGCGCTCGCGCAGGCCGAGCTGGTCGCGGGCGCAATCGACGGCGAGGTCGAGCTCGTCCAGATCACGACCAGCGGCGATAGCAGCGCCAGTCCGGACGCCGACAAGCGCCGTTGGGTCGACCGCATCGAGGAGGCGCTCGACGCCGGTGAGATCGACCTCGCGGTCCACTCGGCCAAGGACCTGCCGGGCACGCTCGCGCCCGGTCTTGAGATCGCGGGTGCCACCGCGCGCGCGGACGCCCGCGACGCCCTTTGCGGCGCCAGATCGCTCGTCGCTCTGGCAAGCGGCGCACGCGTCGGCACGAGTAGCCTGCGCCGCATGGCGCAGCTGCGTGCGCTGCGTGAGGACATCGAGGTGGTTCCCCTGCACGGCAACGTTGGCACTCGCCTGCGCCGCCTCGAGGCTGGAGACTTTGACGCGGTTGTGCTCGCCTGCGCGGGCCTGGGACGACTCGGGCTCGACAGCGGCGTGCCGCTCGATGAGCTGATCCCGGCGGTCGGCCAGGGAACGCTCGCGATCGAGGCTCGCAGCGGCGACGAGCGCGTTGCGGCCGCAGTCGCGCCGTTTCGCGACGCGGCTACCGAGCGGACACTGCGGGCCGAGCGGGCGCTCGCACACGCGCTCGGTGCCAGCTGCCAGTGGCCGCTCGGCGCCCACGCGAGGGTGCTGGCCGACGGCGCGATCGAGCTCCGCGCGTTCGTCGGGCGCACCGATGGCTCGGCGTGGGTGCGCGACAGCCACCGCGGCAGCGAGCCTGTCGCGCTCGGCGAAGCCCTCGCCGAGCGGTTGCGGAGCGTCGGTGCGGCGGAGCTCCTCGCGTGAATCCAGCGAGCGACTCCGAGGAGGCTGACGCTCGCGCGCGGTGGGTGGGCGGCGGACGTGTCTGCTTCGTCGGCGCCGGGCCCGGCGATCCGGGGTTGATGAGCGCACGGGCGCTCGAGCTGATCGCCGCCGCCGACGTCGTCCTCTACGACCGCCTGATCCCCGAACGGGCGCTAGCCGGCGCGCGCGCCTGCGCCGAGTTGATCTACGTCGGCAAGGAGGGTGCCGGACCCTCGGTCGCCCAGGAGGAGACCGACGCGCTGATGCTCGACCGCGCGCGCTCTGGCGCGCTCGTCGTGCGCCTCAAGGGCGGCGACCCGTTCGTCTTCGGCCGCGGCGGCGAGGAGGCCTTGGCGCTGCGCGCGGCCGGCATCGAGTTCGAGGTCGTGCCCGGGGTGACTGCGGGAATCGCGGCCGCGGCGTATGCGGGGATCCCGGTCACCCACCGCGGCCTCGCGAGCGCGCTCGCGCTGATAACCGCACATGAGGATCCGGCCAAAGAGGAGCAGACCCTCGACTGGGCGGCGCTTGCGGCCTTCCCGGGAACACTCGTGTTCTACATGGGCGTGCGCCAGCTGGGTCGGTTGACCGAACGGCTGATCGATGCCGGGCGCCCCCCGGACGAGGCGGCGGCGATCGTCGAGCGGGGAACACTGCCGGAGCAGCGCACGATTCTCGCGACGCTCGCGACGCTCGCTGAGCGAGCAGCCGAGCACGACGTGCGGGCTCCGGCGGTGGCGATCGTCGGCGAGGTCTGCCGCCTCGCGGCGCAGCTCGCCTGGACGCAGCGCGGCCCACTCGCCGGACGCACGGTCGCCGTTACCCGGGCCCAGGCACAGCTGAGCAGCCTCGCCGCCCAACTGCGCTCGCTCGGCGCGCGCGTGCTCGAGGCACCGGCGATCCGGATCGTGCCACGGACGGTCGAGCTGCCGCCGCTCGATGGCTTTGACCTGATCTGCCTGACGAGCGCCAACGGTGTGGACATCCTGTTCGATCTGCTGGCCAAACACGGACAGGACGCCCGCGAGCTCGCCGGCGCCCGCGTAGCCGCGATCGGTCCCGGCAGCGCCGCCGCGCTGCTCCGCCACGGCGTGATCGCCGACATCGTCCCCTCACGCTTCCTCGCCGAAGGCCTGCTCGAGGCGCTGGACTCGCTCGAGGTGCGAAGGGTGCTGGTGGCGCGAGCCGCAGTCGCGCGCGATCGACTCATCGAGGGCTTGCGCGACCGCGGCGCGGAAGTCGTCGTCGTCGCTCTCTACGACACAGTCGCCGAACCGATCGACGCCACGACGGCCGCGGCGCTCGCGCAAGCCGACTACCTGACGTTCACCTCGTCCTCGACGGTGCGCTTCTTTCTCCAGAGCGCCGCTCCCGGCCCGCAGACGCGGATCGCCTCGATCGGACCGGTGACCAGCGCGACGCTTCGTGAGCACGGTCTCGAGCCGCACATCGAGGCCACGCGGCACGACATCGTCGGCTTGCTGGACGCGCTGATTGCCGACGCCGCAGCGGCCAGCGGACCGGCGTAGTGGGCGCGCTCATCACCTTCCTCTCCGACTACGGCTACCGCGACGAGTTCGTCGGCGTCTGCCATGGCGTGATCGCCCGGCGCTGCCCAACCGCGCGAATCATCGATCTCAGCCACGGCGTGCCCCGCCATGATGTCCGCGCCGGCGCGCTCATGCTCCGCGCCGCGCTTCCCTACACGCCGCCGGGGATCCACCTCGCGGTCGTCGATCCCGGCGTCGGGACTGCGCGGCGTGCTGTCGCACTCGCCGTGGAGGAGCAGCCACGAATCCTCGTCGGCCCGGACAACGGCCTGCTGATGGCTGCCGCGGCGACGTTTGGCGGCGTGCAAGACGGCGTCGAGATCAGCAACTCACGCGAGCGGCTCGAGCCGACTTCGGCGACCTTCCACGGTCGCGACATCTTCGCCCCGGTCGCCGCAGCGCTGGCCGCTGGCGTGCCGCTACACGAGGTTGGCGAGCCGATCGCACCGGACGGGCTGGCGACGCTTCAGCTGCCCGAGGCGCGCGTTGAGAACAACACGCTGCTGACCCACGTGTTGACGATCGACGGCTACGGCAACGTGGGCCTCGACGCGACGGCTGAGCTCGCGGCAAAGGTCGGCATCAACGAGGCGTCCGGGCTCATCGTCGAGGCCTCCGGAATGCAGACGCCGGCCCAGCTCGGCAGCACTTTTGCCGACGTGCCCGCGGGCACACTGCTCGTCTACCGCGACGCGCGCGGCGCACTGGCCCTCGCGGTCAACCGCGGCTCAGGCGCCGCGCAGCTCGCCCTGGGCCTCGACGACGAGCTCCGCCTGCGCCCGCGATGAGCCTCGGCACACCGCGTGTCCACCACCGCACCACCGCCTCGACGAGCCTCGACGCGCGCGCCCTCGCGCTCGCCGGCGCGCCTCACGGCACGCTCGTCACCGCGGCTGAGCAGCTCGACGGGAGAGGGCGTCAGGGCAGGAGCTGGTATGCCCCGCCCGGGCGCGCGCTGCTCTGCTCGCTGATCTTGCGCGACCCGCCGCCGCTGCTCCCGCTCGCCGCCGGCGTGGCTGTCGCCGAGCTCGTCGGCGCTGACGCAATGCTGAAATGGCCAAACGACGTGCTGCTCGACGCCCGCAAGGTGAGTGGCATCCTGGTCGAGGGCCGTCCCCAGCAGCAGTGGGCGGTGCTCGGGATCGGCATCAACGTGGCGGTGGCCCTCGACGAGCTGCCGGAGGAGCTGCGCGGAAGCGCCGCGACGCTCGGCCTGGGCCCGGAAGCGATCGAGCCGACGCTCGAGCGCCTGCTCGAGCTGCTCGAGGATTGGCTTGCGCGCCCAGCGCCCGCGATTCTTGCTGCCTGGCGCGATCGCGACGCGCTGGCGGGCCGCGAGCTCAGCTGGAGCGGCGGCCGCGGGGTCGGCAGCGGAGTCGACGCACAGGGGCGACTGCTGGTGCAAACGGACGGCCGCGAGCAAGCGCTCGAGGCCGGTGAGGTGCACCTGCTCGACGCGCGCTGAAGCCAGGGGCGCCGGGCGCTACTCCTGCGGCCCCGTGTCGCCCTTGCCGGGCGCCCGTTCGCCTTCGCCGGCCATCCTTTGCCCGCGTCCGCGCCCGCGCCCGCGCCCAGCGCTCGTCGTCCCGGCAACGCCGGCGGCGCCGTTCTCGCGCAGCGCCTCGGGATGCGAGCCGTTCAGCGAGGACGCGACGTCCGACTGCGCAGCAAGGCGCGCGGGATCGCGCTGACCGTCGCCGTTGACGTTTGCGCTTCCACCGCGGCGCCGGCGGCGCTTGCTGCGCCCATGGCGCTTGGGGAAGTTGCGCGCCAGCTCGCGCGCCAGCGTCGGTGGCTTGCGCGCCATGCGCGTGCGTGCTCCCCGCAGCACCTCCTCGGCCTCCGGCGTGTGCGCGAGCGCGGCGGCCAGCAGCGCCGCGGCGAGGCGACGATCCTGCTTGCGTGACGCGTGCACCAGCCGCCGAGCGTTGCGTGCGTGCGCGGCGCCGGAGGAGTTGACGAGCAGGCCGAGCAGCCGCTTGGTCTCGGGCCAGCGCTGCACCGCGTACTCCTCGTGGACCTCGCGCGTGTACTCGGCGATCCGCCAGATCCAGGCGTTGGCTTGGTCGCGCCGGCCGATCCGCTTGTCGACCATGGCCTGGAGCATGATCTTCGCGCCCTCGCGCCGCTCCTCGCGCACCCAGGTGCCGATGATGTCGATCGCCGTGTCGAAGGCGTCGGGATCGCGAGCGGCAGCGATCTCAGCCAGCGCCTTCAGCCGCAGCTGGGGGTTCTTGTTGCGCTGCACCGCGGTGATCAGGAAGCGCCGGCGCAGTTCGCCGTCGCGATCGAAGTGCAGCATCGCGCGGGCGCGCCGCCAGCCGGCAGCCTGCACGCGCGCACCGGCGAGCGCCGCCCAGACGTGCTGCTCGCCATAGTCGAGGTGCTCGACGGCGATCCGCCAAAGCTCGCGCTCGAAGACCTCGGCGCGGCGCTCGGGCTCGGCGCAGACCGGTAGCACCCGGCGCTCGACGCGCACGCGACGGCCGCGACCGCGGCGCACCGGGCCAACGACGATTGCCCCGCCGCGGTAGACGTCACGGTCAAGCAGCGAGTGCAGCGTCACAACGGGGTCGTCGTGCTTGGTCGCCGGGTGGACGAAATCGACGACGAGCCCGGCTTCCTTGCCCGGATGGCGGCGCGTCACGCGCCCGACGCGCTGCTGGTAGATGCGTTTGGATGCCGTCGGCGCGAGGTGGATGCAGACCGTCGCGCGCGGCGAGTTCCAGCCCTCGGCGAGCAGCTGCGCGTTGATCAGGACGTCGATGTCGCCGCGCTCGTAGCGCGCGAGAACGGTCGCCAGCTCGCGCTTGGGCGTCTCGCCGGAAACCGCTTGCGCCTTGAGCCCCTCGGCACGGAAGGCCTCGGCGAGGTTGTAGGCATGGCGCACGCCGGCGGCGTAGACAACCCCCGGCACGCCGTTGAAGCGCGTCTTGTAGAGGCTTGCGACGGCCATGTTGAAGGGCGTCTGGTCGAGCAGCTCGGCGAGCATCTCCTGGTCGAACTCGACGTCCACCTCACCGCGACGTAGCGGCACCTTGGCGATCGTGCGCACACCCGGGCCGGGCGGGATCCGCACGCAGCGCAGCGGCGAGATGACGCCGCGTCGCGCCGCCTGGGCGAGATCGAAGCGCGAGGTCTGCGTCGGGAAGAGATCGGTGACGTGGCGGGCGATCAGAGCGCCGGTTGCCGTCATGCCGATGAACACGGGGCCGGTCCAGGCGCGGATCGCCGCGCTCGTCTTCTCGCCCAGAGCCGTGTGGGCCTCGTCGCAGATGACGATCGAGTAGGCGTTTGAGATGTTGCCCGCGTTGCGCACGAACCACTGATAGGTCTCGACCGTCACAGGGCCGTTGGGGCTGTCGGCGTCCCCGAGCAGCGCCGGTGCGATCCGCTTCTTGTAGCCGCGGTCGCGCAATTCGCCGTTGAACTGGTCGACGAGGTTGCGCCGGTGCGTGAGGATCAGGATGCCGCCGGTGCGCGAGGCTTCGACGAAACCCAGCGCGGCGACGGTCTTGCCGGCGCCGGTCGCATGCTCGAACCAGAAGCGCTTGGCGGCGTTGGGATCCTCGGGCTGCTCGGCTAGCTGCTCATCATCGGTGGGAGCCTCGCTGTCGTCCTCCTCGTCCCAGCCGTCGAGGGCTGCCTCGGCTTCGGCGCGGTCGAGCTCGGCCTCCAGCTCGGCGTCGACGTCTTCCCGCTCATCGTCGTCCTCGTCTTCGTCGTCGTCCTCATCGGGAGCTCGCTGGAACTCCTCCTCGTCGTCCTCGTACTCGTCCTCGTCTTCGCCCGGCGGCTCCTCGTCCTCCTCGACCTCGGCCACCTCGAGCGAGCCGTTGGCGGCGAGCTCGACGACTGCCAACCCGTCTTCCTCCGCCTCGTCCGCTGCCTCTTCCTCGCCGAGAATCGAGGCGTCGGCGAGAACGTCGCGCACGACAGCGCCGTTTTTGTCGCCGTTGCCGTTGCGCGAGAGGGCTTCGGCGAGCAGCGCGGTCAGCGTCCCCGAGAGCGCGTCGACCTGGTGGGCGGAGAGCAGGGTGCCGTCGGCGAGCTTCGGCTCTTCTTCGGAGAGCACGCGCTCGAGGCCCAGTAGCAGCGAGAAGTGGCGCCGCCACGCCGGCGAGGGAACCTTCAGGCCGGCGTCGAGCTCGCTGAGCGCCTGATCGAGCGCGCGGCGCCGTGGCGTACCCGGCGCGAGCGCGACCGCGGCATCCTCGCCGGGGTAGACGAAGGGCTCGCGCGTGAACGCTTCCGCGCGAGCAATGTCGGCATCGTTGGGAAGGGCCGTGGCGGCCACTGAGATCGGTTCGGCCATCGATGGCTCTGACGTCAAAGGGAGGAGAGTCGCTGGACGGACCAAGCGACTCGGCGTACCGGCCGGCGGCCGGGCGCGGTGGATGCCAACTGACGAGGCGTCCGCTTTACATCAGGGAAGATAGCGCACGTGGGACACGGATCCGTCACCGCTACGCAGATTTCTTGTCTGGGCCTCGTGCTTCTCACTCTGGCGCTCGCGGGCTGCGGCTCGGTCGCGCACAACGGCGCACCGAGCGCGGCGCAGCTGGCGGCCGACTTCAAGGGCTCGCCGGCCCCCCTGGCCTCACTCCACGCCAAGGCAAACCGCCTGCTCGGCGGCGGCGTCCGGGCGTTTGAGGCGCAGCTGCGCGCGCTCCGCGGCTACCCCGTTCTCGTCAATAAATGGGGCTCCTGGTGTCCGCCCTGCCGGCAGGAGTTCCCGATCCTCCAGCAGGTCTCGGCGGCGCTCGGCCGCCGCGTGGCCTTCATCGGCGTTGACGTCCACGAGCCCGACGCCAGCGCCGGCGCCGCCTGGCTGCGCCGCTTTCCGCTGAGCTATCCGAGCTTTGCCGACAGGTCGGGCGCCGTAAACGAAGCGCTCGGCGCGGCGAGCGTCCCCGACACCCCCGTGACCTACTTCTACGACGGCGCCGGCAACCAGATCTTCTTTCACTTTGGGCCCTACCTCTCGGCAGCCTCGCTCGAGCACGACCTCCGCATCTACCTTGGTGCCTGAGCTCCGCATCGATCCGCTGAGCGGGCTGCGCACGATCATCGCTCCCGATCGCGCGGACCGCCCGATGCAAAAGCCCGCGCATCGCGACCCTCCCGCGGCCGCCGCCGACCCCTTCGCCGAGGGCAACGAGAGCCAGACGCCGCCGGAGCTCTATGCACTGCGCAGCGAGGATTCGCGCGCCAACGCCCCGGGCTGGCAGGTGCGCGTTTTCGAAAACCTCTACCCGGCCCTCGGGGGCGAGCTTTTGGTGGCGGAGCGGGACGCGAACCCCGATCTCTTCACGACGATGCCCGCGAGCGGATCCCACGAGGTGATCGTCAACTCGTCGCGTCCGGTCAGCGCGCTCGCCGCACTCAGCGCGGTGGAGCTCGAGCAGGCGGTCGAGGTTTGGCGCGAGCGCATGCGCGAGCACTCAGACGCGGCTTGCGTCCATATGATCGTCAACGAAGGAGTCGACGGCGGGACATCGATCGCGCACACCCACGCGCAACTTTTCGCCCTCCCTTTCGTGCCCGCGCTGATCGCTCGCGAACGCGAGCGCTTCGGCGCCTACGCGACGCGCACGATGGGGCAGAACCTGCTCGCCGACCTGATCCAGGAGGAGGTTCGCCGCGGCGAGCGGATCATCGCGATCGACGACGAGGCGGTGCTGATCGCGCCGTTCGCCTCGGCGCTGCCCTACCAGCTGATGCTCGCGCCGCGGCGTCCGGCGCCGCGTTTCGAGGGCGACGGTGCGAGCGGTGCGGCGCTGCTGCACGACGGCTTGACGCGGCTTGCGCGCCTGCTCGGGTCCTCGCCGCCGCTCAACCTCTGGGTTCGCACCGCGCCGCGCGGGGCCGAGCACTTCTGCTGGCGGATCGATGTGCTGCCGCGCCTGACCGCGCTCGCCGGGCTCGAGCTCGGCACCGGCGTGCATCTCAACAGCGTCGCACCCGAGCGCGCCGCGGCGGAGCTGCGCGCAGCGTGAGGGCGTTGGTGCAACGCGTCACGCGCGCGAGCGTCACCGTCGACGGCGAGACCATCGCCGCGATCTCTGCCGGAATGCTCGTGCTACTGGGGATCACGCACAGCGATGACCGCGACTGCGCCGAGCGCCTGGCGGCCAAGGTCCGTGCACTGCGCATCTTCGCCGACGCGGAGGGGCGGATGAACGAGTCGCTCGGCGAGCGCGAGGTCTGCTGCGTGAGCCAGTTCACGCTTTACGCCGACACCCGGCGTGGCACGCGGCCGAGCTTTGTGGCCGCGGCAGACTCCGAGCACGCGCGTCCGCTGTACGAGCACTTCTGCGAGCAGCTCGGCGCCGCGCGTGGCCGCTTTGGCGCAATGATGCTGGTCGAGCTCGTAAACGACGGCCCCGTCACGGTGCTGCTAGAGGCCGAGACGTCCGCGGGTAGCTAAGGTGAACAGTGCAATGTCGCCGTCAGCCCGTACTCTCCGCCTGCGCGGGGGCATAGACCTCGGCGGCACGAAGATCGAGGCGATCGTCGTCGATTCGCGCCACAAGGTCCTCGGTAGCGCGCGCGTCCCGACACCGACCAGCGGTGGCCCGCCCGATGTAGCGACGGCGATGTCCGGCGTGATGACCGAGGCCGCGGTGGCGGCGGGCGTCGAGGTCAGCGCGCTCGTCGGCGTCGGCGTTGGCTCGCCCGGCGAGATCGACGCCAAAGCCGGGACGGTCACCGGCGCGGGCAACCTCCCTGGCTGGACGGGCAAGTTTGAGCTCGGCGAGAAACTCGAGGAGCTGCTGGGGGTCCCCGTCGCGCTCGGCAACGACGTCGAGGTCGCCACCAACGCCGAGCTCAAGCTCGGCGCCGGAAAGCCCTACCAGTCGCTGATCGGCGTCTTCTGGGGCACGGGCATCGGCGGCGGCGTGATCCTTGACCACAAGCCCTGGCTCGGCCGCGGTGACGCCGGCGAGATCGGCCACACCGTGGTGCGCCAGGGCGGGCGGCGCTGCACGTGTGGGCGGCGTGGGTGCGTCGAGGCCTACGCCGGCCGCGCGGCGATGGAAATCCACGCGCGCAAGCTGCACGAGGCCGGGCGGCATACGGCGCTGTTCGAGATCATGCACGAGCGCGGCCGCGACCGGCTGACGAGCGGGATCTGGCAGCGCGCCCTCGAGGCCAACGATCAGCTCGCCCACAAGCTGATCGACACGGCCGTCAAGGTGCTCGGCGCCGGCATCGCCTCCGCGGTCAACCTGCTCGACGTCGAGGCCGTGATCATCGGTGGCGGACTCGGTGTCCGCTTCGGCGAGCCATACGTCGAGCGCATCTCCGCCGCGATGCGCCCGCACCTGTTCGTCGACGACCGCCCGCCGCGGGTCCACCTGGCGGGACTCGGTGACCTCGGCGGCGCGCTCGGTGCCGCGCTGATCGCGCCGACACGCAGGCCGGCAGCAAAGGTCGCCGTAGCGACCGCGACAACGGAGTAAGGGACGTGGCCGAGGACACGCAGGCGCAGGACGCCGCCCCCAACGGCAAGCCAGGCAACGGCCACCGCACCGGCTGGCGCCACCCGCCGATGGGGCACGACAAGCGCGGCTGGCAGGTCACGCCGGCCCCCGATGGCCGTGGCGCACCCCCGGGCGAGAAACCGCGGCCGGCCCATCGCACGCGCGGCTTCTTCTATTTCGTTCTGGCGCTGCTGGCCCTCAACTGGCTGTCGGTGTTGTTCATCAACCCGACCTCGACCCAGCCCCGTGTCACCGTCCCCTTCGCCCCCTACTTCCTCGCCGAGCTGAACGCCGGTGAGATCAGCTCGATCAACTCCAAGGCCGACGCGATCCAGGGCACCTTCAAGAAGAAGCTGCGCTACCCCGCCGACTCCAAGACCGCGGTGCCGACAACGCTCTTTGCGACCCAGGTGCCGGCGTTCTGGAACAACGACCAGCTCACCGCCGAGCTCCAGGCCAAGGGCGTCCAGATCAACGCGACGTCGCCGACGTCCGGTGAGTCCGTGCTCGCCGAGATCCTCCTCGGGTTCGGCCCGACGCTCTTGATCGTCGGGATCATCGTGCTGGTGATGCGCCGCGCCGCAAAAACCGGCGGGGGCATGGGCGCGCTCGGCAATTTCGGCCGCTCGAAGGCGCGGCGTATCGACCCGGCGAACATCCCTGTGACCTTCGCCGACGTCGCCGGGATCGATGAGGTCAAAGGCGAGCTGACCGAGATCGTCGAGTTCCTGCGCGACCCATCGCGCTACGCCCGACTCGGCGGGCGCATGCCCCATGGCGTGCTGCTCTCGGGCGCCCCGGGAACCGGCAAGACGCTGCTCGCGCGGGCGGTCGCCGGCGAAGCCCACGCCGCGTTCTTCTCGATCTCCGCCTCGGAGTTCATCGAGGCGATCGTCGGCGTCGGCGCATCCCGTGTGCGCGATCTCTTCAACCAGGCGCGAGAAGCCAAGCCGGCGATCGTCTTCATCGATGAGCTCGACGCGATCGGCCGCTCGCGCCAAGGCTCGGTGTCGGTGACCGGCGCAAACGACGAGCGCGAGCAGACGCTCGATCAGATCCTCACCGAGATGGACGGCTTCGAGAGCACCGAGGCGGTCGTCGTGCTCGCCGCGACGAACCGCCCCGACGTGCTCGACCCGGCGCTGCTACGCGCCGGGCGCTTTGACCGTCGCGTGACCGTCCAGCCGCCCGACCGCGCGGGCCGCCGCGCGATCCTCGAGGTTCACACGCGCGGTATCCCCCTCGCCGACTCCGTCGACCTCGAGGCGATCGCCTCGAGCACGCCGGGAATGGTCGGCGCCGACCTCGCGAACCTCGCCAACGAAGCCGCACTGCTCGCGGCGCGGCGCGGGCACGACAAGGTCGAGATGGCCGACCTCACCGACTCGCTGGAGAAGATCATGCTCGGCGCGCCGCGTGGCATCCTGCTCGCTCCGGCCGATCGCGAACGCACCGCCTATCACGAGGCGGGCCACGCGCTCGTCGGCATGCTGACCCCCGGCGCCGATCCGGTGCGCAAGGTCTCGATCATCCCCCGCGGGATGGCCCTCGGAGTCACCCTCTCAACGCCCGACAGCGACCGCGTGTCTTACTCCCGCGAGGATCTCTCGGGCAAGATCCTTGTCGCCCTCGGCGGCCGCGTAGCCGAGGAAATCGTCTACGGGACGATCACCACCGGCGCCGAGTCAGACATCCAGCAGCTTACCCAGATCGCGCGGCAGATGGTCGGGCGCTGGGGTATGAGCGAAGCGATCGGCCCGGTCGCCGTGCTGCCGAGCGAGGGTTCGAGCCAGTGGCTGCCAGGCGCCAGCGAGACCTCAGCCGATACCCAGCGGCTGATCGACCACGAAGTCCACGAGATCATCACCGAAGCACAAACTGAGGTCATGCAGCTGCTGCTCGCCCACCGCGAGCAGCTGAACGCGCTCGCGCACGCGCTGCTCGAGGTTGAGACGCTCGACGCGGTCGACGCTTACGCGGCCGCCGGGCTCCCCGCCCACATCGCCGAGCCGGACGTCGTCAGCTAAACGCATATCCTCCGCGACGACTGCGATGCCACCCAACGCTCAGATAGTTCCGCGCTACGTCGCCGAGCCACCGCAGGCGCCGGCGCCGACCGGCGCCTTTGCGGACCGCCTGCGCGGCGAGTTCCTTGGCGCCGCGGCGCAGCTGGACGGACTCGACGAGCCGGGCGAGCTGTCGTTCTTTCCCGACCGCACCTGGCACGGTCACACCTACATCCCGATCACCGGGGGCACGGAAGCCGGGCTCGAGGTCTACGGCTACGTGTTTTTCGCGGTCCCCGAGGACGGCGGCGAGCCGACCGAATTTGCCGCCTACGCCGACTACACCGACGAGACCGCCGAGCGCAACCCCGATTGGCAGCTCGACATCAGCGACGAGGTGATTGGCGGCTGGCGCGGCCTCGACGGCAGCGTTGCGTCGATGACCCTGGTCTGGGGCCGGGCGATGATCGGCGAGGGGACCGTCGCGACCGCGGAGCTCGGCGAGCTGACCGTGGACGAATGCTCGCTGCAGGGCGAGCGCTTTACGCTGCTCGCCCCCGACGGCGTCGGCGGTGCACTGCTCGAGGTTCGCCTCTACTCCGCCGCGGGCCGCGAGCTCGCCCGCGAGTCGCTCTACGACGAGGAGTGAGATCCTCAGGGCCAGCCGTTCTCCGCCCTCGTAGTCCAATGGACAAGACGGCCGCCTCCTAAGCGGCAAATCCAGGTTCGACTCCTGGCGGGGGCATCGAAGCGCGCCCGCCGCGATTTCGTTGCCCGCTCAGGGAGCGTTCTGCTGCCAGATGCCGATGGTGTTGCCGGCTGGGTCGCGGAGCGTTGCAACCGTGAGATTGCCTTCGGGGTAGGGCGGCATTGAGACCTCGCCTCCGTTGGCTCTGGCCTTTTCGAGGGTCTCCCCGACCGAGTCGACGTAGATGTAGGGACGGATGCCCTCGTCGCCGACTGGCTCCTGGTCGGTTACCCAGCGGCCGATCACGTGCCCGCTACCGTCGCTGAAGCGCTCCTCGGCGAGCGTCCAGTTGAAGACAGCCGCGTAGAACTCCGACGCACTCGCGATGTCCTTCGCCGGGATGTGCAGGTAGCTGATCGAGTCGCGGCGGAAGACCGAGGGATGGTCCGTCATCTGGGCCGCTCCGGGTAGATGTCGTCGATCGTGGTGAGCGCGACGTAGGGTGCACCGGCGGCGGCCTCGATCGCTGCGGCACCGCCGCTCAGGCGGTCGAGCACGCTGACGACGCCGCAGATCGAGCGCCCCTCCTCCTGGAGTGCGGCGATCGAGGCGAGCGTCGAGCCGCCCGTGCTGACGACATCCTCGACGACCATGCAGCGGTCGTCCGCACTCAGCAGCGGACCCTCGATGCGCCGGCTCAGGCCGTGCGCCTTGACCTCCTTGCGGACAAAGAAGGCCTTGCCGTCAAAGCCGGCGGCAAGCGCGGCGCAGGCGGGGGCGTCGGCGCCCATCGTCATGCCGCCGACCGCGGTCGCGTCCCACTCGCGGGCCCGGGCCGCGAGCAGCTCGCCGAGCGCGCCAAACCCGGCGGGCAGCAGGAGCGCGCGCTTCGCATCGACGTAGTAGGAGGCGCGCTGTCCGCTGGTCAGAACGACATCGCCGATCACCAAGGCGTGCTCACGTAGCTCGGCTATGAGTCTTTGCCGCGCGTCCATCGGCGCCGATCCTAGCGGCGCGCTAGGCGAAGCGCACACGCGCGACGCGCAGGCCAAACACGAGCGTGAGCGAGATCAGCGCCAGCGCGCCGACGAAGAGGACTGGGATCTGCCAGCCCCAGCTTTCGTTCAGCCCGAGCGCGATCGAGTTATTGAGCGCGTGCAGCGCGATGCATGGATACAGGGAGCCGGCCCACTGGCGGATCAGGCACAGGATCACGCCGAGCAGGCCGAGCGGGACGAGGTCCACGGCCGGTGCCGAGCCGACGTGCACGGCGCCAAAGAGCACACCGGTGATCGCCGCGGCGATCCAGGGGCCGCGCCAGTTGCGCAGGGCGCCAAAGATGAAGCCGCGGAAAAGGAACTCCTCGCAGATCGGTGCGAGCACGCAGGTCACGAGGCACGCCGCGAGCACGCCGATTGCGCCGGCGTGGCCGCCGATGTCGGTGACCAGCTTCTTCTCCGAGCTCGGAGTGTTGAGCAGCGCGGCCCAGATCGCCGAGATGACGATGAACGTGAGGTAGGCGCCGAACACCACCACGACCGCCTGCCACCAGACGCGGACGCGGCGTAAACCAAACTGCTCGGGCCGCGGTCGCGCGACCCACGAGGCGATCCAGATCGCACTCAAAACGAACCCAACCTCCTCGGCGAAGGTGGCGAGGTCGAGCACTGCAGGGGGTGGGCTCGTGAGGCTGGCGCCGGTGCTGTGTCCAATCACGACGATGATTACGCCGGTGACGATCGAGGCAATGAAACCAACGGCGAGGGCGAGCGGTCCGTACCACGGATTCCAAGCTCCCGACCCGCTCGCGGCGTCCTCGTCCGCTTGCACCGCGCTCACCATTCGCCCAGACTAGCGATCACGCGTACCCCGTCCGGCGCCACCAGCCCAGCCCCGGCGCGCGCCAGCAGGACGCCCTCGATGCCTGCAGCACGAGCCCCGAACACGTCCTCCTCGAGGCTGTCGCCGATGTGAACCACCTCCGCGGCGCCCAGGCCGACACGCCCCAGCGCGGCGGCGAAAATTGCCGGATCGGGCTTGGAGTGGCCAACTTCGGCGGAGGTGAGGACCGCGTCCAGGAGCCCTTGAAGGCCCGTGGAGCGTAGGACGTCGTGCAGCGAGATGTCCCAGTTGCTGACGACAACCAGGAGTCTGCCCTGCGCGCGCCAGCGCTCGAGCGCCGGCACCGCGTCGTCGAAGGCGGCGAAGCGCAGGGCCGCCAGCAGCGTCGGAACGAGCTCGGGCGGCGCGATCGCCGCCGCCGGCGCGCCAAGCTCGTCGATCACGATCTGCGCACACTCCAGCCGCAGCGCGGCGAGCGACGCCCGGCCGCCGGCACGCACGCAGTGGCTGCGGTAGTGGCGCATCTCAGCGAGCAGCGCGAGACGCGCATCAGCCTCGTCGACGTCGACTCCATGGTGCTCGCGCAGCAGCTCCGTCAACGCCGGCCAGGGCTCCGCGAGTGCCACCAGCGTGCCTAGCGCATCGAGGAATATCGCCCGCGGGCGGGCCGCCATCGCGGGCCGATGATCGCACGCAACGAGACTGGCAGGATGCACGAATCGCTGTGCCACAATCCGTGAGGCGCCGCGGACCGCCGTCGCGGCTCGAACGCCTCCAACGATGACCACCCGCGAAAGACAGCGCCGCCGCCGTCACCGGCGTAGCGACCCAGCGCGCTTGGTGCTCATGCTGGTGCTCGGCATCGCCGGCGTATGCGGCCTCGTCGTGATGGTGGCTGTCGTCTACGTATCGGCCGTCGCCAGCAACATTCCGCCGCTGAAGAAGCTCGTGCCAATCGAGCAGCACACGAGCTCGACGATCTACGCGGCGAACGGCCAGGCGCTCGGCGTGATCGAGGGCGATTCACTGCGCACGCCGGTTACCGCCTCGCAGATCCCGCGCATCCTCAAAGAGGCGACGGTGGCGATCGAAGATCAGCGCTTCTACCAGCACGGCGCGATCGACCTGGCCTCGATCGTCCGCGCCGCGCTCGCGGACATCGTCACGGGCCAGGCCGTGCAGGGCGGCTCGACGATCGCGATGCAGCTGGCGCGCAACCTCTACCTCGGCGACCAGCGAACGTTCCAGCGCAAGGTAAAGGAGGCGGTGATCGCCGAGCGCCTGTCGGCATCCAACTCCAAGGACGCGATCCTCGCCGAATACCTCAACACAGTGCCCTACGGCGCCGTTGGCGGACAGGAGGCCTATGGCGTGGGAACGGCGGCGCGGATCTTCTTCGACAAACCGGTTTCGAAGCTCAACCTAGTGCAGTCGGCGCTGCTCGCCGGCCTGCCCCAGGCGCCGTCGCAGTACGACCCGTTCGATGATCCCGGGCCGGCGAAGACGCGCCGCAACGAGGTGCTCGCCAAGATGGCGCAGCTCCACTACATCTCCGCCACCACGGCAGCGCGGGCCGAGGCCGCGCCGCTCGAGATCAAGCACAGCGACTACTTTCAGCAGCGCCAGGACAACTACTTCTTCAACTTCATCAGCCAGCAGCTGATCGCAAAGTACGGCGCCAATACCGTCGAGGAAGGCGGGCTGAAGGTCTACACGACGCTCAATCCCTACATACAGAGCCAGGCGCAGGCCGCGATCAGCGACGTCCTGGACGACCCTGGCGATCCGGCGGCGGCCGAGGTCGTCGAGGACCCAAACAACGGCCACGTCCTGGCGATGGCGCAGTCCGGCAGCTACAGCCAGACGCAGTTCAACTACGCGACGCAGGGGCTGCGCCAGCCCGGCTCGACATTCAAGGCGATCGTCCTCGCCGACGCGCTCTCGCGCGGGATCGATCCGTTCACGACCGAATACCTCTCGCACACGCTCGAAGCGGGCTGGCTGCCGGGCTACCCGAACTACACGGTGACGATCGACGGCGGCGGTGACCTCAACGCGCCGCTCGACATCGAGCAGGCGCTTGTCGCCTCCGACAACACGGTCTTTGCCCAGCTCGCCGCTGACCTCGGTGAGAGCTCGGTGACAGCGATGGCCTACAAGCTTGGTATCACGACCCACCTCGACAGCTATCCGGCGGAGGCGCTCGGCGGCCTCACGTACGGCGTCAGCCCGCTCGAGATGGCCAACGTCTACTCGACGCTGGCCGACGGCGGCTGGCGCAACAAGCAGATCTACATCACGAAGGTCGTCTTCCCCGACCGCGAGGGAACCGACAACGACTGGGGCAAGGCCAAGCGCACAAAGGTGCTATCGACGGCCGCCGCCGCGGTCGAAACCTCGATCCTCCACGACAACGTGCTCGGCGGCACGGCGACGGCGAGTGCGATCAGCTGCCCGACGGCCGCCAAGACCGGGACGACGAGCAACCTCGTCGATGCCTGGCTCGACGGCTACACGCCGAACTACACGGCGGTCGTCTGGATGGGCTACCCAAACGCCGACGTCGGGATGTATGACGTGCACGGGCAGGCGCAGTACGGCGGCGACCTCCCGGCCCAGATCTGGCACGACTCGATGGAGGACGTCGTGACGCCTCCATGCGCCCCGCTGCCCGACCTCACGGGAATGACCTACGTGCCCTTCACCGGCCACTTCCAGCAGATCGGCCTGAACAGCTACGTCCCGTCCGTGACCGGCCCGACCGGCGTGACGGGACATCACGGCGCGCACCACCACCAGACCGGCGGCACGCCGAGCACGCCGGCCCCGGCGACGACGCCTGGCACTACGACAACGCCGTCGACACCGACGCCCGCGACACCGGCTCCGAACGGAACCGGCGGGGCGACCGGCGCCACGTAGTGGTAGTAGGCTGCTTGCAGTGCCAAAGGAAGACAAGGTCGAGTTCGAGGGCGAGGTGATCGAGGCCCTCCCCAACGCGATGTTTCGCGTCAAGCTCGACAACGATCACGTCGTGCTCGGCCACGTTGCCGGCAAGATGCGCCGGTTTCGCATCAGGATCCTCCCCGGTGATCGCGTGCGTTGCGAGCTCTCGCCCTACGACCTCGACCGCGCCCGGATCGTCTACCGCCACCGCTGAGCTGCGTGCTGAACGAGCGTGCCCTGATCGAGGCGATCACGGCCGCGCTCGCGCCGCGTAGCGGCCGGATTGCGCGCTGGATCGGCGACGACGCCGCGGTCGTTCGTGCCCGGCCGGTGGTCGTCGTCTCGACCGACACGATGGTGGAGCAGACGCACTTCCGCCTCGAGTGGACGGCGCCCGCCGCCGTCGGCCACCGCGCGCTCGCCGGAGCGCTGTCCGACCTCGCAGCGATGGGCGCCGAAAGCGGCGAGGCCTACATCTCACTGGGCGTGGGCGGCGCACTCGACGCTGATGGCGCGCTCGAGTTGATGCGCGGCGCCGAGCGGCTCGCCGAGCAGACTGCCACCACGATCGCCGGCGGCGACGTCGTGGCGTCACCGGGCGCTTTCGTCGCCGTCACCGTGGTCGGCTGGAGCGAGGACGAGGACGTGCTCGTCGGCCGCGACGGAGCGCGGCAGGGCGACCTCGTGGGCGTGACGGGAGCGGGCCTCGGCGCCGGTGCGGCCGGGCTCGAGATCCTCGCCGGCCGCGCGCCGAGCGGGGCCGGCTCCGCGGAGTTGATCGAGCGCTACGCGCAGCCGAGCCCGCGGCTCCGTGAGGGGCTGGCGCTGGCGGTGCTCGGCGCGCACGCGATGATCGACCTCTCGGACGGCCTCGCCAGCGATGCCGCGCTGGTCGGCGAGGCAAGCGGCGCGCTGCTCGACATCGATCTCGACGCGCTGCCGCTCGCGCCTGGAGTCGCCGAGGTGGCAGCGGCGCTCGGGCTCGATCCGGCTTCCTTCGGAGCGAGTGGCGGCGAGGATTACGAGCTCTGCGTCTGCGTCGCCCCAGCTGCGCGCGCGGCGGCGCAGCGTGCCGTCCCATCGCTGGTGTGGATCGGCGAGGTCCGCGAAGGGCGAGGAGCACGCTTTAGTGACGCCCAGGGCGAGCGCCTGCTGCACGGCTACGAGCACAAGCTTCCCTAGCCGCCTGCGGCCTGCGGCCTGCGCTTTTCTCCTAGCGCTGGCCGACCGGCGCGGCGCGGCTAGGGCTGGCCGACCGGCGCGCGGTAGCGCAGTCCGTCGAGCGCCACTTCGAGAATGTGCTCGACCTGCTCGGGCTCGAGCCCTGGGATCTTGGCGATGCCGCCGACCATTTGGATGATCTCCGTGAGGTTCGTGTCGGCGCGGACTGCTTCGGCCTCCTGCGCCCGTTGCAGGAGCGGCTCGCCGGCGGCGTAGAGCCCTGCGCGGCAGCTCTGGAAGAGGGCGGCGTCACCGTCGAGGTAGTTCAGCAGCTCCTGGGCGAGCGCCCGCTTGGTGGCGAGGTAGGCGACGAAGCGGTAGAGCCAGGCGACGAGGGCGTCCCACGGCGGTAGCTCGGAGAGCGTCGCGGCCGAAGCGCAGAGCGCCTGCAGCTCGTCGATGTAGACGGCCTCGAGCAGGGTCTGGCGGTTTGGGAAGTGTCGGTAGAGCGTGCCGATGCCGACCTCTGCCCGTCGTGCGATCTCCTCCAACGAGGCCGACGCTCCGTCCTGCGCAAACGCGTCGCGGGCGGCGGCGATCAGCTTCTCGTAGTTGCGCAGGGCGTCCGCGCGCTGCGGGCGTGCCGGACCGAGCTCACGGATCGTCTCGGGGATATCGGTGGTGTCGATCGTGCTCATTAGACGGATTGAGGTTAGTCGCTTGACAAAACGGAGTGCACCTCCGTATAGTTCCGGAGGGAGCCTCCGCTTATGCCGGAGGACTCCTCCACTTTAGCACCGACGCCTACCCGTCTCAACAGTCCGGAGCGCACCCATGAACACCTTTCCCCTCCTTCGTGCCAGCAGCGATCAGCGGCGCTGGCTTGCCTTGATGGTGGTCTGCCTAGCGCAGCTGATGATCGTCCTCGACACGACGATCGTCAACGTGGCGCTGCCTTCGATCCAGCGCGATCTCCACTTCACCCAAGGCAACCTGACGTGGGTCATCAACGCGTTCCTGATCGCGTTCGGCAGCTTCCTTTTGCTCGCCGGACGCCTTGGCGACCTGTTTGGACGCAAGCGCATATTCCTCATCGGCGTCGTCACGTTCACGCTCGCCTCGGCGCTTTGCGGGTTCGCCTCGAGCCAGGGGCTGCTGATCGCGGCGCGCTTCGTCCAGGGCATCGGCGGCGCGCTGTCGGCGTCGGTGATCCTCGCGATCATCGTCACCGAGTTTCCGCTCGCCGAGGACCGCGCGAAGGCGATGAGCGCTTATGTCTTCGTCGCCGTCGCCGGTGGCTCGCTCGGCCTGCTCGCCGGCGGCGCGCTCACCCAGGCGCTCAACTGGCATTGGATCTTCTTCGTCAACCTGCCGATCGGCGTCGCCACCTTCGGCCTTGGCCGGGCGTTGCTCCCGAGCGACAGAGCAGTCGCAGCGCGCCAGCGCATCGACTGGCTCGGCTCCCTGCTCGTCACGCTCTCGCTGATGACCGCCGTCTACGCGATCGTCCAAGCCACGAGCTTCGGCTGGGGCTCCGTGCAGGTGCTCGGCTTTGGCGCCGTCGCGGTAGCGCTGATGGCGGCCTTCCTCGCCCTCGAAGCGCGGATCGCGAACCCGATCATGCCGCTGCGGATCCTGCGCCTGCGCGGCCTCGTCGGCTCGAGCGCCGTGCGCGGCTTCCTGGTCACCGGGATGTACTCGACCTTCTTCCTCGGCACCCTCTATCTCGAGCACGTGCGCCACTACAGCGCTCTGCAGACGGGTCTCGCGTTCCTCCCCTGGACCGTGACCGTCGGCATCCTCTCGCTCGGCATCACGGCGCGGCTGATCGGCCGCTTCGGGGCGATTCGCGTGCTGCTGTCCGGCCTCGGGATGGTGATCGTCGGCCTCGCGCTGCTCGCAACCGACGGGCTGAACACCCAATTCTTCCCCACGATCTTCTTTGCCTACTTCGCGATCGGCCTGGGGATCGGCAGCTCGTTCACGCCGCTTTTGACGATCGCCATGGCCAACGTCCCGGCCGCTGACGCGGGCCTCGGGTCGGGCATCGTCAACGTCTCCCAGCAGGTCGCCGGCGCGTTTGGCCTTGCAGTGCTCGGCACGATCGCCGCCAACCACTCAAAGGGGCTCGAGGCCCACGGACACACCCTCGCGAGCTCGCTGATCGCCGGCTACCACCTCGCGTTCACGATCGGCGCCGGGTCGATCGTCGTCGCGATCATCACGACGCTCGCGGTCCTGCGACCGCTCGGCCGCCGCGCGCCCGCAGCCACGACCCTGGCGCCGGCGCCGGCGCGCGCGATTGCGCCCCAGGCCGATCGAGCGCTCGAGCGCCAGGCCGCCTAGTTAGCGGTGAAGCGCCGAGTCGGTGCCGCCGAGTGAGCCGGGTCCGGCGTAGCTCACCGGGCCGCGCACCGTGATCGCCTGCTCGCCTGTCTCCTCGGGCGCACCGGGGTGGAGGAGGATCAGCGCCGCGGACACGGCCACCCCGCCCGCCAGCGCGCAGGCCAGGAGCGCGGCCCCGCCGACCTCGCCACCGGCGAAGACGAGCAGCCAGGTCCAGGCGAAGGCGAGCGGACCGAACGCCAGCGCGTGCGCCTCGGCGCCGAGCGCCAGGCCGAGCGGCACCAGCGAGCAGAGCGCGCAGAGCGCACCGGCGAGCACCGAGTGGCGCGAGGGTCGCGTCATCACAACGAGCCACAGCGCGAGCGGCAGCGCGAGGAGCGCGGCGCTATAGGGATTGGCCAGCCAGAGCACCGCGGCCAGCGCGCAGGCGATCGCCAGCAGCGCGACCGGCGCGCCGTCGGCCGCGGCCGATCCGCGCAGGCGCGTGCGGGCGCCGAGCGAGGTGCGCAGGAGAGCGGCGAGGACGAACACCACGAGCACGCCGAGGAGCGCCGCCTCGCCGGCGCCCGAGAGCGGCAGCTCGCGCGCGCTCACCGGTGCCGGCGGGACCACCTTGAGCAGAGCGCTCCACGCGAGCAGCTTCGCGAAGAGTCCGGCGGCGAGAAACGGGGCCGCCCAACCCAAAACCCAGAGCACCCAGCGGGCGATTGGGATCCGGCGACGGCGGGCGCGGGCGAGCACGTCGAGCGTGCAGACGGCGCAGGAGAGAATCAGCAGGCCGACCAGCAGACGCGCGGCCCAGCCGCCGAGGAGGTGGTCGCCGAACGTCAGCTCACGCGTCGTCGTGGTCGCGATCTCGGGCGCGCCCTCGAGCGCTTCGATCGTCGCGAGGATGGCGCGGCCGAAAGCGCCGAGGCGCGCCTTTGCGACCGGCTCGTCGGCCGCCGGGCCGAGCTCGCCGCTCTGCTGGACGAGGACCGCGGCGAGGCCCGCGTCCGCCAGCGGCCCCTGCTCGCCGACCGTGAACGGCAGGGCGAAGCGGGCGAGCTGCTGGGCCGCGGAGTAGGCGCCGGAGCTCTCACCCAGTTGGGCGCTCAGCGCATGGTTGAGGCTTGCCACCAGCAGCGGCGGCGCGGCGCCGCCGTCGCCGGACCACGGCACCACGAAGGGGCGCGCGGGCTCCGTGCCGGCAACGTCGCCGATCACGATCGCCGCGTCGAGGGGGCGCGGGAGGGCCGCAGCCGCGATCGCCGCACCGGCGTTGCCGCCGCTGCCGCCGCTCGTCGAGATAAACGTCAGCGGGCGCTGCGGGTTGACCGCGGAAAGGTCGTTTGCGAGCTCGAGCAGGGCCGCCGTGCCGGACAGCGCCGCCACGCTCGGGTCCTGCACGGCGTCGCGATGGGCCAGGATCGCGATCGCGCCACCGGTACCGGGACGGCTCGCGATGACGGTCTCGATGTGCCGCTCGCCGAGCACCGTCTGGACGCGGGAGCGGATCGTCGTGACCTGGTAGCCGTCGGCGTGCAGCTGGCGCGCGACGGCGGTGGCGAGGGCGCCGTCGCCGGGCGAGCCGGGAGTACGGTTGGGGTAGGTGGCCGCGAGGTGCTCGAGCGCTGCAAATGCCCTGCCGGCGTTGAACGCGTCCGGTGGCAGAGGCCCCGTCAGCGGCGCTGGACGCATGCTCAGCGAGAACGCCGCCACGAGCACCGCGACCGCGAACGGTAGGAGACTCGCGCGGTACAACCGTAGATCGAGCACGCGCTCGCAGCCTAGCCCTTCAGCGGCACGGGAGAAAACCGCGGCCGCGATCTGAGAACCTGTGTGCAGGAGACCGGATGTCTGACCGCCCAACACGGATTCTGCTCGCCGATGACGAGCAGGCGATCCTCACGCTTCTCTCATACCCGCTGCGTAAAGACGGCTACGACGTCGTTCGCGCGGCGGACGGACGGGAGGCGCTGGAGCGCTTCGCCGAGAGCGAATTCGACCTTGTCGTGCTCGACGTGATGATGCCCAACATCGACGGCCTCGAGGTATGCCGCACGCTGCGCGCGACGAGCTCGGTCCCGATCATCATGCTGACCGCCAAAGGCGAGGAGATCGACAAGGTCCTCGGCCTCGAGCTTGGCGCCGACGACTACATCACCAAGCCGTTCTCGATGCGCGAATTCCGCAGCCGCGTCAAAGCGGCGCTGCGGCGCGCCTCGATGCGCGCTGCCGCCGCCGCCAGCGCGGCCGAGGAGGGCAGCGAGCCGCTCGTCGCCGGCGAGGTCGCGATCGACTTCGCCAAGCGCGCCGTGCGCTTGCGCGGTGAGCTGGTGCGCACGACGTTCGTGGAATTCGAGATCCTGAGCACGCTCGCCCGCGCCCCCGGACGAGTTTTCAGTCGCGAGGGGCTGCTCGAGCAGATCTGGGGCGACTACGCCTACCGCGACCCGCGGACGATCGACGTGCACATCCGTCACCTGCGGGAGAAGATCGAGCGCGACCCCAAGGAGCCCGAGTACCTGTTCACGGTGCGTGGCGTCGGCTATCGCTTCCGCGACAGCGAATAGCGAGTGGCGATGGGCCTGCGCCGGCGCGCCGCAACGATGCTCGTGTCGATCCGCACGCGCCTGGCCGTCTTCTTCTTCCTGATCACGCTGCTGGCGATCGCCGTCGTCTATGTAGGCGTCGCGCCGTCCCTGCAGTCAAAGCTCGATCAGCAAGCGCTCAAAAATCTTGCGCTGACCGCTAAGGACGAGCTCTCGAGAGGCTTGCTGTCACAGATCGCGAACGCGCCGAACGGGGCAAAGGCGACGGCGAGCACGACCGCGAAGCTCTTGTCGCTACGCAGCCACACCGGCGCCGACGCGGTCACGGTCGTGCAGTTCACGACCTCGTCAAACGGGAGCCTGATCCCCACGTTCAAGTTCGCCTACCCGAACCTGCCGGCGGACACCGCCGCGGTTGAGACCTACAGCGAGGCTGCGCTGCTCGGAGCCGAGAAGGCGGCGGCGCTCGCCAAGCAACGCGCGCTCCAGGCGCAACGCTCACACTCCAAGCACGGCAAGGCCGCCGCCAAGCCGACGCCTGCAGCCGCGCCCCAGGCCGTGACCCAGAGCGTGAGCTCGAACCTCGGTGTGGTCGCCGTGCCCTTCATCGACCACGGTCAGCAGTACGTGTTCGTCTTCAGCGCGAACACCAGCGATGTGCACGGTGACGTCGTGCTGATCCGTCAGCGGATCCTGACGGCGGCGGCGATCGCGCTCGCCGTCGTGCTGCTGTTGGGCGTGCTCGTCGCGCGGGCGCTGACGGTTCGCGTTCTGCGTCTGGAGCGCGCCGCCCAGCGAGTCGCGAAGGGCGACTTCACCGCCCAGTTCGAGGTCGACTCGCACGACGAGCTCGGGCAGCTCGCGGCGGCGCTCGCCCACATGCAGAGCCAGTTGCAGGAGCTCGAGCACGCGCGGCGGCGATTCATCGCGGTCGCCTCGCACGAGCTGCGCACGCCGATCTTCTCGCTCGGCGGCTTTCTCGAGCTGATCCAGGACGAGGAGCTCGACGAGGAGACCCGGCGCCAGTTCGTCGGACAGGTACGCGAGCAGGTCGCGCGGCTCGGCAAGCTCGCAACAGGTCTGCTCGACCTCTCGCGGCTCGAAGCGGGCTCGATCGATCTCCAGCCCACACCGACCGACGTCGGCGTGCTCTCGCGGGCTGTCGCCTCCGAGTTCGTCCCCGCACTGGCGCTGCACGACTCCCAGCTCGAGCTGGAACTCCCGGCGGAGCCGCTGCGAGCCGCCTGCGACCCCGACCGCGTCGCGCAGCTGCTGAGGATCCTGATCGACAACGCGATCACGCACACGCCGCCGGGAACGGCGGTCACGGTGGGCGTGGCCGGCACAAACGGACACCGCGCAGTCCAGCTCAGCGTCGCCGACAGCGGCCCCGGAATCCCGCCGGAGGAGATCGAGCGGATCTTCGAGCCGTTCTACAGCGCCGACGGCGTGCAGGGCGCCGGCCTCGGCCTCGCGATCGCGCGCGAGCTCGCCGAGCGCATGCGCGGCGGGCTCGAGGTGAGCTCGCAGAGCGGCGCGACAGTCTTCACGCTGACCCTTCCCGGCGACGTGGGAGAGGCGTAGGCCGACGCCGGCACTGCCTCTGTTCGATCGGCTGTATCGTCGCGTCTCGTGACACCGGAGCGTCGGCGACTCGTGCTCGTCTCGAACCGTGGGCCCGTCACGTTCCAGGCCGACGGCACGGTCCTGCGCGGCGGCGGCGGCTTGGTCACCGCGCTCACGGGCCTCGCCTCGCACCGTGAGGTGATCTGGGTCGCCTCGGCGATGACCGAGCACGACGCCGCCGCATCCCAGCGTGCCGGGCGACGCCCGTTCGAAGTGCAGTCGCCGGCGGGCGGCACCTACCTGGTGCGGCTCGTCGAGTCCGACCCCGACGCCTACGAGCGCTTCTACCACATCTTTGCCAACCCGATGCTGTGGTTCATCCAGCACTACCTGTGGGATCTCTCGAACGCGCCGGACATCCGCCGCAACGAGATCGAGGCGTTTGAGTTCGGCTACAACGTCGTCAACGAGGACCTCGCACGTGCTGTCGTCGAGGAGATCGAGGGCATCGAGGACCCGGTCGTGATGGTCCACGACTACCACCTCTACACGCTGCCCGAGCTGGTGCGCCGAGCGCGGCCGGACGTATTTCTGCACCACTTTGTCCACATTCCCTGGACCCAGCCGGACGCCTGGAGGGTGCTGCCGACGAGCATCCGCAACGACCTCTACTCGGGCCTTTTGGCCAACGACATCATCGGCTTTCACACACACGCCTACCGGCTGAACTTCCTCAACTGCTGCCAGGACCTGCTCGCGGCCGATGTCGACTTCGAGCGCAGCGTGGTGCACTGGGGTGAGCGCGAGATCTGGGTTCGCGCCTACCCACTGCCGATCGATCACGCCGCGGCGCGAGCGACGGCGCTCAGTCCTGGCGTGGCGCGGTTCGAAATAGAGCTCCAGCGGCGACGGCGCGACTTCATGATCCTGCGCGTGGACCGCGCCGACCTGTCCAAGAACGTGCTGCGCGGATTCTCGGCGTTTGACCTCTTCCTCGAGCAGTACCCGGAGTTCTCAGAGCGTGTGACGTTCATCGCGCAGCTTTTGCCCTCCCGCACCGACGTGCCCGAGTACGCCGAGTATCTCGAGCGGATCGAAGCGCTCGTGGCGGTCGTCAACCACCGCCACGGCACACCCGACTGGATGCCGATCCAGCTGAAGCTGCGCGACAACCTCGAGGAGGCGTTTGCCTCCTACAAGCACTACGACGTGCTGCTGGTCAACGCGATGTTCGACGGGATGAACCTGGTGGCGAAGGAGGGCCCGCTCCTCAACGAGAACCGCGGCGTCTCGATCCTCTCGGAGAACACCGGTGCTCACGCCGAGCTCGGCGAGTTCGCGCTGTCGGTCAACCCGTTTGACATTCAGGAGCTCGCGGACTCGATCCATGCCGCGCTGACGATGGACGGCGATGAGCGCGCGCGGCGCCTCGCCGGCCTGCAGGCGATCGTCACCGCGCGCGATCCGGGGGACTGGATCGACGAACAGATCGCCGACATCGGCGCCAAGGCGCAGGCCAACGCCGCCTGAGCGGCCGCGCACCGCTGGTATCATTGCCCGTCTTGACCGCGTCCAAGCCGACATATGACCTCGTGCTGATGCTCGATCTCGCCGCCGCCGACGAGGAGCGTGCGAAGATCGTCAGCGATACGCGGACGACGATCCAAAACGACGGCGAGTTGGTCCTCGAGCAGAACTGGGGCGCTCGCGCGCTCGCCTACGAGATCGACCACCGCGAACAGGCCGAATACCACCTGTTGCAGCTACAGGGTCCGCCGACGCTGATCGCATCGCTCGAGCGCACGCTGCGGATCACCGATGGCGTCGTGCGCCACCGCATCATCAAGCTCGCGCCGGGCACGCCAGCCGCGGTCGAGCAGAGCCCGCGCGCCGTTGCGCCAGCCGCCGCATCCGAGACCGTCGCGGCGGTCGCCGAGCCCGCGGTGGCGGTCGCGCCAGAGCCCGACGCCGCTTCGGCTGTCGACGACGCGCTCGCGCCCGCCTAGACAGCGGTTCTTGACCCAAACAGCGGCGTATGCACGCGGGCGAGGCTGCTTCGTGCCCGCGAGGACCGGTCCGCGCTCTAGAGTTGAAGCTAATCGCTGAGGGCAAAATCGAAGGAGCTCAAATGGCCGCTAGCAACCTGAACGTCGTCGTGATCACTGGAAATCTGACCCGCGACCCGGAGCTGCGTTCGCTGCCGAGCGGTACGTCGGTCTGCGACCTGCGGGTCGCCGTCAATACGCGCCGCAAAAACGGCGCGACCGGCGAGTGGGAGGACAAGCCCAACTTCTTCGACGTCAAGGTCTGGGGGGCGCAGGGCGACAACTGCGCGCGCTTCCTCTCCAAAGGGCGTCCGGTTGGGGTCCAGGGCCGGCTCGAGTGGCGCGAGTGGGAGACCCAGGACGGGCACAAGCGCCAAGCAGTCGATATCATCGCTGACTCCGTTCAGTTCCTCGGTGGTCGCGATGACGCTCCCAGCGGGCCATTCACGGCCACCGCGGCAGCTGGATCGTCGAGCAGCGATGTGCCGATCGACGACCGCGACTTCCAGGCGGCGACCAGCGCCGTGGGCGTCGGCGACGACGACATCCCCTTCTAGGAGCAATCAAGAGAGATGGCAAAGCAGCGAGGTGCGCGGGAAAAGCCCGCACGACGGCGCGAGAAGCGCGGCGGGATTACAACTGGGCGACGCAAGCCCTGCCAGCACTGCCGCGACAAGATCGAGCAGGTCGACTACAAGGACGTCGCGATGCTGCGCAAGTTCATCTCCGAAAAGGGCAAGATCCGCTCGCGGCGGATCACCGGTGCGTGCCGCCGCCATCAGAGTCAGATCGCTCGCGCGGTGAAGCGTGCACGCGAGCTCGCGTTGCTGCCCTACGTCAACGAGGGTGCAGTCGAGAGCAGCGGCGGCCGTCGCGACCGCGGCGATCGCGACCGCGACCGCTAGCGCGATGCCCCAGGCGATCCTCCTCAGCGATGTCGAGAGTCTCGGCGAGCGCGGCAGCGTCGTCGAGGTCTCGAAGGGCTACCTGCGCAACTACCTGATCCCGCGCAAGCTCGCTGCGTCAGCGACTCCCGGCTCAATCGCCGCGGCCACCGAGCTGACCGCGGCAGTCGAGCGCCGCGCGCTCGCGGCGGCCGAGCAGGCGAGCGAGACTGCGGCGCTGCTGTCGCGCACCGTATTGACGATCTCCCAGAAGGCCGGCGACGACGGACGGCTCTTCGGCTCGGTCACAAACCAGGACATCGTCGATGCGATCAGCGAGTCGCGCGGCCTGCAGCTCGATAAGCGCGGCGTCGCGCTCGAGGATCCGATCAAGAACCTCGGCACCTACATGGTCGTAGTCGAGGTCGCACCTGGCGTCACCGCGACGATCAAGACGATCGTCACCGCGGCGTAGCGGCTCGGCGGCCCCGGCAACGAGGGCGAGGCGGCGGCACCACTGTCGAGTAGGCCCCCACTCACATCCGGGCAGGGTGTCGTGGGCATAGTGAGCGCGCCGCGTCGTGGTTCGTATGCTCTGGCGCGTGCGGGTTGTGCTCGTCACTTGCTCTGCGTTGCTCGATGGGCGAGATGACGAGGCTGTGGTTGCGTCGTTGCTCGCTGCTGAGCACCGCTCCTGGGATGACCCGGGCGTGGACTGGGAGTCTTATGACCGTGTCGTGATCCGCTCGACGTGGGACTACACGGCGCGAGTCGGCGAGTTCTTAGCGTGGTGTGACGCCGTCGGTCCGAAGCGGCTGCGCAACCGTCCGGATCTCGTGGCTTTCAACGCGGACAAGCGCTACCTGCTCGAGCTCGGGGTCGAGACCGTACCCACCGTGTTCGTAGGGCCTGGCGAGCCGCTCCCGAGCCTGGATGGTGAGATCGTCGTAAAGCCGAACATCTCCGCGGGAGCGCGCGACACGGGTCGCTTCGGTCCGGCATTTCACGCTACCGCGAGCGCTCTCATCGAGCGGATCCAAGCGAGCGGTCGCGTGGCGTTGGTTCAGCCATACCTGAGCAGTGTCGATCACCGTGGCGAGACTGCGCTGGTCTTCCTCGGCGGCGATCTCTCGCACGTCCTGCGCAAACGCGCCGTTCTCGCGCCTGACGAAGTCGCACCACGTGCCGACGGAGCGCTTGCACCGGCAGCCGCGATGCTCCGCGAAGACCTCGTGACTCCGGGCGTAGTCGAGCCCGCCGAACTCGCGCTTGGCCACCGCGTGATCGGGGCGGTGTCGGAGCGCTTCGGCAGACCTCTCTACGCCCGCGTCGACCTCGTAATGGGTCCTCAGGGCCGCCCGGTGCTACTCGAACTCGAGGTGATCGAACCGGCTCTCTATCTCGACCAATCGCCGGGCGCGGCACAGCGCCTGGCCGACGCGATCCAGTCCAGCTGACCGGCACGCAACAACGTTGCCCCGGCTGAACCCCGTCACCTCCCGAGCGGCACGGTTCGCTCCGATAGACTGGGGTAGTAGCTCCACGGCTGAGTGTTGTGCTCTCACATTTCCTCTGTGGCTCGGTTCCTCGGAGAGTGCAAGGAGTGCAACAGATGACGAAACAGCCTTCCGAAGAGCAGCATGATGGGCGCCCGACGGCCGCGACGACATTTAGCGATCTCAAGAAGGAGATCGCTCAACGTAACGAGCAGGCCCACAAGGAAGCCCGTGAGCTTCGAGCCATACGCGAGCAGAAGGAGTTTGGGATCGCTGCGCGCCACCGATTGGACCTCGACCGCTGAACTCTGCGTTTGGCCGTCCGGTCCTGCGATGCTCTCGTGGTGGAGGAGTCGGTCTACGAGCGGGCTTTGACGTGGCGAGCCGCCGAGCTGGCTCAGCTGTGTGATCTCGCGCAGCCGTGGGAGTACGGAACGATTTGGCGCGCATCGCGCTACCCGAAGTACTGGGGGTACAACCTGGTCCGGGTCGAGCGTGCACCAGCGATGAGCGCGGGCGAGTTGGCTGAGTTTGCCGAGGAGGCGCTTGCTGGGCTTGGGCATCGACGCATCGACTTCGACCCTGAGCCTGGAGCGGCGCGCGGTGAACTCGAGGCTCTCGGCTGGCGCGCCCAGCGGCTCGTCTTTATGCGCCACGAACACGCCCCGGCACTGGCCGCCAGCCACCAGGTCGAGGAAGTCGCTTATGACGCGACCCGGGAGCTGCAGATCGCCTGGCACGCCGAGGAATACCCCGGTCACCAGCTCGGCGATCACCTCAAAGAGGCGGTCGAGGTCGCGCGGCTCCGCCAGACCCGCGCCTTCGCGGTGCTCGAAGAGGGCAGGCCGGTCGGATACTCCACACTCGAGCGGATTGGAAACCAGGCTGAGGTCGCGGCGGCCTACGTCACACCCAAGCATCGAGGGAACGGGATCGGCACAGCCCTCACACTCGCGGCGATCGTGGCTGGACGCGACTCCGACGATCTCTTCATCTGCGCCGACGACGAAGACCGACCGAAGCATCTATACGAGCGACTCGGCTTCCGCCCCGCCTGGACGATGACCGCGTTCCTCCTGCTCCCCGGCTGACACAGACCTCTGGCCACAGCTGTACCGGCGCTGCGGAGACAAACAATCGCGGGGAGCGGGGTTGCTCGACGCGAAGCGGCCGCACCCCGATCTACACTCGCTCACTCGATGAGTACACCGGCCAAGCTCACTGCCAGACCGCAGTTGAAGGTCGCTCAGACGCTCGCGCCGCCGCACAACATCGAGGCCGAGGAATCGGTGCTCGGCGCGATCCTGCTGTCGGAGCGGACGATGTACTCGCTCGTGATCGAAGAGGGGTTGCGCGCCGACGACTTCTACCGCGAACGCCACCGTTTGATCTACGCCGCGATGCTCGGCCTGTACGAGCGCAGCGAACCAATCGACACGCTGACCGCGACGGACGCGCTGCGCAGCGCCGGCACGCTCGAGCAGGCGGGCGGGCCCGATGCGGTCGAGACGCTCGCCGGCAGCGTCCCCAACGTGGCGAACCTGCGCCACTACGCCCAGATCGTGCGCGAGACCGCGCTGCTGCGGCGATTGCTCAACACGACCTACGAGATTCAGTCGAGCGTGCTCGACCAGCGCGAGACCGCACGTGAGGTGATCGAGCGTGCCGAGAAAGCGGTGCTCGAAGTCGCCCACGGCGAGTCAAAGCAGGACTTCCGCACGATCGGCAGCGTGCTTCACGCGGAGCTCGACAAGCTCCACGACCTCTCGCTCTCGGGCATCTCGCTGACCGGGACGCCGACCGGCTTCGTCGATCTCGACAACATCACGGGCGGTCTGCAGCCGGGGAACCTGGTGGTGATCGCCGCGCGCCCCTCGATGGGCAAGAGCTCGCTCGTGACAAATATCGCCGAGAACGCCGCGATCCACTACGGCAAGCCGGTGGCGCTGTTCTCGCTCGAGATGTCCGAAGCCGAGCTGGCGCAGCGCTTCATCGCCTCGCAAGCCTCGATCAAGGGCGACGACCTGCGCAAGGGCCGGGTCAGTGAGGAGCGCTGGCCAAAGATTGTCAAAGCGAGCTCGCGTCTCGCCGGGGCACCGCTCTGGGTAGATGACTCAAGCGATATCGGGATGCTCGAGATCCGTGCCAAGACACGCCGCCTGCACTCCCAGCACCCCGAGGGACTCGGCCTGGTGATCGTCGACTACCTCCAGCTGCTGCGCTCGGACTCGCGCAGCGAGAACCGCGCCGAGGTGATCGGCCAGATGTCCCGCGGACTCAAGCTCCTTGCCGGTGAGCTCGGCGTGCCGGTGATCGCGCTCTCCCAGCTCAACCGTGGTGTCGAGGCGCGCACCGACAAGCGTCCGCTGCTCTCCGATCTGCGGGAGTCAGGCGCCGTCGAGCAGGACGCCGACGTCGTGATCTTCATCTATCGCGACGACTACTACAACCCCGGCAACTCCGAACGCCCCGGCGAAGCCGACCTGATCATCGCCAAACACCGCAACGGCGCGCTCGGCACCGTAACGCTCACCTTCCGCCCCGAGTACCCGCGGTTCATGAGCTACTCCTCGGAGTGAGCTGCGGCCCAGTCGCAGCTCACGGTGGCGATCGCACGCAAACTCGCCGTTTCGCGCCCAGGCCGCCCGGAGGCAACCGTATCCTCCGGAGCATGCCCGCGAAGCCCTCGACCGATGCCACGCAGCGCTGCGAGCTCGACATTTGTGACGGCAGTGGCTTTCTTGTCGACGAGGAGACGCTGATGGCGCGCGACTGCCGCTGCCGTCCGCTGCGAATCGCGGCGGCGCGCGCACGCTCGCTGGAGGGTCGGATTCCGTCGCGCTACCGGGCGATTTCCTTCGAGCACAGCGACGTGATCGACATGGAGCGGCGCTTTCCAACCCAGGTCCGCGAGCTGCGGTCATTCGTCCGCGACATCGATGCAAACCTCAAGAACGGGCGCGGGCTGTGGCTCACCGGTGGCTTTGGCACCGGCAAGACAGCACTGGCGATGATCGTGTCCAAGGCCGCGATCGACCGCGGACGCTCGGTCGCCATCTACTCCTGCCCACGACTGCTCGGAGTTATCCGCGAATCGATCGACGCCGGTGGCGTGCTCGACTTCCTCGACCGNNCGCACCGAATGGGTGCTCGAGCAGCTGTACTCGATCATCAACGCGCGCTACCAGGACGAGCGGTCGACGATCATCACCTCAAACCTCGACCGCGACGAGCTCGCCGAGCAGCTCGGCGAGCGGATCGTCTCGCGGCTGGAGGCCTCGTGTGAGCTGCTGCCTTTCTACGGGACCGACGCGCGCCGCGTCGATTACCCGCTCGCCGGCTGACGCCGTCCCGCGCCCAACTTCCCTGCTGCCTAAACTCCCCTCGGTATGCCTGGAATCGTGATTGTCGGCGCCCAATGGGGCGATGAGGGCAAGGGAAAGATCACCGACCTGCTCGCGGAGCGGGCCGACGCGGTCGTGCGCTTCCAGGGCGGCAACAATGCGGGCCACACGATCGTGCGCCACGGCGTGGAGTGGAAGTTCCACCTGATCCCCTCGGGCATCCTCTACCCGGGCAAGCGCTGCATCATCGGCAACGGCGCCGTCATCGACCCGAAGGTGCTGATCGGCGAGATCCACCACCTGCGGACCCGCGGCATCGACGTCAGCGGGCTGAAGGTCTCGGCCAACGCACACCTGATCATGCCCTACCACCTCCTGCTCGACCAGGCCGGCGAGGCCAAGCTCGGCAAGCTGCAGATCGGAACCACGCGGCGCGGCATCGGCCCCTGCTACGCCGACAAGGCGTCGCGCGTGGGGATTCGCGTGCAGGACATGCTCGACGAGAAGATCCTGAAGAAGAAGATCACCGCNNTCGGAGTACATCGCCGACACCTCGCGCCTCGTATGGGACGTGCTCGAGGCCAACCACCTGGTGCTCTTCGAAGGCGCGCAGGGCGCGATGCTCGACATCGACCACGGCACCTATCCCTTCGTCACCTCGTCCAACCCGATCGCCGGCGCGGCATGCGTAGGCGCCGGGGTGGGACCGCGTGACATCGACGAGATCTGGGGTGTCTGCAAGGCCTATACGACCCGCGTCGGGGCCGGGCCGTTTCCGACCGAGCTCACCGACGAGGTCGGTGAGACGCTCCGCGCGCTCGGCGGCGAGTACGGCACGACAACCGGCCGGCCGCGGCGCACCGGTTGGCTCGACCTTGTCGCGCTGCGCTACGCGGCGCGCCTCAACACGCTCTCGGCGCTCGCGATTACCAAGCTCGACGTGCTCTCGGGTGTCGAGCGCCTGATGGTGTGCACGCGCTACCTGGGCGCGGAGGACGCGGTCTTCGACGACTACCCCTATCACCAGTCGGTACTGCATCACGCCGTCGGCGAGTTCACCGAGCTCGAGGCCTGGAGCGAGGACCTCGGCGAGTGCCGCAGCGAGGAGGATCTGCCGCAGGCGGCGCGCGACTACCTCGCATACATCGCCGACTTCATCGGCGTCCCGATCGCGCTCATCGGCGTTGGCCAGGGGCGCGAGCAGACGATCTGGACGCCGGCGGGAGCCGAGACGCTGGTGGGTCGCGCGCTGCCGCTCGCCCCGGCTTAGACGAGCTTGTCGAGCGCAGCCACAACGCGCTCGCCGGCGTGGCCGTCGCCGTAGAGCTCGGGACGACTCGCGGGTTTGGGCTGCGCGAGTGCCGCCAGCGCGGCCGCGGGATCAAGGCCGACGAGCGTGTTCCAGCCAGCTTCGACGGTTTCGGTCCATTCGGTGCGATCGCGCAACGTGATGCACGGGACCGCCGCCAGGTAGGCCTCCTTCTGAACGCCGCCGGAGTCGGTGAGCACTGCTTTCGCGTGATAGAGGAGTGTCGCGAACTCGAGGTAGCCGAGCGGCGGCGTGAGCTCGGCGGCCTGCGCCGCCCTGCCAGCCAGTCCGGCGGCCTCAAGGCGCGCACGCGTGCGCGGGTGCAGGGGGAGCACGACAGGATCGTGCAGCGCCTCTAGCAGCTCAACGAACGTGCGCAGCTGCTCGGGGTCGTCAACGTTGGCAGCCCGGTGCAGTGTGGTGAGCAGGTAGCCGCCGCTGGTGAGGCCGAGGCGCTTGAGGGCGGGGGCGTTTGACCGAACCCGCTCGCTCATCGCGCGCGCGACATCGACCATCACATCGCCGACGAGAATCGCCTCGCCGCGCACGCCTTCCTCGCGCAGGTGGTCGATCGCACCCCCGGTCGAGCAGAGCAGCAACGCCGCGAGCTGGTCGGTGAGCACGCGGTTGCGCTCCTCTGGCATGGTCGTGTCAAACGAGCGCATCCCGGCCTCGACGTGGACCAAGGGACGGACGGCGTCGACGGCGGCGAGGGCGCCGGCGAGCGTCGAGTTGGTGTCGCCGTAGACGAGCACGGCGTCCGGCGCGAGCTCCGTCAGCAGCGGGCCTAGGGCCACGCGCATGCGGCTCAACTGGGAGTCATTGTCGCCGCCGGCGACGCCGAGCCAGCGATCCGGTGTGGGAACGTCGAGCTCCTCGAAGAAGACCGACGACAACTCGGCGTCGTGATGCTGGCCGGTGTGGATCAGCACCTCGTCGTGCCGGCGGCGGAGCGGAGCGGAGACGGCCGCGGCCTTGACGAATTGCGGTCGATTGCCGACGATCGTCGCGACGCGCATCAGCCGCCGAGGCTCGCGGCGATGTGCGCGCGCACGCGCGCAGCGACGTCGGATGTGAGCGGGCCGGGCGCCTGCAGCTCGCGATCTTCGATCCGGCTGACGCCGGCGATCTCGACGACGGTCGAGGCGATAAACGCCTCGTCGATCTGCTCGAGGTCGGCCACGGTGATCGGCTCCTCAGCTACCTCGGCGACGTCGAGCACGACGCGGCGAGTGATCGAGTCCAGGACATGGTCGGAGAGCGGCGCGGTCCGCAGGACCCCGTCCGTGACGGCAAAGAAGGATGAGGTCGGACATTCGAGCACGCGGTCGTGCGGGCTGGTGAGCAGGGCCTCGTCGAAGCCGCGTTCGCGCGCGATCCGGCTCGTCAGCACGTTTGCGGCGTAGGAAAGCGATTTGATCCCGTCGAGCACACGCACGGGTGCATAGGTCACACGGCCCAGCGTGTAGCTCGCCCGCGCCGCCGGCATCGGCTCGAACAGCCCGATGCGCCGACCGCCGCGCGTGGCAAGCACGCGCACGAGATCGTCGCCGTCAGACGCCACAGCGAGCATCGCCTCGATGTCGCCGCGAACCGCGTCGACGTCAAGCGGGAGGCGCAGCCCATGCGCGGAACGCTCCATGCGCGCGAGGTGCGCTTCGAGCGCGAACGGGCGGCCGTCGTAGAGGCGGATCACCTCGAAGACACCGTCGCCACGGATCAACCCCTCGTCGGTCACCGGAACGCGCGCTTCCAGGGCCGGTAGCAGAACCCCGTCGATGCAGGCTAGGCCACTCGCCATCACCCGGACGCTACCCGATCGACGCGCTCAGGCAGACGTGGCGGTCCAGGCGGCAAGCCGCAGCAATTCGCTCGCCGGCGCGTTGCGCGAAGCGAGTACACAGGTGTGGCCGTCACGCAGCCAGGTGACGATCGTCGCGCCGTGGGCGTCGATCACCTGGTAGAGCACGCCGTAGTGCAGATCGCTCTTCGCCACCGGACCGACGGCCAACGGCGCACCGGCGGCGATCGCGTAGCCGATGTCGATACCCGCGTCGGCGTAGAAGACGGTCCTCACAGTGTGCCCGGCGAGCGAGTCGCGGCGCGCGCCCGTGGCCTGCCAGCCGCGAGCGCTCCAGTCGGGAAACGCGACACCGTCGACCGCGGCGCTCAGCGTAGCGTGATGGGCCGCGCTCTCGGCGGGAGCCCGCAGCGTCGCGCGGCTCAAGGCGAGCTGCCCGGCACGCTGCACCTCGGGCGATCCACCGGGCAGCACGAGAATGAAGAGGATTGCCAGCAGGCCTGCCGCGAGAGCGACGCCGCCGGTCGGCGAGAACGACAGGCGCGGCCGGCGACGGCTGGGGCGGCGGAGCGCGGCGACGCTCGCGTGCAGCGCGGCCGGGGCCGCGACGTCGACGCTCCGCACGATGGCAAGAGCGCGCTCCTGCTCGGTCAGCTTCGCGAAGAGCTCGGGACTCTCAGCGACCGCGCGCGCGAGCGCCTCGCGCTCAGGCGCGTCGAGACTCCCGTCGGCCAGACGGGCGAGCTTCTCTTCTGACGTCAGGCGCTCGTGCATGCGCATTTACCATGATTGACTCCGCCCACGCTCGATTCCTTCCCGGGTGTGTGCAATTTAGCCTTCGGCGCTCGTGGTTGTCGGGGAGAGCGCGCCGGCGACCTGGCGGCGCGCTCGGTACAGACGGCTCGTGATGGTGGCCTCGCGGGTCCCGAGCAAGCGGGCCGCTTCGCGGTAGGAGAGGCCGACGATGTCGACGGCGACGAGCGCGAGGCGAAAATCCTCCGGCAGCTCGGCGATCACGCCGAGCACTTCGCGTGCCTCGTAGGCGGCCTGCGGCTCGCGAGCGGACCCGGGATCGGGCAGAGCGAGATCATCGATCGCCGTCGCGACGATCACAGGACGGCGCGACGCGGTTCGCCGTCCGCTGAGGAAGGTGTTGCGCAGCACGCGCATCAGATATGCGAGCTCGTCCTCGCGCGTCAGGATCCGTGATCGCGCCAGCACGCGAACAAACGTTTCCTGAACGAGGTCCTCGGCGTCGTCGCTCGAGCCGCACAGCGCCCAGGCGGCACGATACAGGCGGTCCACATGGCGCGGTAGCGACGCCGGGTCAAGCAGCGGCACCGCTGCCGCCCCGCTCGCTCGCGCCTGACCCCATGCCACGCATCGCTAGCGACTGTAGCGGCGCCGCGCGGGCGGTGTGCGATGCTCCGCGCGTGCGCTCGCCCGACGGCCGTTTCGCGCCGAGTCCATCGGGGCCGTTGCATATCGGCAACCTGCGCACCGCACTGCTTGCCTGGCTCTTCGCGCGCTCCCAGCAGGCCCGCTTCGTGTTGCGCATCGAGGATCTCGACCCGGTGCGCTCGCGGCGCGACTACGAGGAACAGGCGCTCACGGATCTGCAGCGTCTGGGGGTCGACTGGGACCCCGCACTCACCCGCGGGGCGCAGGCTGGCCGAGGTCCCGTGCGCCAGAGCGAGCGGCGCGAGCGCCACCGCCAGGTGCTTGAGGAGCTGCGCGCGGCCGGGAGGGTCTATCCCTGCTGGTGCACCCGCGCTGAGGTCCGCCTCGCTGCCGCGGCGCCACACGGCGCCGACCGCGGTGGCGCCTACCCCGGCACGTGCCGCAAGCTTTCGGCTTCCGAGCGGCGCTCGCGCGAGGCAAGCGGCCGGCCGAGCGCATGGCGGCTGGACGCACGGGGTGCTCGCGTCGGTTTCAATGACCGCATCCACGGCGCGCGCAGCGCGGACGTTGACGATTTTGTGCTCTGGCGCGGCGATGATGTTCCGGCCTACAACTTGGCGGTCGTGGTCGACGACGCCGATGAGCGCATCGGCGAGGTTGTGCGGGGCGCGGACCTGCTCGAGACGACTCCGCGACAGGTCCTGCTCGCCGAGCTGCTCGGCTTTCCGCAGCCGCGCTACGTCCACGTCCCACTTGTCCTCGGTCACGACGGGAAGCGTCTGGCCAAGCGCCATACAGAGATGACCCTAGATCTGCGTGTTGGGCGTGGCGAGGCGATCGAGGGACTCGTCGGCTGGATGGCATCAAGCGCCGGCCTGGCTGAGCCGGGAGCACGCCTCTCCGCGCTCGAGCTGCTGGCGCGCTTCGACCCGCGCCGGCTGCGAAGCGAACCGGCTCGGGTCGACGCCGCAGGGCGGCTAAACGCGGCCTAGCGGCGTAGGTCGCACCCCCGCATCGTGGGCGGCACAGGGGCGGCCCCCGCCCCGTTGCGGTTCAACATTCTGGTTGTGGCAGCCGATACAGACTGGTGAATGGGTATGCCTCCACCGAGGTCTTGTCTTGGGCGAAATTCCAGCTGATTCAGAGTTAAGCGCCCTCTCGCACGAGGAGCTCTACCTTCTGTGCTTCCGTAACCTGCTCGACGGCAGCGAAGATCGGATTTTCTTCAAGGATCGGCAGGGCCGGTTTGTGGCGCTCAGCGCCAGCTTCCCGCGCGCGCCCGGCGCGGAGAGCCACACCAAAGACACGCTGATCGGGCTCACTGACGCCGACCTCTTCAGCGGTCCGCACGCCGAGGCTGCGCTCGCCGATGAGCAGCACGTTATGGAAACGGGCGAGCCGATGCCCGCGAAGGTCGAGCGGGAAACGTTCCACGATCGCCCGGACGCCTGGGCGCGGACAACGAAGCTGCCGTTGCGCGACAGGCAGGGGAAGATCGTCGGCACGTGGGGGATCGCAAGCGACGTCACCGCACAAGTTGAAGCCGAACGAGAGCTCGGCGAAAGCCGCGAGCAGCTGGAGTCGACCGAGCGCATGCAGCGTGTGCTGTTCGAGCGCAACCCCCAGCCGATGTGGGGACACGATCTCGAAACGCTACAGATCGTCGCAGTAAACGACACCGCACAGGCGATCTACGGCTATTCGCACGAGGAGTTCCTGGCGATGAAGATCACAGATCTGATGCCGCCAGAGGACGTAGCGTCCTATCTGAGCGCGATCGAACCCGCGCGCGGGCGCGAAGAGGCCACCTCGCCAGGTGGTGGCCTGCGGTCCCTGCACCATCGCTACAAGGACGGCACGGTCGTCGAAGTCGAGGTGACCAGCAACGACGTAACCATCGACGGCCGCGAATGCCGCATCTCCTCGGCCCAGGATGTAACCGAGCGCAATCGCGCAGCCGCGGAGCTTGCGATCGCCCGCGACCGAGCAGTCGAGGCGTCGAACATGAAGTCGGCTTTTCTGGCCAACATCAGCCACGAGATCCGCANNTGAACGGCGTGCTCGGCATGACGGAGCTACTCCTCGACAGCGATCTCGACGACGACCAGCGCTCGCTTGCCCAGCAGGTAACGCGCTCGGGCGAGCTGATGGTCGAGCTGATCAACGACATCCTCGATATCTCAAAGATCGAAGCCGGCCAGCTCGAGCTCGAAATCAGCGACTACCCGCTCCATGAGACCATCGAGCACGCCTGCACCGCCGCCGCCCTGCAAGCGCAAGCCAAGGGTGTCGAGTTCGACGTCCAAATTGCCGACGCGGTGCCTCAACTGGTCCGCGGTGACGGCCGGCGCCTGCGCCAGATCCTGCTCAACCTCGTCTCCAACGCCGTCAAGTTCACCAACCAGGGCAAGGTCGCCCTGCGTGCCACCAGCCACTCGGTAACGGCAGCCGGAAGCATTCTGCGCGTCGAGGTCACCGACAGCGGCATCGGCATCGAGCCGAATACCCTGAGCCTCATGTTCGAACCCTTCACGCAGGCCGACGCCTCAACGACACGCAACTACGGCGGCACCGGCCTCGGTCTCGCCATTGCCAGCGAGCTAACCGAAATCATGGGCGGCGCGATTGGTGCCGAGAGCGAGCCCGGTGTCGGCAGCACGTTCTGGGTCGAACTGCCGCTGGCGGCGCCGTCGGTCATCACCAGCGGCCGGGACGGCCGTCCACCCCGGCCGAGCGACGCAGACGCGGCCGCGCAGCCGGTCTGGGCGACGCCGCCACAGGTGCTGGTCGCCGAGGACACTCCCGTCAACCAAATCGTGGCGGTGCGCACGCTGGAACGCTGCGGCTGTCAGGCCGAGGTCGCAGTCGACGGGCGCCAAGCGCTCGAGATGCTCGCCAAACGCCACTACGACGCCGTCTTGATGGATTGCCAGATGCCGGTCATGGACGGCTACGAGGCGACCGTTGAACTTCGCCGGCGCGAGAACGGCGGCCACCACACCCCGGTGATTGCCGTGACGGCGCACGCAATGAACGGCGCCGTCGAGAAGTGCCTCGCTGCCGGCATGGACGACTACATCAGCAAACCGATCCAGCGCGCACAGCTGATCGAAACGCTGCGACGCTGGATCCCGACTGAGACCCGCGAGCCGCTCGCGAGCGACCAGCTGTCCAGGCAGAGGTAACGCGAGCCGAGCGCAAGGACGCGTCGACCGTCCACCGGCCGGCGAGGCGAAACGCCCGTCGGAATCGCTCTTCGGGCCGCAGGACGTGTCCGTGGCGCCAGGGAGATCAGCCCTGCGTCGTTGATCAGCCGGCAGCGTTCACCTAGTCCGCGAGCGCGTCCAGGCCCGCGCGCTGAGACCTCGCTCCACCACGGCAGAGGCGTCTAGTCACACCTGGCCATGTCCAGCGCTCGCGAGTTCTTCTAGACAAACGTAGCCGTACAGACGTCGATTTTGTGGGCCGAGTGCGGCAAATGATCGCGGTCGCGGCCGACGAGAAACGTGTGCCATCGACAAGAAAACCGGAGGCATCGGTATTTGGTTTCGGTCGCGGGAGTGACCCCGGCGGCAACACACCAAGAAAGGGCTGCAATGCCATCGGTACCTTTGGAAATTAGACCCGCCGGCCGTCTCCTACGTCGACTCCTGCCACTCGCCGCGGTCTTCGGGACCCTGGCGATTGTCAGCCTGCCCGCCGCGTCGGCACAGGCCGCCGTGATCGCTAACAGCGCCTGCAATAGCGCTGCGCTGACCGAGCCCTTCCTGTCTTGGGGCGATACAAACTCCTACGAGCTGGTGCCCGGTGGCAACTTCGAAGGCAGCCTTTCGGGCTGGACGCTAAGCGGCGGCGCTCACACCGCGCCAGCCAGCGCACCGGTGGGCCCGTCGTCACTCTCGCTGCCCGCGGGCGCGAGCGTACAAACACCGCTGATATGCGTCAACGCCGCCTACCCGACGTTCCGCTTCTTCGCCCGCAATGGCGGCCTGCTCTCGAGCGTGATCGTACAAGTCGTCTACAAAACCCCGACCGGCCTGACGGTCGTGGTGCCAGTCGGGATCGTAGCCCTGAGCGGTAGCTGGCAACCGACCTCGCCGATGCTGACCGGCGGGTCGCTTGAGAGCGATCTTTCCGGCGGAGTCGCACAGATCGCCGTGCGCTTCACCGCCCTCACGGGTAGCACTCAAATCGACGACGTCTACGTCGATCCGCGCGTTAGCCGTGGCTGAAACGCCGGCGTAAAGCCGACTCAGAGCAGAGGTACCAGATCGACGATCGTGTCAATCACGATCGTCGGTCTGATTCCGCTCGCGCGCACCGCTTCGTCACGGAATTTCCCCGTCCGCACGAGCACCGCGTCGAGGCCCGCGTCCAGCGCGCCACCCACGTCAGCCTCGACATCGTCGCCAACCATCGCCGTGTCGGCCGCCTCGACGCCCAGCTCGGCGAGCGCGGCGTCGAAAAACGCCGGCGAAGGCTTCCCGATGACGGTGGCCTCCCGGCCCATCGCATACTCGAGGGCGACAACGAACGGGCCGGCGTCCAAAACCAAGCCGTCCTCGCGCTGCCAGACGCGGTTGCGCTGGAGCGCCACCAGCTCGGCCCCGTCGTGTAGCTGGCGGAAGATCGTATTCAGCCGCTCGTAGGTGAACTCTTCTCCGAGGTCGCCGACGATCACCGCCTCGACATCGCCGGACCGGACGTCGTTCAACCCCGCGAGATCCTCGCGCAGGGCGGGAGCGACGTGTAACGCAACCCGCGCATAACCGCGGTCGCGACAATGCCGGACCGCGAGTGCTGCTGGGGTCAGCACTTCTGCCTCAGCAATGTCCAAGCCCATGGCCACGAGTCGCTCGACGACGAGTCGACGTGACCGCGACGTGGTGTTGGTCACCAATCGAAACGGGACGCTCCGGGCCCGCAGCACGTCCAGCGCCTGACGCGCCCCCTCGATCGGCTCCGAGCCAACGTGGAGCACGCCGTCGATGTCGATCAGCAGCGCCTGCCATGAGGGCCTGGCCATCTTCACGAGAATTCTCACGCATGCCGACGCGCGAACGTGCTGACCGGCACCAGCTGTGGCGGCTCAGGATCGGCGCGCGCTCAGAGCGCAACGCGGCTCCAAGCCGCCTCGCGCTCCGGCAGGTCGCGCCCAAAGCGATCCGGATTCGTGCCGAGAAGTTCGGCTGCCTCTGCGGCTATCTTCTGCACGATCACGATTAGCGGGAAGATCGAGAGCGTCCCGCCCAGCTCCGTGCGCGCAAAACGGTGAACGGTGGAACCCTGGGCGGCGACCACGTCAGCGAGCTCCAGCAGCCGATCTGACCCCTCGCCGCCGTCAAGACAGACGAGTGCGTCGTCGACGCCGAGCGCGACTGCGGGCCCGTGCAGGACGGTCTCGCAGGCCAGACCCTCACTCGCCACGCGGGCTGTTTCACTGATCTTGAGCGCTCCCTCCGCTGCGGTCCAGGCGTTGATCCCCACCCCGGCGTACTGCAGCAGCCGGCGCGGAGGCACTACGTCCGTGGCGGGGTTAACAAGCTCGGCGGCAACCGCATCAGGAACATCCGCCAGCGAGCCGAGCTCCGCGCCGAGGCGCTCGGCCAGCTGCGCGAGCCGCAGCAGCGCGCCGAGGTGGCTGGCAGTGAACGCCGACGAGGTCTCGTTGGGCACGGTGTCGAGATCGCCGTCGGGATTACCCTGCCTGGAGATCACGACGGTCGGTACATCGCGGGCGCGGGCGCGGGCGAGAACCTCGGAGGTGAAGTGCTTCGTGCCGCGATGAGTGAGCAGGATCAGCGCGTCGTCGGCCGTAGGAAAGGGATCGCCGAGCGCGGCGTCGACAGCCGCGACTGGCCAGGCTTCGAGACCCGCGCGACGCAACATCGAGACGCCCTGGTTTGCGGCGTGCCAGCTCGTACCGGTTCCGACAACGAGCACGCGCCGGCCCTCGAGTCGGCGTGCGGCGTCGTCAAGGGCTCGTCGATCGGCGAGGATCCGCTCGAGCGCCTTTGGTTGGGCGGCCATTGTCTCGCGCATCGCGCTCATCGTCCGGGCTCGCTGGCGAAGTAGCGCTGTACGGCTGTCGCGAGTCCGCGTGCGATCGCGTGCTGACCGGCGCGACTACTGGCGATCGTTCCCTCCGTCGGGTTCGTGATGAAAAGCGGCTCGATCAGTGCGCCCGGCATTTCGCTCGGCCTAGCAAGGTATCCAGCCTTTGCCGGGCCAAGCAGAATGAGATGCCCATAGGCGCGGTCGGCAGCGGTCAGCAGATCGCCGTAGCCGACGTCGCTGTGCACGCCGTCGTCACGGATGTCCCGGCCCGATGCGCGCAGCGCGGCAAGCACGGAGCCCTGGACGAGCTTCGCGAGCCGCCGGCTGGCAGGCCAGAAGGGCCGCGCGGCATCGTAGAGCGTGAGGCTGCCTGTGTCCTGTGGCACTGCCGCGTTGAAGTACACGCCAATTAGGATGCTCGCCTTGGCAAGGTTGGCGCAGGCAACGCGCGCCACGAGATTGCGGTGCCGGCCGCTCAGCGTAAAGATTCCGTCGTCGACGTCGCCCGGACGCAGACGAACGACGCTCGAGTCACTCGTTCGTGAGACGACCACCTGATAGCCCGCGGCGCGTAACAGCGCGGTCGCATCCAGCACGACCGGCAGTGTCTCCCAGGCCTCCTCGATCGTGCGCCCACTGCGGGTAACACCAATGGCGCCGGGATCCGGGGCGCCGTGCCCAGCGTCCAGATAGATCGTCTTGCCCGCGTTGCCCGCAGTCGGCGGAAACGAAATGCACGATCCGGCGGCAAACCGGGACGGGTCAAGCGGGACTGGCTGGCCCGCCAGCACCGCGGCGCTGGCCATCCCGGCGCACAGTACGAGCAGTACTGCGACGATGGCTGGGGCGGATAGCTGGGGCACAGGCCGTCAATGTTGGATCGTAGTCGCGGGCCTCGAGGGCCGCTCTGTACGCCGCCGACACGTTCGCCGTCCCGGTCGGCCATGAAGGAATTGAGTCTTCACCCTGGGACTCACCAGGGCGCTTTTTGCAGGGCTTTTAGGCTTATTGCGGGATTTCGCGCCTTCACGTACTAGCAGCGCCATTTGGGCGGCGCTGCCGAGCCCCAACTGGCGTTCTGGCACACCAGCGAATAGCTGCACTGGCAGTGACTCGAGACGATCGGCACCCGTGGCGGCGGACCCGGGCTCACGGTCGGCTTTATGGCGGCCGACACTGTCTGTATGGATGGATCGCTATCCGAGTCCACCCAAACCGCAGACAGTCGCGGTCTGGAGGGCATCGAGCAGCTCTGCGCGATGGCACTCGATGCGCTTGGGGCACGGCGCGTCCTCGTCTGGCGTCACACCTCGTCATCGCGGCTGGTGTCCCCGATCGCTGCGGCAGTCGCGGACGAGCCGCTGTTCCAGCTTGCAAACCTCGCCTGGCGCTGGTCGGACAAGAGCGTCGAGGACATCGCCCCGTTCGAGGAGAGCCTGCGCGAGCGCCGCGCGGTGGTGGCGAGCACGGCGGAGCTCCACCGTACGGTCCCCGCGTTTGCCCGTGAGCTGATCGCCACATCGGTGTGGTGCGAGCCGGTGATGGTAGGCGGGCCGGTTGCGATTCTCACCATCGAGCCGGCCCCAGCCGTTGCGCACGCGGACGCGGTGATGCGGATCGCGGCGAGCATCGGGCAACTGCTCACCTGGCAAGACGCCGAGCGCGGTCGCACCCAGGCCGAACTGCTGCTCGCACTGATCGAGGCCGCCGCGGTGCACAACGGGTCCACCGGTGAGCTCCTTTCGATGGTCTGCCAGCAGCTCGCCAGCAAGCTCGGCGTTTCTCGGGCGAGCGTGTTTCTCAGCGTCGAGAGTCGTCTCCTGCCGCGCATGTCGAGCTACGCAGACGGCCACACTGACCCCGCCGAGTGGGCGTTATTTCGCGGCGCGAACGAGCCGCTGGCGATCGTCGATGCCGCATTTGCCTCCCAGCGACCCGTCACAGCCGCGAGTGGTCACGACGCGGGGATTAGCCCATGGTGGTCCGAGCGCTTCGGAATGCAGGCCGGCATCGCGGTTCCGCTCGGTCAGGCCCGCAATCCGATCGGCGTGTTGCTGCTCGATTCGACCACGCCGCGCAACTTCCGACACGACGACGTGCGCGTCGTCGCCGCCGCCGGAACGCTGCTCGGCGAAATCATTCACCGCGCCCAGGAGGCGCAGGAACGCGAGTCGCGCCTGGCTGCCGGCGATGCGCTGCGCGCGCTGCTAAAGCTCGGGCTCGACAGCCCCGACACGGCGCACATGGCGAGTCGTCTGGCAATGATCGCGCGCGACGCGATGCACGCCGAGGCGGCCGTGGTGTGCCTGCCCGATGGCGAGGGCGGCCTGTTCGAAGCGGCCCGTAACGGCCCGACCGCCCCCAATTCCGACGGAGCAGCGACGCCGCTCTCCTTACCGGCGCACCTTACCGCTCCGCTCGCCGCCACCGACGTCGATGCCCCCGACGACGGGACGGCGCGACTGCTGCGCGAGCTCGGCCTTGCATCGGGGCTCGTGATTCCGCTCGCCGGAGAGGGCCACGAGCGTGGGATTCTCGTCTGCGGCGACACGAAACCGCGCACGCCCAGCCATCAGCGGCTGGAGCTGGCCGGCCAGCTCGGCCTCGAAGGCGGGCTGGTGCTCGAAGCAACCCGCCTGCGCGAGGTCGACCGTCTGCGCAGTGTCCAGCTAAAGGCGCAGGCGGAGGAGGCCACTCGTTCTGCCGAGTTCAAGGCCGCGTTCCTCGCCAACATGAGCCATGAGATCCGCACGCCGATGAATGGCGTGATCGGGATGAACGAGCTTCTGCTCGACACCGACCTGAGCGATGAGCAGCGCGAGTACGCCGAGCAGGTCGCCCGCTCGGGCGAGCACATGATGACGATCGTCGACGAGATCCTCGACATCTCGAAGATCGAGGCCGGCCAGCTCGAGCTCGATGCGAGCGACTTCGAGCTACATGAGACGATCAGGGAGGCGTGCGCGATCGCCGGGTTGCTCGCCGAGGCGAAGGGTTTGCGCTTCGACCTGCAAATCGCCGACGACGTGCCCGGCCGCGCCTGCGGTGACCGTCGCCGGCTCCGCCAGATCTTGCTCAACCTCGTGTCCAATGCCGTCAAGTTCACCGCGGACGGCGAGGTTGCGGTCCGGGTGAGTTCCCGCCGCCGACACCGCGCAGACCCGATCGCCCGCATCGAGGTGGCCGACACCGGCATCGGCATCGATCCCGACAGCCTCGACCGTTTGTTCGAGCCGTTTACGCAGGCCGATCCATCGACCACCCGTAGCTTCGGCGGCACGGGTCTCGGCCTCGCGATCGCCCGCGAGCTCGTCGAGCTGATGGACGGCACGATCGGCGCGCAGCCAAATGGCGGTACGGACGCCCGCGGCAGCACGTTCTGGTTCGAGTTCGCCCTTCGCCCGCCGTCTGGCACAAACGGTCAGCCGTCGTTCCGCGACGACACCGACGACACCGATTCCGTCTGGGCCACCGCGCCGCTCGTGCTCGTCGCCGAGGACAACCCCGTCAACCAGATCGTCGCCGTTGGCGCGCTGAAGCGCTGCGGGTGTCGCGTCGAGGTGGTGGGCGACGGGCGCCAGGCGCTCGACGCGCTCGCCCGGGAGCGCTACGACATGGTGCTGATGGACTGCCAGATGCCGGAGATGGACGGCTACGCTGCGACGATCGAGTTGCGCGGGCGCGAGAACGGCCGTCGTCGCACGCCGGTGATCGCGATGACCGCCCACGCAATGGACGGCGCGCGCGAGAAGTGTCTCGCCGCTGGCATGGATGACTACATCAGCAAGCCGCTACGCCGCGAGACGCTCGTCGAGATCCTTCGTAAATGGGTCCCCCCGACCACGCTGGATGCCGCCAGCGCCGTGCCGTTTGATACTGGCGCGCCGGCGTGAGCAGCGGAGCATCACCGACCAAAACGCAAAGCGTCGAGATGTCGCCCGACGACGAGCGCCCGCCGGGCGCGGTATCGGACTCCCGACGCCCCGGGCCGCCGCGCGATAGCGTTTCCTCGGCGACGGACGGGAGGCAGCGATTGTCCAACACGGGCGCGACGGATGACGATGTTGCAGCGACGCTAAGCCGCCTAATGGAGGTTGAGCGGTTCGAACCGTCGCACGAGTTTCAAGCCCACGCAAGGATTAGCGACAACGCGATCTACGAGGAGGCAGACCGCGACTTTCGCGGCTGGTGGGCAACGCAGGCGGACACGCTGCTCGACTGGTCCCGCAGGTGGGACACGGTGCTCGACGAGTCTCGCGCGCCGTTTTATGAATGGTTCGTCGGCGGTCAGCTGAACGCCTGTCACAACTGTCTCGACCGCCATGTCGAGGCCGGGCTCGGTGACCGTGTCGCGTTCCACTGGCACGGCGAGCAGGGCGAACAGCGCACCGTCACCTACGCCCAGCTGCATTGCGACGTCCAGCTAATGGCCAACGCGCTGAAGGCTCGCGGCATCAGCAAGGGCGACATCGTCGGCATTTACCTGCCGATGGTCCCCGAGGTCGTCGTCGCGATGCTCGCCTGCGCGCGCATCGGGGCCCCGCACAACGTGATCTTCGACGGCTTCCCGGCCACGGCCGTCCGCGACCACCTCGACTTCTGCGCTGCCAAGGCACTGATCACGGCTGATGGCGCCCGGCACAAGGGCACGGTCGTGGCGCTGAAAGCGCCGGTGGACGAGACGGTCGCGGGCCTCGAATCGCTGGACACGATCATCGTCCTGCGCCACGCTGGCGTGCCGTGCGAGATGCGTGAGGGTCGTGACGTCTGGTGGGACGAAGCACTCGCGCAGAGCGATCCGGAATGCCCGTGCGAGCCGCTCGACGCCGAGCATCCGCTGTTTATCCTCTACACGTCGGGCTCGACCGCCAAGCCAAAGGTCATCGTCCACTCCACGGGCGGTTATCTCACGGGCGTCGCCTGGACCTCGCTCAACGTCTTCGATCTCCAGCCCGCCAGCGACGTTTTCTGGTGTTCGGCCGACGTCGGCTGGATCACCGGGCACAGCTACATCGTCTACGGACCGATGTCCCACGGGACGACGAGCGTGATGTTCGAGGGCTCGCAGGACTACCCATCGAAGGCGATCTTCTGGGAGCTGATCGAGCGCTACAACGTAACGATTCTCTACACGGCCCCGACCGCGATCCGCACCTGGATGAAGTGGGGTGCCTCCTATCCCGAGGGGCACGATCTCAGCTCGCTGCGCTTGCTCGCCACGGTTGGCGAGCCGATCAATCCCAAGGCCTGGCTCTGGTACCACACGGTGATCGGCGGCGGCCGCTGTCCGATCCTCGACACCTGGTGGCAGACGGAGACGGGCTGCCTGCTGATCGCGCCACTCCCCGGTCTCACCGCCGCCAAGCCCGGCTCGGCCTCCCATCCGCTCCCCGCGATCCACGCCGACGTCGTCGACGAGAACGGCAACTCCATCCGCGGCAAGCAGGGCTACCTCGTGCTCAAGCGGCCGTGGCCGGCGATGCTTCGCACGCTCTACCACGAGGATGAGCGCTACAAGCAGACCTATTTCGGCCGCTTCGACGAGCGGGGCTATCTTGGCCAATTCGAGGAGCGCATCTATTACGTTGGCGATGTCGCACGCATCGACGAGGACGGCTACTTCTGGATCGGCGGGCGCGTCGACGACGTGCTCAACGTTGCCGGGTCCCGCTTCGCAGCGGCGGAGGTCGAGTCGGCGATTGTGGCGCATCCCAAGGTCGCCGAGGCGGCTGCGATCGGACAGTTCGACGAGGACACCGGCCAGGCGGTCTGCGCGTTTGTGATCCTTGAGGGCGACTGTCCCGGCAGCGACCGTCTCGAATCGGAAATCCGCGCCGAGGTGAGCAGCCGCCTCGATGAGCTAGCCGCACCGCGGCGCATTATCTGGACGGACGAGTTACCGAAGACACGCTCCGGCAAGATCATGCGCCGTCTCTTGCGCGACATCGCCGCGGGCGAAGAGCTGGGCGACCTCACGACGCTCCGCGACCCGCGTGTGATGGGTGAGCTGGAGCAGCATTTCGTCGGTTCACGAGCAGACGGCGCGCCGCCACCCACCACGCCAGAGCCCGTGTAGCTCGCCGACGAGGTCCGCGGCTCTGCAAACAAAAGGCCCCGATTACCGGGCCTTTCCAGTGGGCCGTGAAGGAATCGAACCTTCAACCTTGGGCTTAAGAGGCCCCTGCTCTGCCAATTGAGCTAACGGCCCGAGCTACGCCGGAGGGCGCCGCGGGCGGGCAATCTTAGCCGCTTGAACCGGTTGTGCCACTCGCACCGGTCGACGACTTTGATGCCTGGGCGGCGATCGCCGCGAAGTCAGCCTTGAGCGTCTTGAGCTGGGATTTTGGCGCAAGGCTGAGAGCCTTCGCTGCCGCCAGCTTGGCACGATCGATCTCGTGCGCGAAATAGGCATCCTCGGCGAGATCTGCGTACTCCGCATAGTTCGACGCGTCGTCTTCGGCGACGATCTCCTGAGCGCTCTCAGCTATCGCCCACTCGCTGACGCCCGATCCACCGAAGGCGTTGGCAACCTCGCCCGCTAGCTGCGGGTCCGGATGTGCAGGCGCAAGCGATAGGTAATGGTTCCAGGCCGTCGCGACAAGGTCGAGGACCTTGGCGCCGGAGCTCGTAAAGCCCGCAGCGGTGCTGCTCGTGGCCGCCACGTAGTTGTTACCGGTGGTGGCGAGGTTGTATGCCGCACTCGCGTAGGCGGCCCACGCCGCGGCGCTCTGTGGCGCAGCTTCTGCGGCGCGCGCGGTCTTGGTCACGTCCGCCTCATAGATCTTGAGGCCCGTGGCAGAGCCGCCGCCGCCGTTCTGTGCAAGCCCGCTGAGCACACCGGTTGAGCTGGCGCCGCCGCCGACCCCAAATAGCACCAGTCCGCCGCCGATCAGCACTGCCAAAAACAGATAGACCGCTTGAATCGCCCGTCGCCGTCCGCGACTGCGCAGGTCAAACAGCATCGTCGCCGCCGGGTGGTGGTGGTGCCGAGGGCGATGCCATCACCGGGGAGGGTATCCCGGAGGCTTGCGTCTGCGCGCGTCGGCGGTCGCGGCGGTCCAGGAGGGCAGAGATGTGGATGCTGATCTCGTAAAGCACGATGATCGGCATCGTCTCGAGAATCATCGTTATCGCGTCGCCCGGAAGAACTGCGGCGATGATGGCCGCCACGGCGATCGCGATACGGCGGTTCTTGCGCAACTGCTTGGTCGTAACGATCTCGGCACGCTGCGCCGCAACGACGGCCACGGGAACCTGAAAGATGAAACCCATCGCCAGCAGTATCAGCGCCGCGAACGGGTAGTAGCTGTTGGCCTGCACAATGACGTCGAACTTGCCGGCGTTGAAATTCAGCAGGAAGTGGGTAGCTGCAGGTAAGACGACGAAGTAGCCGAACGCGACACCGCCGAGCAGCAGCCCGGGAACGGCGAGCATCACCGGTAGCGCGACGGCGCGCTCGCGCGGGCTGAACGCCGGCAGCACAAAACCGTAGAGCTCGTAGAGGAGCACCGGCAGCGCGAGCAGCAGAGCAAAGTACATGCACACGGTGACGGTGACTGTGAACGGCTCGCCGACACCGAGTGTGGCGAGGTCTGGGCTCGGAATATGGACCGTGCTCAGCTGGTGGTTGATTTGCGGGATGAGCTCTTGCACTTGACGGCGGACACTCGCGCTGAGACCGCTGCCGGGACTCGCAATGGCGCTGGCCAGCCGGCGGGTGGTGGTGGCAAGGTTGAGCACTCCGCGAGCATCCTGGGCCGCCGGACCTTCGAGGCCTTCGCCCTTGCTCGCCTGGGACTTCAGCACGCTTTTGACCGGGCGCTCGAGGATGTTCAGCAACGCGTGGTTCTGCCAGAAGCAGACCCCGAAAGCGACGATCAGCACGCCGACGCAGATGATCAGGCGGCTCCGGAGCTCGTCCAGGTGCTCGACGACGCTCAGGCGCTCATCGTGGTTGACCGGCCGGATTGTGCGCGCCATCTCAATTCACAGGGTAGTGGCTGCAACCGGCCCTGGACCCGACCGGGGCATCAACTGGGCCTGGAAGATGCGTTGCGCGGGCGCTCCAGAGCCGTCTCCGCCTCAAGGCTTTGGCCCTGGCGGTCGATACCGCCAGCGAGTGGCTCACGACACCGAACACAATCCGGAACAGGCTCCGCAGGACCTCGCGGCTCCCAGCGGTGAGCCGCTGAGCACGCCCTGGCCGCACGCTGACGGCGACGGCACCGGCGACCCGGCGCTGTGGCGTTGTGGTGGTTGTGACTGTCCGTTTGTGCAGCCGCTGGACTGGGATCTTGTCGGGCGTTCGCACTGGCGCGTGACGCTGCGCTGCCCAAACTGCGAGTGGGTCGGAACCGGCGTCTTCAGCCAGGACGCCGTCGACCGATTCGACCGCGAACTCGACCGTGGGATGCGCAAGCTGCAAGGCACGCTCTCGCGCGTGTCGCGAGCCTGCATGGAGGCAGACATCGCACACTTTGCGCAAGCGCTCGAGAGCGATCTGATCGTTCCGTTCGACTTCTAAGCTGAGCGACCCGCTCAGGCGAAGCGCTGCACAAGTCCGTCGGCGAGCAACTCCAGCGCGCGGCGTTGATCAGTACCGGAGCTGACGGGCAAAGCACGCTTTGTCGCTGCGACGAGCTCGAGCGCGTGCTCGCGAGCTTGCTCCGCGGCGCCAGTGGCCTCGATCAGCTCACAGATCCGATCAGCCTCGTCGGGACCGCTGATCGTTCGGAGGTCGAGCGCGGCGAGCTCCGGCGAGCGCTCGCGCGCGAGGATCAATGGGAGCGTGACCGTGCCGTCGAGCAAGTCCGCGCCGCGCCGCTTGCCGGTTCGCTCCGCCGGCCCAGTGATGTCAAGCACGTCGTCGAGGATCTGGAAAGCAAGCCCAACGGCGTGTCCGAAGGGCCCGAGCGACGGCCCGCCGCCTGCGAGAGCACCGAGTTCGCAGGCCGCCGCGAAGAGCCGTGCGGTTTTCATCTCGCATCGCTCGAGGTAGCGCTCGAGCGTCACATCGGCCCGCCAGGCGTCCGCGCGCTGCATCAGCTCACCACGCGCGAGCGCCGAGGAGGCGGCCGAGAGGGCCGTCAGCTGAGCGAGGTCCTCGTTCAGCGCCAGTTCAGCGAAAGCACTCGAAAACAGCAGGTCGCCGGTCGACGTCGCGGCCCGTCGGCCGGCCTGCGCGAAGATCGTCACCCGCCCCCGACGCAGAGGCGCGTCGTCGAGGACATCGTCGTGCACGAGCGTCGCCGAATGGATCAGCTCCACGGCGGCGGCGGCGCGACACAGTGCGACGTGCGCCTCGCTGCCCAAACCGGCGACGAACACGAGCAGCGGACGCAGGCGCTTGCCGCCAGCTTCAATTGTCGCCAGCGCATTGGTCTCAACTGCCGCGATCTGGCGCAGTCGCGTCTCGACGCTCGCCATCGCCGCGCGCAACGGCTCGCCGCCGAGCTCGAGAACCGCATCGAACGGCTCGGCGAAGACCTCGCTCATACAGAGCCCTCTGAGTCGCCGCCAGCCATCCTCGGCGGGACATCCTCCGAGCGCAGCTGCGTGCCGATGACCTCGCCGACGTGCAGGGCGATGATGCCGCCCGCTGTGAGGATGTAGCGGATGCCGCGCAGTCCGCAGCGTTCCATCAGCGCGGCTAGCTCCAGGGGAGTCGGGAACCGCTGGACCGAGCTCGGAAGATAGCTATAGGCATCGGCGTCGCCAGCGAGCCGCCCGAGTGCGGGTACCGCGCGATCGAACCAACCGCGGTAGAAGCTCGCCAGTGGCTCGCGCGTCGGCTGGGTGATCTCGAGGATAACCACGCGACCGCCGGGAGCCACGACGCGCACGAGCTCAGCTACGCCGCGCTCCAAATCGCTGAAATTGCGCGCGCCGAAGCCCACCGTCGCCGCGTCGAACTCGCCGTTTGCGTAGGGCAAGGCGAGCGCGTCGGCCCAGTCGAAGCGGATCTGCGGTGCCTTCTGGCGCGCCCGCTCCAGCATGCGCTCGGAAAAATCACAAGCGACCACCTCGCCCCCCGGTGTCACGGCCTCGAGTAGCGCCGCAGCGAGGTCCCCGGTGCCGGTAGCGACGTCGAGCACTCGACTTCCCGGCCCGACCTCGGCGAGTTCCACGGCGCGGGCCCGCCAGCGGTGGTGCAAACCCGCGGTCATCACCGTGTTCATCAGGTCATAGAGGCCGGCGATGCGATCGAACATCGCTCGCACCTGGCCCGGCTCAAGCGTGCCGGAGCCTCGCTCGTCCACTACTTCAGATCGGAGAGGAACTCGGCGATCGCCGTGAACTGCTGCGGCGGAAGGTTCTTGAACGACGGCATCGGGGCGGTCGGGTTGACGAGCGTGCGCTCGATCCCAAGCAACGGGATGCGAGAGCCGATATGGGTGAGGTTCGGCCCGGGGCCGGGGTTGCCGTCATCGCCGATCGTGTGGCATGCCTCGCAACCTGACTGGGCGACGGCGTTGCGTCCTGCGTAGAACTCGGCCAGCACCCCCTTACCCGAGGCGACCACGGCGGCGGGGGGCTTGATCGTCTGCACCTCCGGGGAACCGGCGCTCGTCCCGAGGTAGGTGAGGTAGGCCATCGCGAAGAAGACAAAAACCAGCGTGAACATCGCGATCGGCCGGCGCTCGGGCCGGCGCTCGGGGCCACGATCGTAAAAGGGCAGCAGGAAGAGCAGGATCATCCCGAGCGTCGGAACGCCAATCGTCGAGACGCCGACGAAGCTCGGCGGGTGGATGACGCGGAGCAGCTCGAAGAGGANNGGAAGAAGAAGTACCAGTCCGGACGCGGTACGTAGGTCGTCGTCGCCGCGTTGACCTTCGGACCGAGCTGGTCGCCGAAGAGAATCGCCATCGCGATGATTACAGCGACCACCAAACAGCCCATCAGCGAGTCCTTCGCGACGGCGTAGGGGAAGAACGGCTTGCCCTGCGCCTTCAGGAGCGAGTATTCGCGGAGGTACTCCTCCTTTTCGCGCTGGTTCACGCGGTTTCCTTGATGAGCTCGGGTTCGGGTTCGGCCTTGAGCCACGGCGGCGCGGTGGTACCGAGCTTGGTGACGAGATAGAGGTGCGCGCCGATCATCGCTGCGATCGCGCCGGGCACGATCAGCATGTGGATGGCATAGAACCGCGACAGGGTGCTGGCATTGAACTCGGGGCCACCGCGTAGGAAGTCCGAGAGATACGGTCCGATAATCGGACCCGTGCCGTTGATGTTCACGCCGACGATCGTCGCCCAGTAAGAGCGTTCGTCGAAGGGCAGCAGGTAGCCGGTGAACGACATCACCATCGTCAGGATCAGCAGCACGACGCCGATCACCCAGTTGAGCTCGCGGGGATACTTGTAGGCGCCGAAGACGAAGGTCCGCGCCATGTGCAGGAAGACGAGCACGACCATCACGGTCGCGCCCCACTTGTGCATCGAGCGGACGAACTGACCGAGGAAGACGTTGGTTGTGATGTTGCGGATCGACTCGTATGCCCCGCTGGCGGGATCCGGGCGGTAGTACATCGCGAGAAATACGCCGGTGACGGCCTGCGAGAGAAACGCGAACATCGTCGCCGAGCCGAGCGTGTAGAACCAGTTGGTGCCCTTCGGCACCTTGCGGAACATCAGCCAGCGTGCGGCGCCAGAGAGCGATGTCCGCTCGTCGACCCAGTCAACGACCGACTTGCCGGCCTCGGCGGCCTGCTCGACTGGCGTGTGCGGGCGGCCGCGCTGTGTCCCAGGCGGCGGCGGCGGTGGCTGCAGCTGCGGCGGAAGCGGCGGTACCGGGAGCTTGGGCGTCGGCAGCTTGGGCATCGGCTAGAGCTTGCGGACGCTTGGACGCGACGGGTAGAGGTATTGCCCGATCCCGTCGAGCGGTTCACCAGGATCGCGGGGCGAGAAGATCCGCAGCTCGGTGTTCACGCTGTAGCGCGGTCCGACCTGGACGACACCGTCCTGCAAGCGCGTATAGAACCGGTCGAGCGGGCGTGGCGCGGGGCCGGCAACGCGGACGCCCTCGAGGTCAAAGACGGACCCGTGGCAGGGGCAGATGAAGCGTTCGGACGCGTCAACCCACAGCACCGAGCACCCGAGGTGGCTGCAACGCGAGGTGATTGCGACCCAGCGGTTGTATTGGTTCTCCGGCGTGGTGTCGACCGCGGGGTTGCGCGTGCGCAAGTAGACGGTGCTCTTGCCGGCCTCGCCGATCCCCGGCGAAGTGGTGATCACCGCGGGGATGTAGTTGTTGTCGGGAAAGTCCTCGGGGTAGCCGACCGTCTGCCAACCGAGCGTTTGATTCTTGAAGATCGGACCAACCGCGAAGGCGAGCGCCGGGAGTGTGAAACCGGCGGTCATCAGCATCCCGGCGCCGTGCACGGTGCCCGTCATAAAGCGCCGACGAGTGACCGTCTCGCCCTCAAACGCGCCCGGAATACCCCGGTCAAGTGTGTATTTGGACTTGGTCTGCCTGCGCTTTGGTGCCAAAGAGTCTCCTGCCGAGCTGAGCGGGGCCGAACAATATCGTCAAGCCAAAGGGCTGTGTTCAGTCAACGCGGCGAGCGTCGGTCCCGCCGCCGGGTCGCCCGCGCGCAGCAAGGCCTTGGCGTGTTCGTGCTCGGCGCTCGACCCGAAACCGACGGCCTGTGCGCCGGCGAGCCAAAGCGCCTCGCAGTGGGCTCCCTGGCCACGCCCGGTCAGCAGCGCGCAGAGCGCGATGACGTCCGCGAGCTCGCGGACCGCGTCGAGGTCGCCGAGCGCCACGAGGCGTTCGAGGCCCAGTGCGTATAGCCGATCCCCCGCCAGTAGCGCGAAATCGGGGTCGGCGTGCGCGACCAGACGCGGGCGCGAGTAGTGCAGCAGGTATCCCTCGTAGATTGCTTCGATGAGGAAGTCGTACTCGGCCGGGTTGGCGGCGGCGCGCGGTCCGCTCGCGACAAGCTTGCCGAGCTCAGGTCCCCCATCCGTGGGCACGGCGCTTCGGAGCACTCCGGCGATCGGCTCGCCCTCTTCGAGCAGGACGTCGCGGAGGCGCTCGAGCACCGTCACGACCCGTTCCCGCCTGGCTCGAGCGCCGCAAACGCGCCAGCCGCAGCGGCGAGCGTGCGATCGACGTGGTCGTCGTCGTGGGCGAGTGAGGGGAACCAGGCCTCGAACTGCGACGGTGGCGCATAGACGCCGCGGGCGAGCAACTCACGACACCAAGCGCCGTAGGCCCCGAGGTCCGCTTGCTGGACCTCGCCAAGGTCACGCGGAGCTTCGGTGGCAAAGAACACCGTCAGCAGGCCGGGTCGCCAGACCACGCTGACCGGCCGCCCCCCTGCTTCCTTGAGCAAGCCGGCGCCGAGTCGCTCCGTGGTCCGCTCGAGCCGCCCGTAGGCACCCTCATCTAGTAGCGCCAGCGTCGCGCGCCCGGCGGCGACGGCGAGCGGGTTGCCCGACAGCGTTCCCGCCTGGTAGACCGCGCCGGAGGGGGCGAGTAGCTCGAGCAGATGCCGCGGACCGGCGACGGCGGCGGCCGGCAGGCCGCCGCCGAGGATTTTGCCGAGGACGAGCAGGTCAGCCCGCACACCAGCTCGTTCGCCGGCCCCGGCGCGACCGACACGAAACCCGCTGATTACCTCGTCGAAGATCAGCAGCGCGCGGGCGCCGTCGGCGCGCTCGCGCAGCAGCTCAAGGAAGCCGTCCGCGGGCGGAATCAGTCCCATGTTCGCCGGCAACGGCTCGGCGATTATCGCGGCGATGTCCCCGCGTTCGGTCGCCGTAACCAGGGCGTCGCGATCGTTCCATGGCACGACGATGGTCGTCGCAGCCGTCGCGGCGGGGATTCCCGGGCTCGCCGGTAGGCCTTGCGTCGCAAGGCCGGATCCGGCCTGCGCGAGCAGACCGTCGGAATGGCCGTGATAGGCGCCAGCGAACTTGATCACGATGTCACGGCCGGTGTGTGCGCGGGCGATACGCACCGCCGCCATAGCAGCCTCGGTGCCCGACGAGGTCATCCGAAGCATCTCTGCAGCGGGCATCCGGCGTGAGACCTCCTCGGCCAGCTCGACCTCGCCTGCCGTGGGCGCGCCGTAGCTCGTCCCGAGCGAGGCCGCCGTGCGGACCGCCTCGACGACGCTCGGCTCGGCGTGGCCGGCGATCAGCGCACCCCACGAGCAGACGTAGTCGGTGTAGCGGTTGCCATCGACATCGACGATCTCGGCACCGGCGGCGCGCTCGATGAAGAGCGGGGCGCGACCGATGGCGCGCATTGCGCGGACCGGCGAGTTGACGCCGCCGGGGATCACCGCGCTGGCGCGCGCGAAGAGCGCGGCAGAACGTGAGTCGTTTAGCGCTGCGCCCACCGTCCCCACGATATTCGACGTCGACGCGCTGGCACGACGGCGGCGAGCGGCCAGGCGGGTGTTGGCGTTGGAGCGATGATCAGCCCCGCCGCGCCTGATCGCCTCAGCTGCTAGGCGTGCTGCGCTTCCCAGTCGCGAAACGCGTCGGTGAAGTAGAGCAGGCGGATCTTCTTGAATTCGGTTGAGGAGTAGAGCGTCGCGCGCCCTCCGATGCCGGTGTCGGCAGCGATCGCGTCGAGCACCGCGTCGCATTCCTCCTTGGAGCGGCCGTGGGCCATCGTGAAGACCGAGTAGGGCCAGTCCTCGTAGGTCGGCCGCTGGTAGCAGTGCGAGATGCCGCGAAACGAAGCCATCCGCGGGCCGAGGGTCTCGATACGCTCGGCCGGAACCTGCCACACGCCCATGCCGTTGGCCGAGAAGCCGGCGCGGCGGTGATAGAGGATCGCCGCGACACGGCGCAGCAGGCCACGCTCACGCATTCCCGCCAGGTGCTCGAGCAGCGCCGGAACGCCGAGGCCAAGTCGCTCCGCGGCCGGGGCATAAGGCTCAGCCACGGCCGGCATATCGCCTTGCGTCGCACGAATCACCGCGACATCCAGCTCGTCATAGTCGATCGCGCTGAGCGGCGCCGGTGCCTGCTCTGCGCCCGCCGACGCGAGCGCGTTGGTGTCTCCCTCCATCTCCAGGTCCATACGGATCTTGAACAGCTTCAGTGTCGGCAACTGGCGGATCGACTCGGCACCGGTGAGATCGCTCAGCACCTCGAGCGTGCCGTCCAAACCAAGGCGCGAGTCGCGCTCGACGGCGAGCGTGAACCACATGTTGAACTCGTGATTGCGCAGGTAGTTGTGCGAGACGCCCGGATGGGAGTTGATGATCTGAGCGGCTGCCCAAGGGTGCTCGGGATCGACCTTAGCGGCGACGAGCATCGAGCCGTAGCCGAGCGCGCGCGTGTCGTAGATCGGTGTGATCTGGCGAATAATCCGCTCGCGCAAGAGCCGCCGCACACGCGTCAGCGCCTCCTCCTCGGTGATCTCCGCGGCGGCGGCAACAGCGCTGTAGGGCCGTGGCTCGAGCGGAAAACTTCCCTGCATCAGGTTGAGCAGCTTGCGATCGAGGTCGTCGAGCGCAACGGCGGCTCCTTCGCGGCGGCTGCGGACCTTGGGTGTCGCGTCTACCGTGCGAGCCACAGTGCGGCGTCCTTTGCGTGGTAGGTGATGATGATGTCGGCACCGGCGCGGCGAATCGCCGTGAGCGTCTCGAGCACGACGGCCCGCTCATCGAACGCTCCGATCGCGGCTGCCGCCTTCACCATCGCATATTCGCCGCTGACGTTGTAGGCCGCAACCGGCAGGCGCGTGGCACTGCGAACCGCGGCGATCACGTCAAGGTAGGCGAGCGCGGGTTTGATCAGAACGATGTCGGCGCCCTCGGCGATGTCGAGCTCAACCTCGCGTAGAGCCTCACGGCCGTTGGCGCTGTCCAATTGGTAGCCGCAGCGGTCGCCGAACGCGGGCGTCGAGTCGGCGGCCTCGCGGAATGGGCCGTAGAACGCGGAGGCAAACTTCGCGGCATACGCGAGGATCGGCAGGTCGCTGAAGCCCTCGCTGTCGAGCTCGGCGCGAATCGCGCCGACGCGCCCGTCCATCATGTCGCTCGGCGCGATCACGTCGGCACCGGCGCGCGCGTGGCTCGCGGCGGTGCGTGCCAGCAGGTCGAGCGAAGCATCGTTGTCGACGCTGCCGTCGGGCGCCAGCACGCCGCAGTGGCCGTGGCTCGTGTACTCGCACAGGCAGACGTCGGTGATCACGAGCAGCTCGGGGTGCGCGGCCTTGATCGCCTGAGTCGCGAGCTGAACGACGCCCTCGTCATCCCACGCACCGGAGCCTTCGGCGTCCTTCTCGTCGGGAATGCCGAACAGCATCACGGCCGGTATGCCGAGGGCCGTGAGCTCGCCGGCTTCGGCGACCGCTTGCGTGACCGTCAAACGCGACACTCCGGGCATCAAATCGATCGGTGCGCCGGTCGAGGCGACGAACATCGGCGCGACGAACCGCCGCGCGCTCAGCTCGGTCTCACGAACGAGCTCGCGCAGCGCACCCGTGCGTCGCAGCCGTCGCAGGCGCGTTTCGGGGAAGGGCATCGCCCTGATGCTACTCGCCCCGTTGCGCGCAGGGCGGGGCCTCGAGCAGCGCCTACGGCGAGCCCTCAGGGGCGCAGCGCAACGCGTGCCAGCGCGCCGAACCCGGCGATCAACGCGGCGAGGTGAGCGAGCGCGCTGGCGAGGCTGGGCTGCGATTGATTGACGGCCGCGTCGAGCGCCTCGAGCGAGGCCTTGAAAGGGAAGACCGCGGAAATCACGCGGATCACGTCGTAGAGCCCGCCTGAGACCGAGCCGCTCGGAACGAGCGCGAGGAACACGAGTGGCAGCGAGACGAGCAGCACAAGCAAAGACGCCGCGCGCACCTCGCGGACCAGCGCGCCCATTGCAACGCCGAGCGTGCCAAAGGCCAGCGCGCCGCCGCAGATCGCCAGCAGCCAAAGCCCGGCGCGGCCGAAGCCCAGCGGCACAAACAGGCCGATCCCGCAGAGCATCACGAAAGACACGACCACGGCCGTAACGGCCGCGAGCAGGGCCTTTTCGGCCAGCAGCTGAGTGGTCGAGACGAGCCCGCGCCGGAGCCTTCCGAGCGTGTTCTCCTCTCGCTCGAGCGCCAGCATGCCCGAAGCGAGCAGGATCGCGATAAACATCAGCGAGACGCTGACCGCGACGGCCACCGCGTACTCGCTGAGCGGCGTGCGCCGGCCGCTGATCACCGATTCGCGGGCGACGACCGGCGCAGCGACCGCGCCAATCACCTGCCTCGAGCCGCCGAGGTTCGCGACGGCGATCTTGGCAAAGGCATCGACCTGCACGAGCGCATGTCTGACCGGCGAAGACGGTGGCAGCCGCGAGAGCACCGCGGCGAGGATCGACTGCGCGTGGACCAGGCCGAGCACGTCGAAAGAGCTCCCGAGGAAATGCAGATCGCCGCCGGTGAGCAGCAGGTCGATATAGCCGTCGGCAACGCGCGAGAGCTGAGCCGCGAGGAGCACGTTCGCCTGCGCGAGTTTGGACTCGATCGCCTCCTCGACGAGCGCCTGGTTGATCGCGTCGCCGTTGTATATGACGTCGACATAGGCCGAGCCGGCAGCGTTTGCCAACTGTTCGGGGAGCTCCGGCGGGATGATCAGCGCCGCGACGGTCTTGCCATCGCGCACATCTGCGAGCGCCTGCGCGCGCGTGCTCACCATCACGGGCTGGATCGCCGCGAACAGCTCGCGCTCATAGCGCGTGGTGTGGATCTGCTCGTTGCCCAAGGTGATCGTCGATTGACTGGGCGCGATCTCGTTGAGAAAAGCGACGCGTGGCAGCGCGGGCGAGCTCGAGAGCGCGAGTCCGATCAACACGGCGATGACCACCGGGTAGGCGATCAGCAAAACAACGAGCACCGGCGAGCGGGCGAGTATCCGCAGGTCCTTGCCGAGCAGCGTACGCAGCGCCATCAGTGCCCCCGCGCCGCGAGCAGCGCGAGAAACGCGCGGTCGAGGTTCCCCTCCTGCGCGGCCGTGCAGAGCTCAGCCGGGGAACCCAGGAAGAGCATCTCGCCGTCCGCCAGTAGCAACAGCTGCGACGCGTAGCGTTCCGCTTCGCCGATTTCGTGGGTGGCAAACGCAACGCTCGTGCCGGCGGCGACGCGGAGGTTGATGAACTCCCAAAGGCGCGCCCGCTGGCGCGGGTCAAGCGACGCCGTTGGCTCGTCGAGCAAGAGCACCGCGGGGTTCGCGATCAGGCCAACGGCGATGTTCACGCGTTGGCGATTGCCACCCGAGAGACGGCCGACCGCGTCGTCGGAACGCTCGCGTAGGCCGGTCTGCTCGAGCATCGCGTCAACGGCCGTCTCGGGCTCGGTGACGCCCTCGAGCCGCGCAAACAGCCGGAGGTTCTCGGCGATAGAAAGCTTCGAGTAGATAGCGGTCTGCTGCGGCACCCAGCCGATCCCCGCGGCGCCGGAGGGGTGGAGCTCGCCGGCGCTGGGCGCGAGCCCGCCGGCGAGCATCGACAGCAGCGTCGTCTTGCCGGCGCCGTTTGGCCCGATGAGCGCGAGCACCTCGCCCGCTTTTAGGGTGAAGCTCACATTGTGTACGGCGACGCGCCCGGCAAAACGCTTGGACAGTCCGGCTGCCTCGAGTGCGACCGTCACGAGCTTGGCGGAACGCGCCACGGCTCGAGCACGACGTGGCGGCGCAGGTAGACGATTGTCTCGCGCAGCACGGCCGCCACAGGAAGTGCCACGAGAGCACCGAGCAGCCCATAGATGGCGTAGCCGAAGAGCAGTGCGAGGATCACCAGCAGCGGGTTGATTCGCAGCACGTGGCCAAAGATCTGCGGCGCGACGACGTGCCCTTCGAGCTGCTGGATGCCGATGAAGAGAATGACGACCCAGACGGCACTCAGGGGGTTTTGGAAGAGCGCGACGGCGACCGGCGGGATCGCGCCGAGGATCGGACCGACGAATGGCACGAGCTCCATCACGCCGAAGAACGCGCCAAAGGCGAAGGCGTAGGTGCGTCCGTCGTGAAACACGCCGGCGGCGCCGAAGATCCACAGCGCGACGCCGGTCGTTATACCCATGATCACGCTGAAGCCCAGCTGGCCCCGCACGTAGCCGGACACCGCGCGCTGTACACGCGTCGGGTAGTCGTCGTCCGGCGTGCCGTCGCCGGGCGGAAGCAGGCGGCGGACGAGAGTGCCGATCTGGCCGGCGTAGACGAGCATGTACACCGAGATCACAAAGATCAGGACGAGCGAGATGACGGCGTTCGCCGCGCTCGTCAGCAGGCTCGTGGTGAACGACACCAGCGAGCTCGAGCCCTTGATGATCTTGGCCTGCAGGCTCTGCAGCGCGGTCTGGCCCTGCTTGCGGAGCGTGACGTGCACGCCCTGCTTGTTCAGGAAGGTCTGCAGGCTGTCGATGCGGTTGTTGGCTTCGCGCACGAGGCCCGGGAGGCTGTGCTGGAAGGAGGTGATCTGGTGGGAGATCGGCTGCGCGAGCAGAGCGCCGATCGCGGCGAGCACGATCAGCAGCGAGAGGTAGGTGAGCGGGATGGCGACGCCGCGCGGCACCTTGGAACGGCGCAGGAACTCGACAAACGGGTTGAGGATCAGCGCGATCAGCGAGGCGATGACGAAGATCAGGACGACCTCGCGAGCGGCGCGCGCGGCAACCCACAGGCCGAGCAGGCCGATCCCCAGCAGCACCAGCTGGACGCCCTGGGGGATCACGAGCGGCGCGGGCGGTGGCGCAGGCGGCGGCGCGATCTGCTCCTCACCCGCTTGATGCTCGCCCTCGAGGCGCTCCTCGATCGTCATGCGGGGATGGCCTCCTCGATCGTCATGCGCGTACGCACTCCTCGACCGTCATGAGCGCAGTATGGCCGGTAGTCTCGCGAGGATGCCAGCGGCGGCGAGAATCCTCTTCTGCGGTGATCTCGTCGGCTCGGCGGGGCGGCACGCGCTGCTGTCGCTGCTGCCGACCCTGCGCCAGCGGCACTCGCCGACGTTCGTGGTGGTCAACGCCGAGAACGTCGCCGGCGGTTTTGGTATCACGCCGAAGCTTGCTGACGAGCTGCTCGGCGCCGGCGTCGACGTCATCACGCTCGGCAACCACAGCTACCGCCACCGCGAAATCTATCCCTACCTCGACGAACACCACGAAGTGCTGCGGCCGGCGAACTACCTGCGCGGCCAGCCCGGTCAAGGCCACACGATCGTCGAGCGCGGCGGTGTGCGCCTGGCGGTGATCAGCCTCTCGGGGTCTCTCTTCATGCGCACGGGGCGGTCGGCGTTCAGCGAGATCGGGGCGCTGCTCGCAGAACTGCGCGGGCAGGCCGATCACATCCTCGTCGACATGCACGCTGAGGCGACCAGCGAGAAGGTGGCGATGGGCTGGCACCTCGATGGCCGCGTGACCGCGGTGGTCGGCACGCACACGCACGTCCCGACCGCGGATGCTCGCATCCTGCCCGGCGGCACCGCCTATATCACCGATGTCGGCATGACCGGATCGCGCGCCGGCGTGCTCGGATTCCAGCGCGAGCTTGCAATTGAAGCGCTCGTCACGCAGATGCCGACGCGACTCCTACCCGCCGAGGGGGACCCGTGGCTGATGGGTGTGCTGGTGTCCTGCTCGGAGCCGTTGCGCGCCGACGCCATCGACCAGCTGCTCATAGCCTCCGAATAGCGCGACGATCGCAGGGCCGAAGAACCACGGGATGTAGAGGTAGAACCAGTAGCCGGCACCTAGCTCGACGCCGATGATCGCGGCGCCGGCGCAGGCCGAAAGAGCAACGAGGTCGCCGCGGCGGGGCACGAAGGCCACGGCCACGGCCAGCCCGACGGCGAGGATCTGGACGACCGTCTGCCAGCCTCGTAGCCCGCCGTAAAGCCCCCACGGCGAGAACGGCGTGCGGCGGCCCGACTGATAGCCGATCGTGCGCGCATAGACAGCACTGAGGGTGTTGTGGGCGAGCACCGGTGTCATCGCCAGGAGGGCAGCGAGGACAAATGCGAGGGCGAACAGGACGAGGCCGCGCAGCCGCTGCTCGCGTAAGCGGTGGGTGAGTAAAAGCGGCGCCATTGCCAGTGGCGCGAACTTGGTCAACGTGGCAAGCGCCGCGAGCACGCCCCGGCCGGGTGGCGAGTTGACGAGGAGGAGCGAAGCAAGGATGAGCGCCGCGACGAGCGCGTCGTTGGTGTTGCTCTCGAGGGCGAACGCGGTGAACGGGAACGCCGCCCAGGCGTAGGCGAAGACGATCCCCAGCGAGGGACCGCGGATCTGGCGGCCGAGCAGGAAGAGCAGCGCGATCGCGGCCAGGTCGAAGAAGATCGCCGCGGCGTGCGCTGCCGGCACGGAGTTCCACCGGGCGTCGTCGCCGAACAGCTCGACAAACGGGACGTAGGCCTCGTAGGAGACCGGCCCGTAGGTATCGCCGTTGGCCACCGACGCCGGGAAGGAGCCGTAGAGCGGCTGACCGCTCGCAACCTTCTGGGCGCCAACGACGTTGGCATAGCCGACATCGATCACGTTCGACGACGCGACGTTGACGCCGATCCGAAGCAGCACGAGCACCACCGCGCCGAATGCGAGCCAGCGCACCGGCACGTTCAGCGCCAGCGCCGCCGGGCGATCACGGCTCGACCAGGCGACCCAGAGCAGCCTGGCCAGCAGGTAGAGCAAAGGCGGGTAAACCAACGGGACCGAGAGGTCGATGTCGGCGTGGTTGAAGAACGCGAGCGAGACCGAGAACGCGCAGAGCACGATCAGATCCAGGTTGATCATTCGCGCCGGACGGCGAAAATCAAAGAACGGCGCGACGAACAGGAGGCTCAGCGGCAGCCAGACGTAGAGCGCGTCGACGGCGCCGCCGAAGGCGCCCGGCGTCCCGCGGGCCATCGTCCAGGCGATCTTGAAGCCCGCGTAGGCGCCCAGCACCGCCCCGGTGGACTTGGCGACGAGCACTTCGGCGATCTCGGTGCCGTGGCTGTAGTAGCCGACCTGCCAGTCGCCCGACGACGCCGAGCTGACGGCGGGATAGGCGTTCGGATGCTCGCGCAGCTGCTGGCGGACGAGCGCCTGACGCGACGCGATCGTGGTCGCGCCGGTCGCCGAGACCGCAGCGCTGCTCGAAGCCGGCGACGCGAGTAGGACCAGCGAGGCGAGAACGGCTGCGCGGAGCCTCACCGGAGGCCGAAGTGGCGCTTGATCAGCGGTGTGACGTCCTTGATCGACCACTGCTCGCGCGTCAGCTCGCCCTGCACGCCGCAGCAGATCAGCGGCGCAAGGGAGTCCCCGGCGCCGAGCGACCCGTGGCTGCCACCGCCGAGGTGACTCGCGCCGCCCCAGTCGGTGAACTCGAAGCCCTCGGCGGCTGAAAGCAGGACCTCGCCTGAGGTCGGGCAGGCGATCGCATCCCAGGCCCGGCCGAGCGCGTCGGGGAAGCGCTCACTTAGCACGACGCCGCCCTCGATCCTCGCCGCGAGCACCAAAAGATCGCCGTGGACGTCCCAGCCGCGCCCGCGCGGGTCGCGCACGCGACTCCCCGGCGCGAAGCGCAGCTCGCCCCCGTTGCCCGCAACCACGGCCTCCGCGCCGTCGCGCCAGATCACGTGCTCGACGCCTGCGATCGTCCGCGCGCGGTCGATCGCGCGGTCGCGCAGGCGCTCGTCGAACACATAGACCATCGCCGCGCGCGCCGCCGGACAGAGCGCGACCTCGGCTTGGCCCGGCTCGCGCAGGTCGGTCGGGCGACGGATGTCGAAGAAGCCGGTGAACTCGGAGACCAGCGAAATCGTGTTTTCGATCAGCGTGTGCGCGTGGTCGGCGACGACGATCACGGCGTGCTCCTTGAGGAAGCGCTCCTTGCCGCCGCCCGCGGTGAGGAGCCGGGCGAGCTGGCGATCGGCTTCGGCGATCGAATTGAGTTGGCCCTCCGGTCCGTAGCGATGCGAGTGGTTGTCGTTGTCGGGAAGCGACAGCAGCAGGAAGTCGAAGAGGTCGTACTCGACGAGGTAGGAGCCGACGCAGCCGGCGTGGCGGTCGCGGACGCCGGGCAGCCCGAGACTGCCGTGGCAGCCGGTGTCGCGACTCGCGAAGATGTCGGCGTAGAAGAGCTCGCGCGGGCCCATCACCGGGCGGCGGACCAGCGAGGCGGCGGCGATGCGCGTGAGCAGGGAGTCGCGCGCCGGCTCGTGGCGGTGGCGGCCGCGGTACATCAGGTAGGTGGTGCCGGCGGTGCGAAGCGCGGCGTCGTCGAGCGCCTCGAACACGGTGCGGATGTCGGACGCGAGGTGCGCGTCGTTCATGTTGTAGATCGTGTCGGTGAGCTGGCGCGCGAGGCCAAAGCGCAGCGAGGCGCGGAAGCTCGATCCGTACTCGACGTAGCGATCCTCGCTGCGGTCAAACCAGTTCATCGACGGGATGTGGTGGCGGTCCTGGGCGTAGCCGGTCGCGATCGCCGCCGCACAGACCGGCGTGACCGAAGGAAAGACCGATACCGCGTCGGGGATGTAGCGGCCGCGCTCGATCAGCGTCGCGAGCGTTGGCGCCCGGCCGGCCTCGACGGCGCGCTCGAGCATCGCCGGCGTCGCCCCGTCGATCACCGCGAGGACGACCTTTCTCGTCGCGCTCAGGGCCGGGGCCTCGGGGTGGCGGCGCGCCGAGCGCCGCGGTCGTGCGCGGTGTCGGGCGCGGTCCTCGGCGCGACGGTCGGCGCGGCCGTGGTGGCGGGCTGGCAGGGCTGGGAGATGACAGTCATCGTGCGCTACCGTGAGGGTTGGGTGACGATAGTGAAGGCTCCTACGGAGTCGCGGCACGACGCGACGGAGAGGGCGCGATGAGCATCGACGACGACAAACGGCCGCGCCGGGCGCGGTCCTCCGCGCATGAGCTCGAGCGCTACAGCGGGCTGTTCGCTGCGCGCACCGGCCGGATGCGCTCGTCGGTGATGCGTGACCTGATGGCGATCACCGAGCGACCGGAGGTGATCTCGCTGGCCGGCGGCCTGCCTGACACGTCGATGTTCGACCCCGAGCTCTTCCGCTCGCTGATGGGGCAGATCGCCGACGAGTCGGCCCCGCAAGCCCTTCAGTACGGGCCGACCGAAGGACTCCAGGCGGTCAAAGAGGCCATCACCGGGGTGATGGCCGCCGAGGGCATGGTGGTGGCGCCCGATGAGCTGATCGTAACGACGGGCGGACAGCAGGCGATCGACCTGGTCTGCAAGGCGCTGATCGATCCCGGCGACATCGTGATCGCCGAGGCGCCGACGTATCCGGGCGCAATACCGGCGTTCTGCTCCTATCAAGCCGAGCTTGTGCAGATCGAGATGGACGCCGACGGGATGGTGGTCGAGATGCTCGAACAGAGGCTCGACCAGCTCGCCGCTGACGGGCGCCGGCCAAAGTTCATCTACACGATCCCGACGTTTCACAACCCGGCCGGGGTGACGATGTCGCTGCCGCGGCGCCGGCGGCTGGTCGATCTCGCGCGCGAGCGCGAGCTGCTCGTGCTCGAAGACAACCCATACGGCTTGCTGCGCTACGACGGCGATGGACTGGCGACGCTGCGCTCGCTGGAGACGCCCACCGGGTCGCGCGACGGCGGCGACTTTGTGATCTATGCCGGAACGATGTCGAAGATCCTCTCGCCGGGGATACGCATCGGCTGGGTCGTCGCACCGCGCCCGGTGCTGGCGAAGCTGAACCTCGGCAAGCAGTCCGCCGACCTGTGCTCGTCGTCGCTGACGCAGTACTTCGTGGCGGCCTATTTCGCCGCCGGCGGGTGGCGCGAGTACATCGATCTGATGTGCGATTGCTACCGCCAGCGGCGCGACGCGATGCTCGACGCCCTGGCCGAATATCTGCCGCCCGAGGCGAGCTGGACGCACCCCCAAGGTGGGCTCTTCCTGTGGGTGACGCTGCCCGACTACATCGATACGACCGATCTGCTGGCGCGCGCGCTCCAGGAGAACGTCGCTTTCGTGCCGGGCGAGGCCGCGTTTGACGACGGCCGCGGGCACAATGCCATGCGCCTCAACTTCTCCTGCTCGGACGAGGCGCAGATCCGCGAGGGCGTGCGCCGGATTGGGAAGATCGTCGGCGAGCAGGTCGCGCTCTACAGCACGCTCACCGGTAACCGCAAAGGTGCACCGCCGCGAGTGCCCGCGCCGGTCGAGCCGTCGATGGCGGAAGTGCTCTCACTGCCGCACCGGACCTCGCGCGGTGGGCGGCGCTCGCGCGGAGGATGACGCGCGTCGCGGTTCTCAAGGGCGGCCGCTCGTATGAGCGACAGGTGTCGCTGGCATCGGGCGCTCGGGTCGAGGACGCACTCGAGCGGCTTGGTCACGAGGTGATCGGCATCGACGTCGGCAGCGACCTGCTGCGGCGCCTGCGAGACGCTGCTTGCGAGCTCGCGTTCATCGCGCTGCACGGTCCGGGCGGGGAGGACGGGTCCGTGCAACAGCTGCTCGAAGTGCTGCAGCTTCCCTACACGGGCTCGGGTGTTTCGGCCTGCGCGCGCTGCTCGGACAAGATCCTTACCAAGCACGCGTTGCGCGACGCGGGACTGCCGACGCCGGATTGGGTCGCGTTCAGCGACAGCGCATTTCGTGAGCTCGGCGCCGCCGACACGCTCGACGCGATCGAGCTGCGGCTCGATTTTCCGCTCGTCGTCAAGCCCGCCTCTCAGGGCTCGGCGCTCGGAATCAAGTTCGCTCGTACGCCCGATGACGTGCCGGCCGCCCTCGTCGCGGCGTTCTCATACGGCCGCAACGTGGTGCTCGAACGCTACGTACCCGGGCGCGACCTGGCGGTTTCAGTGCTCGGGCGTGTGGGCGGCGGCGCCGAGGTGCTCCCCATCGTCGAGGCGATCCCCCAAGGCCAGGACTTCTACGACTTTGCCTCGCGGTATGACATCGGCCGGACACTCTTCGAGTGTCCCGCAGAGCTCGACGATGTGCTCACGGCCCGCGTACAGCAGATTGCGCTCGACGCCTACGAGCTCCTCGGCTGCGACGGCTTCGCCCGCGTCGACATGATGGTTGGGGATGACGACGAGCCGCAGATTCTCGAGATCAACCCGATCCCCGGCCTGACTGAGACGAGCCTGTTGCCTCAAGCGGCCGACGCCGCAGGCATCGCGTTTGATGAGCTGGTCGCGCGTGTCGTCGAGGTGGCTCAAGCGCGCGCGACGCGAACCGCCTAAGCAGCGCGACGCGGCGGGGCGCGGGGCGCGGCGCGTGCGGCGAGGCATGGCGCGAGGCGAGGCCCTTCAGCTGTCGCCGGCGGCGAAGTCCTCCGGTGTGACCTGGTCGAGGAACTCCTTGAACTTCTCGACGACGTCGTCGGTGTCCTCAACTTCGTGCTCGAACTCGATCGCCGATTCGGCAATCACCTCATCGGCGGCAAAGATCGGGGCGTTGGCACGAACGGCGAGGGCGATCGCGTCGCTCGGGCGGGAGTCGATCTCCAGCTCGCGGCCGCCGACAACGAGCGTGATCGATGCGAAGAACGTGTTTTCGCGCAGCTCGGTGACCGCGACCTGTGTGCAGCGAACCTCGAGCTCGCCGAGCATGTCGCAGAGCAGGTCGTGCGTCATCGGGCGCGGCGTCTGGGCCCCCTGCAGCTTCATCAGGATCGATGCCGCTTCCGGGTGACCGATCCAGATCGGCAGAAACTTATTGCCCTCAGCCGTCTTCAGCAGGACGATCGGCTGTTTGCCGACCATGTCGAAGCTGACGCCATAAATGACCATCTCTTGCACGAGCGCGCTCCCTAGCGGCGGGGTCCGCTCAAGTATAGGTCGCAGCCTGCGCTGGCCGAGCGGCCCGCCGCGTACCGATGTGGAGCGCAACGGCGCCGGCGACAACGAGGGGCACGAAGTTCGAGATGTGCAGGACGACCGCGTAGGGGAGTGCGCCGGTCTGTGAGATCCCGTAGGCCTTGAGCGCGAGCACGCAGGCGTACTCGAATACCCCGAGCGACGCGGGTGGCGCGGGAATCACCATCGCGAGACCGGTCGCGATCGTGACGAGGATCCCGGCGGCGAAGGTGATGTGCGGAAAGAACGCGAGCAGCACAAGCCAGGCCCACAGCGACGAGGCCATCCAGGCCGCCAAGGTCCAGATCGTTGCTTCCAGTGCGACGCGGTGCTGGCGCAGACCGGAGAGCCCGTCGGCGAGCAGGGCGACATGCCGCTCGATGCTCTCCGGCGAGAGTCGCGGGAGGCGCCCCAGCGGGCGTGCGAGCCACTGCAGCGGACGGTCGCCGTAGATCGCGAGCACCGCGACCGTGCCGGCGAGGGCGATCGCCGCGGCTGCGGCGAGGATTTCCGCCGCGCCGAACCAAGATACGTGGGGGAGCCAGGGGCTCGCGGCAAGGAAGATGATTAGAACCGCGACGAGATCGTAGACACGCTCAACAAGCGCGGTCCCGACTATCTCAGCCGGCGGAACCGTGGAATTCTTGGTCAGCGAGACGACCCGCGCCGCTTCGCCGGCGCGGGCGGGCATGATGCTGTTGAAGAGGTAGCCGATCAGCGTCGCCTCGACGATCGGGCCGCGGTCCGGGCGGCGACCGTGGGCGAAAAGTGATCGCCAGCGCATCGCTCGCAGCAGCACCTGCAAAACGAACACGGCGAGCGCAGGTAGGAGCCACCACGCCTCGCAATGCTCGACAGCAACCCACGCGCGGTGCCAATCCACGCCGCGGACCGCGAGGTAGGTGAAGCCAGCCGCGAGCACCAGTGTCGCGGCGATTGCGAGCGTACGCCGACTCGGACGGCCGCGACGACCTCCTGGGTGCGCAACCGGGGCCGTGAGTGGACGCTCTTCCTGCACCTGGATGCCCACGGATCGAGCCTACCGGACTTGTTTTGCGCGCGCGATGAAGCGGGTAGTGCCATGCAAGAGCGCTACCAGGTGCCCACCAACAGCCGCTGGGGCGCTGTCGCCGCCTGCAGGGGCGTTCCTAACCCTTCGAACGAACGTCCAGGGAATCGGCGTTTGCGAGGCCCCTCTGCGGCGCCATGGGGGCCCGTCACCGGGCGTCCATTCGCGTCCAGGCCCGCAAATACCGGCTAAAACGTCGCAAATCGGTGTAATTTTGGCGCCGTAGTACAGGCGTCCAACGTGCGCCGATGCGCTTGACCACCCCGCTCGGCCACCCGAAACTCCTTGCACGATGTCCGAATCAGCCAGGAACAATCTCACCACGCCGACCGCCCAGTACGACGTCGATGGTGAGGAACATGCCAAGCACGCAGGTGACCGCATACGGCTGATCGTCGTCGATCCGGACGCGTTTGCCCGGCGCGCCGTCGTCGACGGACTGCGCCTCGACGGCCGCTTCATCGTGATCGCCCAGGCCGCTAGCGGCGTCGAAGCCGTTGAGCTGGCCTGCCACTATCGCCCGGAGCTCGTCGTCATCGCGGCGGGTGGCCCCGGCGTCGACGTCCTGGCTGCCGTCGAGCGAATCGCCAGCAGCGCTCCCGAGGTCCGTGTCGTACTACTGTCGGCCGCGCGTGAACTCGAGCTCGAAATGAGCGCGGTACGCGCCGGCGCGAGCGGTTTTCTCGAGAAGAGCGCTGGTTTGCCAGCCATCGCGCGTGGGCTCACGCGCGTCGCCGCCGGCGAATCCGTCATCTCGCGCGAGATGACGCGCCACCTAGTCGACCGTCTTCGCCGCACTCCCGAGGACGGCAACGGCATGCGCCCGGTCAAGAGCACGTTGACCGACCGCGAATGGGAGATCCTCGACCTGATCTGCGCTGGAACGACGACCAGGGAAATGGCCGACGATCTGTTCCTCTCGCCGGAGACTGTCAACAGCCACGTCAAGCGGATTCTTCGCAAGCTTGGCGTGCATTCGCGCAGCGACGCCGTCGAAGCGGCAAACCAGCTGCGCGGCGAGATCTTCGCCTGAGCTAGCTGGAGGTTTGCGGACTGGCGGTTTCCGGCCGCCTGCCGGACGTCGGGTCCGGCCGCGCTGATCGCCAAGCACAGCGGCCGGCGCGAGAGTGCTGGGAGAATCCAGCGATGCCCGCCGCGCCGAGTCCGCATCGCCGACTCCCGGCGGCTCTACGCGAGCGCGACTTTGCGCTGTTTGCCGCCGTCGTGTTGGCGATGAACGGCGCGAGCCAGATGATCGCTGTCGCGATCGGCTGGCAGGTGTACGACGTCCACCACCATGCGTTCGATCTCGGCCTCATCGGGCTGCTCGAATTCGCACCGGTATTCCTCTTGGCGATTCCCGCCGGCCAGCTTGCCGACCGCGTGTCGCGACGCCTCGTGCTGGGATTGTCGATCGCGTTGCTGGCCTGCATCGCGGTCGCGCTGATTTTCGTGAGCGCCGCTGGTGCGCACGCGCTGTGGCCGTTTCTTGTGCTTGCCACCACAAACGGCGTGGCGAGCGCGCTGTCCTTCCCGGTCAGTCGCGCACTGCCGGCAATGCTCGTCGCCCCCGGGCTCGTGGCAAGCGCCATGGCGATCCGCTCAGTGATCAATCAGACGGCGATGGTCGTGGGCCCGGCGATTGGCGGCGCGCTGTTTGCGATCCACCCGCAGGTCGCCTACGGCACCGCCCTCGGCCTGTTCCTGATCGCCTTGGCGGGCGTGGCGTTGATGCGCGTGCACCCGGCCCCCGATGCCGTCGTGGGCGACCCCCCGCATCTGCGTGCACTCCTCGCGGGCATCCATTTCATCGGCGGCGCCCCGATCTTGCTTGGCGCAATCACGCTCGACCTCTTTGCCGTGCTCTTTGGCGGGGCCGTCGCGCTTCTGCCCGTCTTTGCCCAGACAGTGCTCCACACCGGCCCGGCCGGACTCGGAATTCTGCGCAGTGCTCCGGCTGTCGGGGCAGTGGCCGCGGGCGTTGTCTTTGTGCGGCGACCGCTGCCGGCCCGTGCCGGCCCTCTCCTCCTCGCTTGCGTCAGCGGGTTCGGGGCGAGCATGATCGTTTTCGGGCTCTCGCGCGCGTTTGCGCTCTCGGTCGTCGCCCTCATCCTCAGCGGAGCCTTCGACATGGTCAGTGTGAACGTGCGTTCGACAACGGTCTCGCTCGCCACGCCCGATTGGGTCCGCGGACGGGTCGGTGCAGTCGAAGGCGTGTTTATCGGGGCCTCGAACCAGCTGGGAGCCTTTGAGTCGGGCACAGCGGCTGCACTGCTTGGTGCCGTGCCTGCGGTTGTCTGTGGCGGCGTTGCGACGATCGTCATCGCGCTGTCGTGGACACGCCTGTTTCCGAGTCTCGCGAGGCTCAACCGGATGGAGGACCTGCGGCCCGCCGCCGCGGGCGAGGGTGCTGGGCTTGCGCACGCCGGCACCGAGGGCGAAGCTGTCACCGACTTGTGGTGACCGGCTCGCCTGCGAGCAGCGCTACTAGCATCACGGGGTGATGAGCGAGCTGCCGTCGAACCGGTCGTTCGAGCAGAGTCCGTCGGACGCGACCGGCAGCTCTGGCGAGGTGGCCCTACCGCAGGAGACTGCCGAGCGACTGCTGGAGCGCGCCCGCGAGCTCGGGCCGCTTGGGTCGCTGCAAAGCGACCGAGTCACGCTGGGCCGCCGCGATCTGGCCGCCCTCGAGACGCTCGCCGAGCGCCTCGCCAACAACTACCCCTACGGCGACCCCCACTACATCGGCCAGATGCTGAAACCGCCGCACCCGGTCGCCTGGGCCGCCTACGCAATGACGATGCTGCTCAACCCAAACAACCACGCGCTCGATGGAGGTCCCGCGACCGCGGCGATGGAGCGCGAGGCGGTCTCCGAGATCGCGCACATGTGCGGCTTCGAGCAGTCGCTCGGCCACCTGACCTCCTCGGGCACCATCGCCAACCTCGAGGCGCTCTGGGTGGCGCGAGAGCTCAACCCCGACGCGGTCATCCTCTACGGGGCCAACGCCCATTACACGCACGAGCGTATGTGCCAGGTCATTGGCGCCCGCCACGAGCACCTACCCCAGGACGAGGGCGGTCGGATCGAGCTCGACGCGCTGGCGCAGCGCCTGAGCGCGGGTGGCGTCGGCACCGTTGTCTGCACGCTCGGCACCACCGCCCTGGGCGCGCTTGACCCCGTCGAGCAGATCGCAGATCTCTGCGCGCGATTTTCGGTGCGGTTGCATGTGGACGCCGCCTACGGTGGCTTCTTCGCACTGCTGGCCGACGGCGGCACGCCGAGCGTCGTCTCCGCTCCGTTCAGCGCGTTGCCGCGAGCTGACTCGCTTGTCGTCGACCCGCACAAGCACGGCCTGCAGCCCTACGGCTGTGGCTGCGTGCTGTTCAGCGACCCGCATGTGGGCCGGCTTTATGCGCACGACTCGCCCTACACCTACTTCACCTCGGACGAGCTCCACCTCGGCGAGATCAGCCTCGAGTGCAGCCGCGCCGGAGCGGCCGCCGGAGCGCTCTGGGCAACCCTGCAGGCCCTGCCGCTCACGCGAGCGGGCCTCGGCGCCCGGCTCGCCAGCGCCCGCTCCGCCGCGCTGGCGCTCGCCAGCGCCCTCGCGCGCTCCGACCAGGTGGCGCTGGTCGTCGAACCCGAGCTCGACGTCGTCTGCCCGTTCCCGCGCCTGACGCGAGCGTCCGAGATCACGGCTCGCTGCAATCTCGCATTCGATTCGCTCGCCGAGGCGGGCTGGCACGTGGCCAAGCTGCGCTGCGACTCGAGCTGGCTTCGTCGCCGCCACCCCTGGATCGAGGCTGACGAAGAGCGCGTGACGACGCTCCGCTGCGTCCTCATGAAGCCTGAGCACCTCGAGCTCGCCGAAGAGATAGCCGCAACGCTGTTGCAACACCTGGTCTAAAGGCCGGCCTTTCACGCCCTGGTCGGAGGGTGTCCCACGACTTTCCGAGTCGATCCGCGCGCGGTTCTGCAGCCCTCCAGCTATCGGCGGCGCCCCCGCGCCTCGAGCGGCGTAGCATCTTCTAGCGTTGTGACGTCGCTCGGGATTCTGCTGTTGCTGTCAGGCGCGGCACTGGTCGTGGTGGAGGCCCACGTGCCAACGCTGGGAGCGCTCGGCGTACCAGGCGTGCTCGCGCTCGTCGCGGGCTCGGTGCTCGTGGTGAGCGGCGTTGGCGGAGGTCTCGCCGCCGTCCTCGCGGTGTCGTTCGTGCTGGCCCTCTGCTCGGTCTCAGCACTCGCCCTGGTTCTGCGCAAGGGCACGGCGGCGCGCCGACGGCGGGTCCGAACGGGCGCTGAGGGCCTCGTCGGCCAGCTTGGTGTTGTGCGGAGCTGGGGTGAGCGCGGCGGACGGGTGCTGCTCGAGGGCACGCTTTGGCGCGCCCGCCGAGCTTGGCCGGACGTGGACGACGAAGAGCTTCAAGAGGGAGACGTCGTCGTCGTCGAGCGACTCAGCGGACTCACCCTGGCGGTCCGCGGCGCCGAGGAGTGGGAGCGCTTGGCGTGATTGCGGCAATCGCCCTCGCCATTGTCGTGCTGCTCGTGCTCGCCGGAACGGCAGCGGCCGCGTCGGTGCGGGTTTTGCGGGAGTACGAGCGTGCGGTGGTCTTTCGCCTCGGGCGGCTGATGGAGCAGCGCGGCCCGGGTCTCGTGACGCTCGTGCCGGGGATCGACCGCATGGTCCGAATCAGCCTGCGCACGATCACGCTCACGGTGCCGCCGCAGGAGGTCATCACGCGCGACAACGTGCCCGTACGCGTCACCGCAGTCGCCTACTACCGGGTCGTCGAGCCCAACAGGGCCGTGGTCGAGGTCCAAAGCTACGGGGACGCGACCCTTCAGATCGCCCAAACGACCTTGCGATCGGTGCTCGGCGGCGCCGACCTGGACACCCTGCTCGGGGAGCGCGAGCGCCTCAACGAGGAGTTGCAGCACGTGATTGACACCCACACCGAACCCTGGGGCATCAAAGTGACCGCGGTCGAGATCAAGGATGTCGAGATCCCCGATCGCATGCAGCATGCGATCGCGCGGCAGGCCGAAGCCGAGCGTGAGCGCCGCGCGAAGATCATCAACGCCGAGGGCGAGTTCCAGGCCGCGGAGAAGCTCTCGCAGGCGGCTGATGTCATCAGCGAGAACCCGGTCACGATCCAGCTGCGCTACCTGCAGACGCTCAGCGAGATCGGCGCGACACAGAACTCGACCGTCGTCTTCCCGATTCCGATCGACCTCATGAAACCAGCCCTCGACGCCCTCGCACGCCCGCAGCGTCCACGCGCGGCGGCGGCCGACGACGGTGCCGACGCACCCAACGGTGCACTTGCTGGCGGTCCACCGCGCGAGTTGAGTCCGGGCGAAGAACAAGCAGCGACGATCGCCGAGCGCGAGCGGCGGCTGTCGCGCGACGAGGCTACTGCGTAGCGCCGCGGCAATCTGAGGGCCTGTCCCTGTCCGCGCGGCGACTGGCCGTGAAATCCCTGTCAACAGTGGCTAAACCATGGACAGGGTCGTGCCGATGTCTAGCCTGCGCACCCGGTTCCCGGTGTGTCGTTCGTGCACTCGGCTTCGCCACAGCGGCGGAGCGAAACTGAAACGCGGAGCTGAAATGCGCACAGACGCAGTTTGTCCCAAGCAAACGCCCCACCAGGGGACGGTTTGCGCGCTAGAGCCGGCGACGCGCAGCGGCGACACGAGCCAGGCCTAGCTCCGGTGCCGAGCCAAAGCGAACAGTCCATGCCACAGCCGCATGCGGCAGTTGGCGTCCTTGTCGCGCACGAGCGGCGGCTGTCGCGACCTGTCACCCCGCTCCGACCGGGCGCGGTGTTTCAAGCAGCGCGCGACGCCATGGCCGTCCTCGATGACGATCGCCGCTTAATCGACGCCAACCCGGCTGCCTGCCGACTCCTCGGACTGAAATCCGCGCAACTGGTCGGCCGGCAGCTCGACGAGTTCATCGCCACTGACGCGCGGGGGGTCTTCTCTGAGCAGTGGCCAGCGCTGCTTCGCAATGGGGGCGATCACGCCGGCTACGAGCTGGAGCGCAAGGACGGCTCGCGCGCGGCGATCGAGTTCACGGCGACCGACCAGCTGGCTCCCGGACGCTATCTCTGGATCATCCGCGACATCGAGAAACAGGGCGGGCTCTCGGAACCCGGTCGCAGCAACCGCCGACCAATGCTCGATGCGCAGTCCGTGGGGGGGTTCGGCCACTGGGAGTGGGACCTCGCCAGCGGCAGAATGGACTGGTCGGCTCAGGCCCGCCACATCGTTGGAATCGAGCCCACCGCCGCGCCCTCCTGGGATCAAACACTCGAGCTCATCCATCCCGATGACCGGCCCGGCCTGGTGGCCGTGCTGGAGGCCGCACAGACATCGCGCGAACGCTTTGCGCACGAGTACCGCGTGACGCGAGCGGACGGGACCTTTCGCGTCATCGAGTCGCACGGCGAGATCATTGCCGAGGCCGGCGGCGCCCCGTCGCGGATACTGGGCACGGTGCAGGACATCACCGATCGCCGCCAGGCAGAAATCGAGCGCCGGAACCTAGCGAGTGTCCTCGACACCTCCGACGATGCGATCACCACGTGTTCGCTCGACGGCGTGTTTGTAACCTGGAATCGGGGCGCCGAGAAGCTCTACGGCTACACGGCGCAGGAAGCGATCGGGCAGCCGCTCGACCTCATCATCCCGCCGGGCGAGCGCGCCACAGATCACCTCAACTGGGAGCGCTTGCTCAAGGACGAGCCCGTGCGATCTCTGGAGACGGTGCGCGTCACCAAGGACGGACGGACGGTTGTCGTGTCGGTCACGCGGTCGCTGATCGTTGACGCTACGCGAGGTGTAATCGGCGTCGCGTCAGTCGGCCGCGACATCACTCAAGCCAAGCAGGCGCAGGCCCTCCTCGCTGCGGCTCATGCTGATGCGGTTGCCGCGTCGGAGATGAAGTCCCAGTTCCTGGAGAACATGAGCCACGAAATCCGCACACCGATGAACGGCGTAATCGGCATGAACGAGTTGCTCCTCGACACCGAGCTCAACGACGAGCAACGCGAATACGCCGAGCACATAGCCCGCTCTGGCGAGGACATGATGGTGATCATCAACAACGTGCTTGATGTCTCGAAGATCGAATCGGGGCAGCTGACGCTGGATGTCGGCGAATTCGCACTACATGAGACGCTCGAGCAGGCTTGTGCTGGCGCAAAAGCAGAGGCGAGGGCGAAGGGCTTGTCCTTTGAGCTCCAAATCGCCGAGGCTCTGCCGCTCCGCGCCCTCGGTGACGCCCGTCGGATACGCCAGGTCCTGTCAAACTTGGTAGCCAACGCAGTCAAGTTCACCGCCGAGGGAGAAATCGCCGTTCGCGTCGTTGCGGCACCGCTGGCGGCCGGAAACACCCGGCTCCGCGCTGAGGTAGCCGACACCGGGATCGGGATCGGGGCGCTTGCTCTCGAGCACATATTCGATCCGTTCACGCAGGCTGACGCCTCGTTGACACGTCGCTACGGCGGTGCGGGCCTGGGACTGGCGATCGCGCGCGACCTAGTCGAACTGATGGGCGGGACGATCGGTGCCGACAGCAAGCCGGGTCACGGCAGCACCTTCTGGTTCGAGCTCGACCTAGGTGACTGCGTGTTCTAGCCGTCGGGCTGCAGGTGCGGACTGATCAACGAGAGGTCGGCGTCGCTCAGGCGGTCGTTCGCGGACGCAGCCTGATGCCAGAACGGATAGATCAACGGCGGGCGGCTGACCGCTTCGAGGCGCCCATGCTCCTCGACCGTAAGTTCCAGAGCTGTGGCGGCCAGGTTGTCGGCGAGCTGCTCCTCGGTGCGCGCGGCGACGATCACGCTTGTGACGCCTGGGCGCGTGAGCAGCCATGCGATTGCAACCTGCGCCGCCGACACGCCGTGATGCTCACCGATCTCCACCAGCACCTCGATCGTGTCGTAGAGCCTGTCCTCGTCGTAGACGGGCGGCTCGCTCCAATCGCTGGCTTGGCGTGAACCCGGCGGTGGTGGCTGGCCGCGGCGAAACTTCCCCGCGAGGAGCCCGCCGGCAAGCGGACTCCAGAGGAGCAGTCCGAGACCCTGGTCGATCGCTGATGGCACGATCTCGTACTCGGCCGAGCGCTCCTGCAGAGAGAGGTATACCTGCTGGCTGACAAATCTCGGGAACCCTGTCCGCTCCGCGATCCCGAGCGCCTTCATCACCTGCCAGCCGGCGAAATTCGAGCAGCCGACGTAGCGGGCCTTCCCGCTCTGGAGCAGATGGTCGAGTGCCCCCAGCGTCTCCTCCAGGCGCGTCTGCCCGTCCCATTCGTGAACTTGGTAGAGGTCGATATGGTCCGTCTGCAGGCGGCGCAAGCTCGCCTCGCAGGCCTCGATGAGGTGGTGGCGCGAGAGTCCGGCGTCATTGGGACCGGGACCCATCTCAAACCGCGCCTTCGTCGCCAGCAGCACTTGGTCGCGGCGACCACTGAGCGCCGCTCCGACGGTCTCCTCGGCCGCGCCCGAAGAGTAGACGTCGGCGGTGTCGATCAAATTCACTCCAGCCGCCAGTGCCAGGTCGATCTGACGGCGTGCGCCGTCGACGTCGATCTCCCCCACATCACGGAACTTTCCGCTGCCGCCAAACCCCATCGTCCCCAGGGTGAGTTCTGAGACGCGCAAACCCGAATGGCCCAGCTGCCGATATTCCATGCTGACTCCTGAGGTCGTGTACCAGCGCAGACTAGCGCTCGTGGCGATCTTGCCATGGGACTGTCGAGCTGGATGTGCGTCCGCCCGCCGCGATGCACGGCGCCGGTCCTAGTCGAGGTTAGGAGCGGCCGAAGAGGTGGGTTTCGAGCCAGTCGTTGCGAAATGCGCCGCGCGGATCGATTCGCGCGACCAAGTCGGCGAAGTCGGCGAAGCGCTCGTAATGACTTGAGATCGCGGTGCCGTCGGCGAGGAACAGCTTGCCCCAGTGGGGCCGCGCCTCAAAAGGGGCGAGGGCAGTCTCGACCTCGCGCACCGCGCGCTGGACCGCCGCCTGCGACCGCTGCCAGGTGAAGTGGATCGCGATCGTTGCTTGACCGTATTGAGGGCTCATCCAAAGCCCGTCCGCCGCGACGGTCCGGATCTCAGAGACCTGCAACAGCGGTCGCATCGTGTCGGCCAGTGAGCGGACCGCCTGGAGCGCCGCTACCGCGTGCTGCCGCGGCACGAGGTACTCGGACTGAATCTCGTCGCCGGCGCTAGGGGTGAAGCCCAAGCGGAAATGCGGAAGGCGCTCCGACCAAAGGCCCGGAACTCCAAGCTGCGGCGTGCAATTCACCGGGTCAAGACCGGCGATGACGTGCTGGTCCCTAGTCGCTGCCACGGCTCCGAACAGGTCGGCGCGGACCCGCTCGGGCGCTGCTGTTACGCGTTCCTTGACCCACACCCGGTCCACAGCCTCGCCCCAGTTGGTCAACAGGCTGACGCTATAGCCGCTCGAGGTGATGGCATCGAGGTGCTCGAACACTGCCTCCCAGGGAAGAACCTCGAAGACGCGCTGGCGAATTTCGTAGGCTGGCTCGACGTCAAGGGTGAGCCGCGTCACCACGCCCAACGCTCCAAGGCCGACGACCAAGCCGTTGAAATCGGGGTCGGCCCGTGATGCCGTCAGGACGTCGCCCGCGGAGGTGACAATCTCGATGGCCGCTACCGCGGTCGCGAGATTGCCGTTGGCGTCGCCCGATCCATGGCTCGCGGTGGTCACGGCACCAGCGACCGAGATGTGCGGCAGCGAGGCAAGGTTCGCCAAAGCCACGCCCTCGGAGGTAAGTGCCAGCGCCAACTGCCCGTACGTCAGACCAGCTGCCACCGACACCGTGTGTGCCGCGTGATCCACCACCACCTCCGCAGGGAGGCCGCTGACCGTGAGCTGCTCAGCCGAGTCAGCAATGTCAGTGAACGAGTGACCCGAGCCGAGCGCTCGGAGCCGCGGTGCAGACGCGGCGATCTCCTGCACCTGCTCGAGCGTGGACGGGCTGTGCAGGCCACGAGCGCGATATGTGTAATTGCCGGCCCAGTTTGTGCGCCGCACGCGTGGGACGATAGTCACATCCAGCGCACCGGCGGCTCGCCCCTTGCGCCAGCCCCCCGGGGGCGCGCCATCGGTCACCGTCGGAGCCCACGGTACGCACACGCCAGATCAGGCCTCCCGCAAGCCTGACGGCGCTGAGCGCTCTGCGGCCAACTAGCGCCGAGCGACGCTAGCAAGAAGTTATTACGCGGTCACCGTTGGAACTGGTGTGGGCGTCACGGCGGCGCTGCGCAGGTAGATCAGGACGCTGACGATGAGAACCCATACGAGCAGTACGAGAAACGCGGGAAAGAACGCTGGCGAGGCGCACACGATCCCGATAACGATCGCGACCCAGCCAAGCCACTTCGGCAGCGGCGCGCCGCGCAGAATCGCTACGCCGGAGGCGATCGCAAAAACAGCGGCACCGATCGCAACAGTGAAGAACACGTCGTTGTCGAGCACATTGAGTGCTTGCGCTGCGGATGGCGAAAGGCGGCTCGGGACATCTGTGATCGACCAGTCGATCCCGATAACGACCGTCAAACCCGCCGCCATCAGCACCGCGCCGGCGAGCATCACGCTGGCTGCGGTCTCCGCGGCAGGCGCGCGGCGCAGATAACCGAGCAGTGAGCCGGCAAAGAACACCAAGAACAGCATTGCGAAGATGGTGACGAGGTCGGTGGCCCGCTCGCTGCTGCGGTGCGCCACGAACCAAGCGATCACTCGCGCGCCACTCGCCTTGGAGTCTGGCGAGTTGCCGCTGGCAAAGAACGAGACGACGGCCAAGCCAACGAAAAGTACGCCCGTGACGGGCGCTGACAACCGGATCAAACGCGCGGACATCCGTGCTCCTCCCTCGAAATGGCGCCCCGCGGCGGGACTGTACTCCAACGAGGCCGATCATCAAAGGAAAGGGTCCTCGCGAGGACCCTGGAGGCATCGTGGTCAAACGCCGGAGCCGGCAAACGCAGTATGATCACTAGAGATAGATCTGCCGTGATACATCATCGCCGCTATGTATCTACGCACGATGGATATGCTCTAGGAGTGCGTGCGCACGAGCTCTATCAAGTCGGGCGGACCCTCATCGACGCCTCGCGGCGCGCCCAAGATGCCGACCAGCGAGGCACGTCGCTGAGCGAATCCCTCGTGCTCGGCGACCTGCAAACCCACGGGCAAAGCTCGATCAGCGAGATCGTCGCGCGCACCGGAATCGCCCAAAGCCGCGTCTCGGTCTGCATCCAGAGCCTCGTCAGACGCGGCTGGGTGCTGACCACGCCCGACCCGGCCGACGGCAGGAAAACACTCGCCCGCGTGAGGGACCGCGCTCGGAAGGAGGGCAAGAAGCGCCGCGCGACCGACGCCAATGACGCACTCGCGCCCCTTCTAACGCGGTGTTCTCCGAAAGAGCGCAAAGCGATCACACGCTCCCTTGATCGGCTCTACGCGCTGGCCGCCAACACCAACGACGAGCGGCTCAAGGAACAGCACCGCGGGCGAGTGGGCGATCCTGGACTCGAACCAGGGACCTCTTCCTTATCAG
>PKYB01000019.1 GCA_003133565.1 Solirubrobacterales bacterium
CAACAGCGACTACAGGACGGCTTGCGATACCTCGAACCAAGCAAGGAGCAGGTGGCATAGACCCCGTGGAAAGCCGGGGCCGCCGCCGCGCGGGCACGACGACGCGCGAGGCCCCGCCGCCGCGTGCCGTGGCGCCTGCTGGTGAGCCGCCAGCGGTAGGGATACCGTTCGATGAGCGCCTCAACGAAAGCGAGGCGCGGCTCCTCGGTGACCTGTTCGCGATCGTCGAAGAGCACGCCGAGGACGCGCTCGTCGAGATCGATCACGCCCGCGTCACAGAGGCGTTCGTGTTCGCCTGCGAGCACCACGCCGACCAGCGGCGGCGCTCTGGGGAGGAGTTCATCGTGCACCCCGTCGGCGTGGCGCGGATCTGCGCCGGCATGCTGCTCGACACCGAGACGCTGTGCGCCGCGCTGCTCCACGACACCGTCGAGGACACCTCCGCCTCACTGGCCGAGGTCTCTGAGCGCTTTGGCGAGGAGGTCGCGAGCCTTGTCGACGGCGTCACCAAGCTGACCGAGATCACCTTCTCCTCGCGCGACGAGGCGCAGGCCGAGAACTACCGCAAGATGATCGTGGCGATGGCCAGCGACGTGCGGGTGATCCTGATCAAGCTCGCCGATCGCCTGCACAACATGCGCACGATCGGCGCGCTGCCCAAGCAGAAGCAGCTCGATAAGGCGCGCGAGACGCTCGAGATCTACGCGCCGATCGCCCACCGTCTCGGCATTCACGCGATCAAGTGGGAGCTCGAAGACCTCGCGTTCGCCTCGCTACATCCGCGCAAGTACGAGGAGATCAAGGGCCTTGTTGCACAGCAGCGCCAGGAGCGCGAGCGCTATGTCGCAACCGCCGGTGAGTACCTGCAGGGCGAGCTCGCCACGCTCGGCGTCAGCGCTCTGATCTCGGGCCGCGCCAAGCACTTCTTCTCGATCTACTCGAAGATGACGCGCAAGGGCCGCGAGTTCAACGAGATCTATGACCTCACGGCGATGCGCGTCGTCGTCTCGAGCGTCAAGGACTGCTACGGCGCCGTCGGCGCGATCCACTCGCTGTGGAAGCCGCTGCCGGGACGCTTCAAGGACTTCATCGCGATGCNNCAACATGTACCAGTCGCTGCATACGACGGTGATCGGACCCGAGGGACGACCGCTCGAGATCCAGATCCGTACCCGCGAGATGCACAACATGGCGGAGTTCGGCGTCGCCGCGCACTGGATGTACAAGCGCTCGGCGGAGGCCGGCAGCAAGCTCGACTGGTCCCAGGACGCCGAGAAGATGAAGTGGCTGCGCTCGATGGTCGACTGGCAGAGCGAGACCAGCGATCCCAAGGAGTTCATGGAGACGCTCCGTGTCGACCTTTTCGAGGATGAGGTCTACGTCTTCACGCCGAAGGGAGAGGTGAAGTCGCTCGCCGCCGGCGCGACGCCGCTCGACTTCGCCTACGAGGTCCACACCGACGTCGGGCACCGTTGCGTCGGCGCAAAGGTCAACGGCAAGATTGTGCCGCTGCACTACGAGCTGCGCTCGGGCGACATCGTCGAGGTCCTCACGTCCAAGCGCGAGCGCGGTCCCTNNAAGAGGCGCTGCGAAAGCAAGGCCTACCGGCGCAGCGGATCAGCGGCTCGGCGTTGCTCGCCGACGTGATCCGCGAGATGGGATTCCGCAAGGCCGAGGATTTCTACGTCGCGCTCGGTGCCGCGAAGATCACACCCAAGCCGGTCGTCGCAAAGATCCTCCAGCGCCTCAAGCAGGGTGAGGCGGCCGAGGAGGATCCGACCGCGAGCACGATCATCTCGACGCGCCGTGCTCGCCGCCGGCCGACCAACTCATCGAGCGAGTTCGGGATCCGCGTCGACGGCGTCAGTGACGTCATGCTGCGCCTCGCCAAGTGCTGCCGGCCCGCGCCGGGGGATGACATCGTCGGTTATATCTCGCTCGGTCGCGGCATCACGATCCACCGCGAGGACTGCCCGAACGCGCGAGCGCTGAGCCGCGCCCCGGATCGCTTCACGCCGGTCTCCTGGGAGGGCGAGCTGACGACCGGGTTCAAGGTCGAGGTGCAGATCGACGGCTGGGATCGCCACCGCCTACTCGAGGATCTCTCACGAACGTTTTCCGAGGCCGGCATGAACATCGTCGAGGCGCAATGCACCGCCAACCCGCCGATGATCAGAAACCGCTTCGTCGTCGAGTGCGCCGATACGCAGACGCTGAAAACGACGATCGCGAAGCTCCGCAACATCGACGCCGTTTTCGACGCCTTCCGCGTCACGCCGGGCGGCGGCTGAGCCACTCCATGAGTGCGCGCCGCTAAGCCACGACCGTCAGCGCGGCGGGACGGACCGTGAAATGGGCCTCCGTCACCTCGCCGATGAAGTCGCCGTCGATCTGCAGCGGCAATGGACGCCCATCGACGCTCGTTACGGTGACGTTTTCGCTATCGCTGAACCCCGCGATCTGGCGACCTTGGGCGTGTGCGGAACGCGTGACCGCGAGGCGCAATAGTAACGGCACATCGAGCAGCGATCCGCGGCGCAGCACGACGCCGGCGAGCGTGCCGCCGTCGAGCGTCGCCCCGTCGGCGAGGTTGATCGCGCGGTCATTGAAGTAGGTGTAGTGCTCGG
>PKYB01000070.1 GCA_003133565.1 Solirubrobacterales bacterium
GTGAAGGCGCGCGTACTCGTACGCCCCAAAGAGGGCATCCTCGACCCCCAAGGTGCCGCCGTCGAGCGCGCTCTGGGGGCGCTCGGCTTCGCCGGCGTGAGCCATGTGCGGATCGGCCGTCTGATCGAGCTCGAGGTCGCCGACCCCGCCGCGCTTGCGCAGATGTGCGAGCGCCTGCTCGCAAACCCGCTCATCGAGGACTACGAAGTGCTCCTCGACGGCGCGTCGTGAAATTCGGCGTCGTCGTCTTCCCCGGCAGCTGTGACGACGTCGACGCGCAGCTCGCCTGCGCCCGCGTCGCCGACACCGTCGCGCTCTGGCACGCCGACCACGACCTCCAGGGCGTCGACGCGGTCGTGATCCCGGGCGGCTTCTCCTACGGCGACTACCTGCGCGCCGGGGCGATCGCGCGCTTCGCCCCGATCATGACGGAGGTCATCGACTTCGCCGCCGCCGGCGGCTACGTGATGGGGATCTGCAACGGCTTCCAGGTCTGCTGCGAGGCGGGGCTCCTGCCGGGCGCGCTGCTGACGAACTCGAGCCTGCGCTTCGTCTTCCGCCAGGTTTCACTGGACGTCGTCAATCCCGAGACCGCGTTCACCCGCGCCCTGCCGACGGGCGCGTCGCTGTCGATCCCGGTCAAGCACACGACCGGGCGCTACTACGCGCCGCCCGCCGAGCTCGATCGCCTGGAGGCGGCGGGGCAGGTCGTCCTGCGCTACGGCGCCGGCGAGAACCCCAACGGCGCGCTGCGCGACATCGCCGGTGTGATCAACGAGCAGGGCAACGTCTTCGGCCTGATGCCCCACCCCGAGCACGCGGTCGATCGGCTGCGCGGCTCGGCCGACGGTCTTGGCCTATTCGCGTCGCTGCGCGATTCGGTTTCGAGTCTTGTTGGGGGCGGTCGGTGAGCGTCGTGGGCGCCTACGGACTGCAGCGAGCGCTCGAGTTGGGGCTGACGCGCTCCGAGTACGAGTTGATCGTCGATCGCCTCGAGCGCGAGCCGGGCACAGTCGAGCTGGCGATGTTCTCGCTGCTGTGGTCCGAGCACTGCTCCTACAAGCATTCGAAGCTCTTGCTGCGAACGCTCCCGAGCGAGGGGCGCTACCTCGTGATGGGGCCGGGGGAGAACGCCGGCGCGGTCGACGTCGGCGACGGCTGGGCGCTGGCCTTCAAGGTCGAGTCCCACAACCACCCGAGCGCGGTCGAGCCCTTTCAGGGAGCGGCGACCGGCGTCGGCGGAATCCTGCGCGACATCTTCGCCGTCGGGGCGCGGCCGATCGCCGTGCTCGACTCGCTGCGCTTCGGCGAGCCGGAGAGCGAGCGCACGCGCTACCTGCTCGACCGCGCCGTCGGCGGCATCGGCCACTACGGCAACTCGATCGGCGTGCCGACGGTTGGCGGCGAGGTCTACTTCGAAGGCCCTTATGAGCAGAACTGCCTGATCAACGCGATGTGCCTCGGGCTCGTCCGCCACGAGGCGCTGATCCGCTCGGCGGCGGCGGGCGCCGGCAACCTGCTCGTCCTTTTCGGCGCGGCGACCGGCCGCGACGGGATCGGCGGCGCCTCGGTGCTCGCCTCGGCCGAGCTCGGCGAAGGCGACGCGGCCAAGCGGCCGAGCGTCCAGATCGGTGATCCGTTCGCCGAGAAGAAGCTGATGGAGTGCTCGCTCGAGCTGCTCGAGCGCGACCTGCTCGTCGCGCTCCAGGACCTCGGCGCCGCCGGCCTGACCTCGGCGGCGGTCGAGATGGCGAGCAAGGGCGGCGTCGGCATCGACCTCGACGTCTCGCGCGTCCCGCTGCGCGAAGAGGACATGGAGCCGTTCGAGATCATGGCCTCGGAGTCCCAGGAAAGGATGCTCGCGGTGATCGAGCCGTCCCGGCTCGATCAATTCCTCGCAGTCTGCCTCCACTGGGAGGTCGGCGCCGCGGTCATTGGCGAAGTCACCGACAGCGGCCGCTGCCGCATCTTCGACGCCGAGGAGACAGTCGGCGACGTCCCGCTGTCCGTCCTCGTCGACGCCTGCCCGCTCTATGAGCTCTCACCGGAGCTTCCCGCGCACCAGATCTATCCGCCGCCGGAGCGGACGCTGCACGCCGATGATCCCGCGGATGTGCTGCTCGCACTGCTCGCCTCGCCCAACATCGCCGATCGAATGCCGCTGTTTGAGCAGTACGACCCCGTCGTGCAGTCGCGGACGGTCCGCCGGCCCGGCCAGGCCGACGCGGCGGTGCTCGAACTGCCGCAGGGCAGCGCCATCGCGGTGGCGATCGACGCCAACGGACGCCGCGTCGCCGCCGACCCCTATCGCGGAACGATCGAGACGGTGCTCGAGTGCGTCTCGAACCTCGCCTGCGTCGGCGCCGAGCCGCTCGGGCTGACCAACTGCCTCAACTTCGGCAATCCCGAGAAGCCGCACATCGCCTGGCAGCTGACCGAGTCGATCCGCGCGCTGGGCGACGCCTGCCGCGCGCTCGAGATCCCGGTCGTCGGCGGCAACGTCTCGCTCTACAACGAAGGCCCCGACGGCCCGATCTACCCGACGCCGGTCGTCGGCATCGTCGGCGCGCTCAGCGATCCGGCGCGCGCGGGCCGGCTCGGCTTCGCCGGCGAAGGGGACGCGATCGCGCTCGTCGGCCCGTTCGCGCCGGCGATCGCGGCCTCCGAGCTAGCAAAGCTCCGCGGCCAGGCGCTCCCGAGCGCACTCCCCGAGATCGACATCGCGGCCGTGACCGCGACCCAGCGCACGATCCGCGACGCGGTCCGCGCCGGCACGCTCCACAGCGCGCACGACATCGCCGAAGGCGGCCTCGCCACGGCGCTCGCCGAGTGCTGCCTCGCCGGCGCCGTGGGTGCCGAGATCGAGCTCGAAGAGTGGAGCGAAGCCGTCCTCTTCGGTGAGACGCCAGGCTGCTTCATCGTCTCCGGCGCCCCCTCAGCACTACGCCAACTCGACCCGCACACACCGCACCAGATCATCGGCACCGTCGGCGGCACGCGCCTTGCGATCGGCGCCGGGGAGACCAGCATCGACATCCCAGTCGAGCGTTTGCGCCAAGCCAACGGCTCGCTCGCCGGCCTGTTTGCCTGACCCGTCGCAGTGCCCGCCGCGGCGGTCCGGCCCCTGCGGCCCATGAACCGCTTTCGAGAGCCGCGATCGGGAGCTGAGGCTCCGGCGCCGCGAGGCGCTCAGCTCCAACTAGGTTCCACCGGACGCCCACGCGAGCAGCCGCTCGATCGCTTCGGCGAGCACCGCGTCGCGCTTGCAGAAGGCGAAGCGGACGAGCGAGCGCGTCGCGCCGGCCGGGTCGGCGGCGAAAGCGGAGGTCGGAATCGCGGCGACGCCCGCCTCGTGCGGCAGGCGGGCGCACAGCGCGGCGGCGTCCTCCTCGCCGAGCGGGCTCACATCGGCGTTGAGGAAGTAGGTACCGGCTGAGGCGAAGACTTCGAAGCCGGCGCTACGCAGGCCCGCCGCGAGACGGTCGCGCTTGTCGCGCAGTGCGCTCGCGAGCTCGCCGGCGACGCTGTCGGGAAAGCGGAGCGCGGCGGCGCTCGCGTGCTGGAGCGGCGTCCCGCCGGCGAAGCTGAGGTACTGCTTGACCGCTCGCACACGCGTGATCAACTCGGCCGGCCCGCAAGCCCAGCCGATCTTCCAGCCGGTCACGGAGTGCGTCTTGCCGATCCCAGAGACGGTGATCGTGCGTTCCGCCATCCCTGGCAGCGTCGCCAACGGGATGTGCTCGCCCTCGTAGATGAGGTGCTCGTAGACCTCGTCGGTCAGCGCGATCAGGTCGTGCTTGCGGCAGGCCGCGGCGAGCAGCTCGAGCTCTGCGCGGTCGAGCACACGGCCGGTCGGGTTGTGCGGCGAGTTGACGATGATGAGCCGGGTGCGCGGCGTGATCGCAGCGTCCAGCGCGGCCGCCTCGAGCCGCCACTCGGGCGGCTCGAGCACGATCGGCACCGCGCGCCCTCCGGCCAGTGCGACGCCGGCGCCGTAGGAGTCATAGCTCGGGTCGAGCATCGCGACTTCGTCGCCGCGCTCTACCAGCGCCAGTAGCGCCGCCGCGAGCGCCTCGGTCGCACCAAAGGTCACCTGGATCTCGCTCGAGGGATCGAAGCGCAGGCCGTAGCGGCGCTCCTGGTGGGCAGCGATCGCCTCGAGCAGCGCGCCGACGCCGGCGAGCGGCGCGTACTGGTTTTGGCCGCCCCGAAGCGCAGCGGCCGCGGCGTCGAGCAGCGCCGGCGGGCCGTCGAAGTCGGGAAAGCCCTGGCCGAGGTTGATCGCGCCGGTCGCCTCGGCGAGCGCCGTCATCGTCGTGAAGATCGTCGTCGGACCGCTGGTCACCGCCGATAATGATCGCGGACCGCGCTGGTAGGCTGTTAGCTGTCCGCGACGGTAAGACCGCTACCGGTCGCGGACCCCTCAGATGCTTCCATCGTCCATCAGCCTTGATGCGCGCGAAGGACCGCGCGATGAGTGTGGCGTGTTCGGGGTCTATGCCCCCGGGCACGAGGTGTCGAACCTGGCTTTCTTCGGCCTCTCGGCGCTGCAGCACCGCGGCCAGGAGTCGGCGGGGATTGCGGCGGCCGACCGTGGCCGGCACATCATGACCCGCCGCGACCTCGGGCTCGTCAACCAGGCGCTGACCGCCAACGACATCATCTCGCTCGGTGGCGAGCTCGCGATCGGGCACGTGCGCTACTCGACGACCGGCTCGAACGCCTGGGAGAACTCGCAGCCGGTGCAGCGTGCGGCCGGCAGCGGCGGCAACCGCCGCGAGCTCGCGCTCGCCCACAACGGCAACCTGATCAACGCCGTCGAGCTGCACGCGGCGCTCCGCGCCCGGGGCGTCAGCTTCGCCTCGACATCGGACTCGGAGATCATCGCCGCGCTGATCGCGACCGACCCGGCCGAGCGGATCGAGGACGCCGTCGCGACCGTGATGCCCCAGCTGCAGGGCGCCTTCTCGACGGTGCTGATGAGCAAGGACCGCGTGCTCGCGATGCGCGACCCGCTCGGGCTGCGCCCGCTCGCGATCGGCATGCTCGCGCCGCTCGACGAGCACACTCCGGCGCGCTACTGCTTCGCCAGCGAGACCTGCGCGCTTGACATCATCGGCGCCGAGCATCTCCGCGACGTCCGCCCGGGCGAGGTCGTTTCGCTCGGCGAGGACGGGCTCACCTCGATCCAGGTCATCGAGCCCGAGCGCGAGGCCTTCTGCGTCTTCGAGTACATCTACTTTGCGCGGCCGGACTCGCGCTTTGAGGGCACCGCGCTGCAGGTCGTGCGCGGGCGGATGGGCGAGATTCTCGCCCGCGAGTCACCGGTCGCGGCCGACCTCGTGATCCCTGTGCCCGACTCCGGCAACGCGGCGGCCCGCGGCTTCGCGCGCGCCAGCGGCCTGCCTCAGGACGACGGCTTCGTCAAGAACCGCTACATCCAGCGGACCTTCATCCAGCCCGGCCAGGAGCTCCGCAAGCACGGGCTGCGGATCAAGTTCAACCCGCTGCCCGAGGTCGTCTCGGGCAAGCGCCTGGTCGTCGTCGACGACTCGATCGTGCGCGGCAACACGACCGCTCAGATCGTGCGGATGCTGCGTGACGCGGGCGCCGCCGAGGTCCACCTGCGGATCTCGGCGCCGCCGATCAAGCACCCCTGCCACTACGGCATCGACATGTCCACGCGCGAGGAGATGATCGCCCACGCGCGGACCGTGCCGGAGATCGCCGCGCGGCTCGGCGCCGATTCGCTCGCCTACCTCTCACTCGACGGCGTCTATGAGGCGATCGGTGCGCCGCGCGAGCGCCACTGCGACGCCTGCTTCAGCGGCGACTACCCGCTCGCCGGGAGCGAGGACGCGAGCGGCAAGTACGCGCTCGAGCTGCCGCTGGCAGCGGGCGGCCGCATCCCCGCCGCGGTCGCCGACTGAGCGTCGAGTGCCAACCGGGGGCGCCGTTAGCCTCCCCGGCGATGAGCGAGCTGCACACCGCGCTGCGCGAGCACTTCGGCCACGAGGCCTTCCGCCCCGGCCAGGAGGAGGTCGTGCGCGCCGCGCTGGCCGGCCGTGACGTGCTCGTCGTGATGCCGACCGGCGCCGGCAAGTCGCTCTGCTACCAGCTCCCGGCACTGATGCGCGAGGGGCTGACGATCGTCGTCTCGCCGCTCGTCTCGCTGATGTCAGACCAGGTCGCAGGGCTCGACCGCGTGGCGCGCGGGCAGGCCGTGCTGATCAACAGCCAGCGCGATCTGGCGGCCAATCGCGAGGCGCTGGCTCGCGTTCGTGGGGGGGATGTGCGGTTTCTGTATGTCGCACCCGAGCGCTTCGCGACGCAGGGTTTTGTGGCGGCGCTCGAGGGCGTCGAGGTCGGCATGTTCGTCGTCGACGAGGCGCACTGCGTGTCGCAGTGGGGCCACGACTTCCGCCCCGACTACTTCGAGCTGCCGGCGGCGGCGCGGGCGCTCGGCGCGCGCCAGATCTTCGCCTGCACGGCGACCGCCACGCCGCGCGTCGCTGGCGATGTGATCGTCCGCCTCGGCCTGCGCGACCCGGTCCGCGTGACGACCGGCTTCGATCGCCCGAACCTCTCCTACATCGTCGTTCCGACGCAGGGCGACGCCGACCGCGAAGGGCGGATCGCCGCGCTGCTGGCGGACCCGGCGGCGCGCCCGGCGATCGTCTACGCCGGCACGCGCGCGCGCACCGAGGCGCTAGCCCGCTCGCTCCACCGCGCGCTCGGCGTCGGCGTCGTCGCCTACCACGCCGGGCTCGAGCGCGAGGCGCGCGCGGAGGCGCAGCGGCGCTTCATGGCCGACGAGGTGGCGGTCGTCGTCGCGACCAACGCCTTCGGCATGGGGATCGACAAGCCCGACGTGCGCACGGTCTGCCACGCGGCGGTGCCGGAGTCGCTCGAGGCCTACTACCAGGAGGCCGGGCGGGCCGGTCGCGACGGCCGCCCAGCGCGCTGCCTGCTGTTCGCGGCCGGGCGCGACAAGGGCCTCCACGTCCACTTCATCCAGCGGTCCGCAGCGGGCGAGGCGCAGCGCGCGCGCTGGGCCCAGTACCGCGCGATCTGGGGCTTCGTCGAGGGCGCGGCCTGCCGGCGCGAGTCGATCCAGCGCCACTTCGGCGACTTCGGCGCCCGGCAGTCGACCGCGGTAATGCCGGGTGTCGCGTGTTGCGATGTCTGCGCGCCGTCGTCGCGGCCGTCGGCCGCTCCGGCGGCGCTCGAGCGCGCCGGCGCGCGGCGACGGGCGGCGTCTCCGCGGGGCGTTCAGGCGCTGAGGCCGAGGCCGTCGCGCTCGATGCCCGGGTCGGTGCAGATCGAGATCGCAGATCTCGATCGAGCCATTGTTGAGATCGTGCTCAGCGCCCGCCCGGCGGTCGGGCGCACGCGCGCGGTCGAGATCCTCCGCGGTGGCCGCTCGAAGCTGATCGCCCAGAACGGCTACGACGCGCTCGAGCTTTACGGCGCCTACGCGCACCTGTCGAGCACGGAGACGCTGGCCCACGTCGATCAGCTGATCGAGCGCGGCGTGCTCCGCTCGACCGGCGGACGGTTCCCAAAGCTCGCGCTGGCGGCCTCGTAGCGCTGGCCGCGGCCGCGCTCGATATCCTCGGGGCATCGCGGCCAACTCGAACAGCGCAGTAGACATTGACGGCGCCGGCGCTGTCGCCCCGGGTGCTGTGCAGGTTCGCCGGGCGCTGCTGTCGGTCTCCGACAAGCGCGGGATCGTCGACTTCGCCCGTGGCCTCGCGGAGCTCGGCGTGGAGATCATCTCGACCGGCGGCACGGCACAGGAGCTGCGCGGCGCGGGCATCGAGGTTCGCCCAATCGACGACTTCACCGGCTTCCCGGAGATCATGGACGGCCGCGTCAAGACGCTGCACCCGAAGCTCTACGCGGGGCTTCTCGCGGTGCGCGAGAACCCCGAGCACCTGCGCGAGGCGGCCGAGCAGGATGTCGAGTTCGTCGAGCTCGTCTGCGTCAACCTCTACCCCTTTGAGCGCACCGTCGCGCGCGCCGACGCCAGCGAAGCGGAGATCATCGAGAACATCGACATCGGCGGCCCGACGATGATCCGCGCCGCGGCGAAAAACCACGGCTACGCCGCGGTCGTCGTCCGCCCGGAGAGCTACGACGCTGTGCTCGAGGAGCTGCGCAACTCCGATCGACGGCTGTCGCTCGAGACGCGCGCGAGCCTGGCCGCTGAGGCGTTTGCAGCGACGGCCCGCTACGACACGGCGATCGCGCGCTGGTTTGCCGAGCAGGACGCCGACGATTTCCCGCCGCTGCACGTGCGCGCCTACGAGAAGGTCGTCGACCTCTCCTACGGCGAGAACCCCCATCAGCGCGCCGCCTACTACTCGCTGGCCGGGGCGCGTACGCACCTGCTCTCGATGGTGCGCCAGCACCACGGCAAGCAGCTCTCCTACAACAACCTGCTCGACCTCGATGCCGCGCGGCGGCTCTCCGAGGATCTCACGGGCGCTGGCGCCGGCACCGGCACTGTTGGCGCGGGCCAGGCCAGCTGCGTGATCGTCAAGCACAACAACCCGTGCGGCGTGGCGCTCGCCGGCTCCGGGCTCGAGGCCTACCGGCGAGCCTTTGCCTGCGACCCGCTGAGCGCTTACGGCGGCGTGATCGTCCTCAACACGCGGATCGATCGCGAGCTCGCGACGGAGCTCAACAAGCAGTTCATCGAGGTGCTCTTCGCTCCCGCCTACGACGCCGATGCGCTCGAGGTGCTCTGTACGAAGAAGAACGTGCGCCTGCTCGAGCAGGGCGACCGGCGCGCCGGTGGCGGCGAGCCCGAGCTGCGTCAGGTCGCGGGCGGCCTGCTCGTCCAGGATCGCGACGCCTTGCTGGAGCGGCGCGAGGACATGACGGTCGCGACCACGAGGGCGCCGAGCGAGGACGAGTGGGAGGACCTGCTGTTTGCCTGGCGTGTGTGTAAGCACGTGCGCTCGAACGCGATTGTGCTCGCCCGCGGCCTCGCCACGGTCGGCGTCGGCGCCGGCCAGATGAGTCGCGTCGACTCGGTCCGCCTCGCGATCGAGAAGGCGCAGCTTGACTCGCTCGCCGGGTCGGTCCTCGCCTCAGACGCGTTCTTCCCGTTCGCCGACGGACCGGAGCTCGCGATCGAGGCGGGCATCGTCGCCGTGATCCAGCCCGGCGGCTCGGTGCGCGACGACGAGGTCGTCGCTGCGGCTGAGGAGGCCGGCATCGCGATGGTGATGACCGGCCGACGGCATTTCCGCCACTGAGCTCCGCGCTCCGCGCGGCACTTGACAGGAAAAGCTTAGGCGCCTATGCTTCGGTGCCTAATCTTTAGGTGCCTGATGGAAATGGAGCACGCGCATGCCGCCGAAGTCCGCTGAACAACTCGAGCGCATCGATCCCTGGGTCTGGCGCGTCGCCATCGTTGTCGTCCTCGGGTCGGTCATGTCGATCCTCGACACGACGATCGTCAACGTCGCGCTGCAGACACTCCACAAGGACCTCCACAGCCCGCTCGTCGACATCCAATGGGTGATCACCGGCTACCTGCTCGCGCTCGCCGTGGTGATCCCGATCAGCGGCTGGGCTTCGCGCCGCTTCGGCGCCAAGAACATCTACCTGATGTCGATCGTCCTCTTCACCGCCGGGTCGGCGCTGTGCGGGCTCGCGACATCCGCCGACGAGCTGATCCTCTTCCGTGTCCTCCAGGGCGTCGGCGGCGGCATGATCATGCCGGTTGGCCAGATGATCCTCGCCGACGCCGCCGGCCCCAAGCGCATGGGCCGAGTGCTCGCCGCGACCGGGGTGCCGACGCTGCTCGGCCCGATCCTCGGCCCGACAATCGGCGGTCTGCTGATCGACACCGCGAGCTGGCGCTGGATCTTCTACGTAAACGTCCCGATCGGGGTCATCGCCACCGTCCTTGCCGTGCGGATGCTGCCGGCGCCCAACCGCGACGCCAAGGTGCCTTCGCTCGACGTCACCGGTCTGCTGATGCTGGCGGTCGGCCTGCCGGCGCTCACTTACGGGCTCGCCGAGATCGGCGCCACGGCCGGCTTCTCCTCGCCAAAGGTGATCGTCTCGATCGTCGTCGGCGTCGTGCTGATCGCGGCCTTCATCTGGCACGCACTGCGCGTGCCGGCGCCCCTGCTCGATCTCAGCCTGTTCAAGCGCAACACCTACGCCTCAGCCGCGGCGGCGATGTTCTTCCTCGGCGCGGCGCTGTTCGGCGTGATGATCCTGTTGCCGCTGTATTTCCAGAACGTCCGCGGCGAGAGCGTGCTCGATACCGGGCTGCTGCTCGCGCCCCAGGGAGTCGGCATGGCGATCGTGATGCCGGTCGTCGGGCGGATGGCCGACCGCATCGGCGGTGGGCCGCTGACGATCTTCGGCGTCATCGTCGCCTCGCTCGCCGGGATCCCCTTCGGGCTGATCGGCGCCCACACCTCGATGGTCGCGCTCGGCTTTGAGCAGACGGTGCGCGGGGTTGGCATCGGTTTCGCCTTCATGCCGGCCTTCATCGCCGCGTTTGCCGCGCTCGAGCGCAGCGAGCTACCCGACGCCGCGCCCCAGCTCACCGTGTTGATGCGGGTGGGCGGCTCGATCGGGACCGCCGTGCTCGCCGTCGTCCTGCAGCGCACGCTGGCGAGCGCTCACCGGCCGCTCACCCTGGCGGCGGCCGCCGGCGCGTACGGCACCGCGTTCTGGTGGGGTGTCGCGATCATCGCGGTGGCGGTCATTCCGTGCATAATTTTGCTGCGCGCCGAGCGGAAGGCGCGCCGCGTCGCCGCGGCGGCGTCGGCTGCAGAGTCGGATGCTGAGAGCCGCGGCGGATCGGGATCAAAGCCGCTCGCGGAGGCACTGGCATGAGCTCCCCACCGCCGGCGGCAGCTCCCGCCCAGCGCGGCGCCAAGCCGAGCGGAGTCGAGCGTGCCGCCGCGCTTGATGTCTACGGGCAGGCGTTCAAAGGCGCGATGGGCGCGGTGCGACGCCTTCGCGGCCGCGACACCCACCGCTCCGAGGAGCTCAGCTACGCCCAGTACGGGCTGCTTTTCGGTCTTGCCGAGGGCGGCGGCGAGTTGTCCGCCAGCGAGCTCGCGGGCTGCGCCGACGTGGCGCCGGGAACGGCGACGCAGATGCTCGACGCTCTGGCAGCCCACGGGCTGATCGAGCGCACGCGTAGCGAACGCGACCGGCGGATCGTCCTCGTCTCGCTGACCGCCCGTGGCAGCGAGCTCGTCACCACGCGCCGAGCCCGATACAAGGACCACTGGGACAGGGCGCTCGCGGGCTTCAGCGCCGAGGAGCTGCGGATCGCCGCCGCCGTGCTCGACTGCACGCACCAGGTCTTTGACGAGCTCGCGGACGACGCCGACCGCGCCAGCGCCTGACGCCACCAGCCGGGCTGGCCGGCGGCGTCGATTCGTGCGTTCGCGGTGCGCGATCCGCCGCCCAGTTGCGCGGCGCGCCAGAATGTATCGGTGCGGCACGACCGTCACTACACGCTCGAGGAGGCGCGCGCCGAGCTGGGATGGGTGGCCGAGCGACTGGCCGAGATGCGCGACGCCCGTGCACGGCTGACCGACGAGGACGCTCGCCACGCTCTCGCCGGCGGCTCGGCGGGTAACGGCGGTGGCGCGGTCGGCAAGCAGGTCGGCGAGGCGTTTCTCGAGCTGCAGGCCGCGGTCGTCGCATTCGACGAGCGCGGCATCCTGCTACGCGACCTCGATCGCGGTCTGATCGACTTCCCGACGATCCGCGACGGCCGTGAGGTCTATCTCTGCTGGATCGACGGCGAGGACGATGTCGCCTACTGGCACGAGCTGGACGCCGGTTACGCCGGCCGCCAGGAGCTCTAGCTCAGCGGGCGCGCCGGCGCTCTTTGCGCGGCACCGGCGGATTGAGCTCGCGCTCGGCCACGGTCATCTTGCGCACGCGCAGCGTACCGACCTTGATCTGTCGTGCCATCTCTTCGAGCTTGACCTTGCGCTGCTCGGCTGCGCGTTCAACGTTAGTGGCCATATGTCCAGTTTACTCCCTTATCAGGACTGCTCCCCCGAATTTAGGGCCGCACCGCCACCTGGCACGATGACCGGGCGGTGGCGCGCTCGGGCCTTGCTAGCGTCCGCCTTTGCGATGTCCGTAGCTGCGCGTCGCGCCATGGCGCGCGCCACGCGCGTGGCGCGGCGGCCGATCGGTCCTCGCCGGGCCACCGCGACGCGGCGCCGGCGCGCGGTCCTCGAGTGCGCCCGCGGAGCCAAGCCCGTGATCGATGCCGAGCCCGTGCGCGAGGGCGCTCACCTCGCGGCGCTGATCGGCGCCGACCAACGTGATGCCGATCCCCGGCCGCCCGGCGCGCGCCGTCCGCCCGACGCGATGCACGTAGGCGTCGCGATCCTCGGGCGGGTCGAAATTGATCACGTGAGAGATTCGCGCAACGTCGATCCCGCGTGCGGCGACATCGGTCGCAACGAGCGTGTCGACCGTGCCCGACTGGAAGTGTGCGAGCGCCTGTTCACGTTGGCGCTGTGACTTGTCGCCGTGCATCGCAGCGGCCTCCACGCCGAGCGTGCCCAGCCGTTTGACGAGGCGGTCGGCGCCGCGTTTGGTGCGCACGAAGACGAGCGCGAGATCGCGCTCGCCGCTGAGCTCGTGAACGAGGACCTCGACACGGCGATCGTTCTCGACTGCGACGAAGCGGTGCTCGACGACCACGCTCTCGTGGGTTTGCGGCGGCGTGTGCTCGTGGCGTGTTGCATCGCGCGTGTAGGCCTTTGCGATGCGGCCGGTCTCGCCGTCGAGCGTCGCCGAGAAGAAGAGCGTTTGGCGCTCGCGCGGGCACTGCGCGACGATCCGATCGACCGCTGGGCGAAAGCCCATGTCGAGCATCCGATCGGCTTCGTCGAGGACAAGGATGCGGACCGCGTCGAGGCGGAAGGCGCGCCGCGCCAGCAGATCCTCGAGGCGCCCGGGCGTTGCGACGAGGATGTGCGAGCGGGCAGCATCGCGGGCCTGCTTTGTCAGGCCGACACCGCCGTAGACCGCCGTCACCTTGAGTGCGCGGGCGTGCGCGACATCGGTGATCTCCTCGACGATCTGGGTTGCGAGCTCGCGCGTCGGGGCCAGCACGAGCGCCGCCGGACGGCGTTGATCGGCGGCGATCCGATCGGCGATCGGGATTCCGAAGGCGAGCGTCTTGCCCGAGCCTGTCGGTGATTTCGTGAGCACATCGCGACCGGCGAGAACGTCGCCGATGACGAGGCGTTGAACCGCGAACGGCTCGGTGAAGCCGCGAGCGGCGAGGGCGCTGACCACGGCGTTTGACACGCCGAGCTGCGCAAAAGACTGCTGTGACATTTAATTGCTCCTGGCGGCACTTTGAGCCGCGGACGATTCGGAGACTGCAAACCCGAACCGCTCCATTTGCGGGACCCAAGTGAGCTGCCTCGCGGTCAACGAGTGCCGACCGCCCTTTCAGGCTATCAGCTATCACGGCCCAGTCTGGCTGCCTGCCCTGCGAATCGACAGGGCCCGTGCGCCAGCCGGCGCGCTCGGTCGGGGCGGTAGTACCCTCGCGGTTGTGCCCGGGCAGCCGCGAGAAGCCCTCGAGGCCGCGCTGCCCGCACTCGAGCGCGCGGCGAGCGAGAAGCCTGCCACCAAGATGGTGGAACACGACTTTCAGGTGGCGCTCGAGGAGAGCACCGGCGCCTCCTCGGTCAGCATTGAGCTGAAGCACTGGCCCGAGGCCGGTCCGCTCGATCTCGTCCTCGATGGCGATATCGGACTCGAGCTCCAGTGGTGCCAGCGTGGCGACACGCTCGCGGGCTGCGCCTGGGACATCGCGAAGCTCGCCTGCGCCGTCGGCGAGCGCAAGATAGCCCAGGGCTGGATCGTTGCTGCCGCCCCCACCTGGCATTGGCGGGGCCACCGCCCGGGCGTCGATCTGTTCAAGCCCCGCACCTACGTCGGCGACGAGCTCGTGGTCGAGTATGAGAGCGCGTGGCGCCTGTGGTGCAACAACGTGCCGACACGCCCGACCCACTTGCCGTTCTCCTTCGCCGTCACCGACGTCGACGCGATCAGCGCGCGGCTCAGCCGCGTGCCTTTCGACATCCGCTTCGCCCGCGTCGAGGTCCGCAAGCACACCTGGCAGGTCCACGTCTGCCCGCACCGCTGGCGCGACCGCTACTGCCTGCCGCGGCCCTGGGATCCCGAGGGTTTCGGCGGCCTCGCACCGTAGTTGTTGGGTTGTGGTCGGTCGAGCGCTCAGGCTCTGGCGTCCGCGTTGCGCGGCCGGCTGGTCACTTAGCGCACAATGTTCACGATGGCCGTCATGATCAAAGAGCCGGCGAGGCTCGCCGTCGGGCCACTACTGCGCGTCGAGGCGCTCAGCGTTCGCTACGACTCGTTCACCGCGCTCGACGCTATCGACTTCGACATCCGCCCCGGCGAGACCGTCGCGCTCGCCGGCGAGAACGGCGCCGGGAAGTCGACGCTTGTGCGCTGCATCGGCGGCGACATGATCCCAACCAGTGGCCGGATCTTCGTCGACGGTGAGCGGATCGGCTCAACGCCGGCCGCGGCTGCCCGCCGCGGCGTCACCGTCGTCTGGCAGAACCTCGCGCTCTGTGACAACCTCGACGTCGCGTCGAACTTACTGCTCGGCAGCGAGAACGCCGCGCTGCTCCGCTCTGCGTCGCGCTTTCACGAGGCCGCCAGGCAGCTCCTCGCGGACCTCGGGATCGGCTTGACGGACACGACGCGCTACGTCGGCTCGCTTTCCGGCGGTGAGCGCCAGCTCGTCGCCGTCGCCCGTGCGATGGCCAGCCGTCCAAAGCTGCTCGTGCTCGACGAGCCGACGACGTCACTCGGTGTGAGCGAAACGGCGCAGGTCGATCAGCTCGCGGCCAAGGTACGCGAGCGCGGCACGACCGTGCTGCTGGTCTCGCACGACATCGGCCAGATATTCCGGCTCGCCGACCGCATAATCGTGCTGCGACACGGACGGATCGTGGCCGATCTTGATCCGGCCACTTCGCACCCAGAGGACGTCGTCGCTCTCATCTCGGGCCAGCCGATCGACTCCTCGGCGAGACAGCAGCTGAGCCGCCTCCACGGCCTCGCCGATCGCCTTGCCTCGGCGGACCCGTCCTCGAGCTTGCCGCTGATCCTGTCGGCGCTCGGCGGTGCGCTCGGGGCGCCACGGCTGTGCGTTCATCTTGTCGAGGGCGGCCGGCTGCGCCTCGCGGGCGCGCTCGGCCTCCCGGCTGCGCTCACCGACGCGTGGTCGGACTTACCGTTCGACCACGCCGGCGGACCTGCCGGCGTCGCCGCCGAATCTGGGGATACGGTCATCGATTTCGACATCCGCTCGAGTGCCGCCTGGGCCCCCTGGCAGCCGCTGGCGGTGGAGGCGCGCGTGCGCAGCTCCTGGTCGGTTCCTGTGATCGGCACCGACCGCCTGCTCGGCGTGATCACGGTCTTTCGCGACGTTCTCGGCCACCCGCCGGGCGATGAGCTGCGGCTCGTGGACCTCTACGCCGGCTACGTCGCCAGTGCGGTCGAGCGCGAACGGCTGCTCGGCGAGGTCACCACACGCAACCGCGTGCTCGAGACGATTCGCGACGTGCTTGAGACGCTCGCGGGCCCGGTACCGCTGGCCCACGGCCTGACCTTGGTGTTGCAAGCGCTCCGGCAGGGCCTCCAAGCCGAGCGCGTAGCGCTGCTCACAAACGACGTCGTTGACGAGAGCGCCGAGCGCTGGCTCACCATCGACTCCTCCGGCGAGCAGGTGGGTGTCTCCGGCGGGCTGCTGGAAGCGGCCGCGCTACTACGCAGCGGAGGCGGGCGCGACGGTCGGGCGACGAGCATCGTCCCGGCGGACGGCGACGCGTGCATGGCCGTGAGCTTCTCGGCTCCCGGAGGCGGCGGCATTCTGCTCGCCCAATGGGGCGCCCCGGACACCCCGCCCGACGCCGTCGCGCTGATGGAGGACACGGCCAACTCGCTGCGTCTCGCTCGTGAGCGCCAGGAATCCGAGCGCGCACGCGAGGAGGCGAGCGCGCTGCGCCGCTCGCGCGAGCTCCAGCGCGGCTTTCTGTCGCGCCTCAGCCACGAGCTGCGGACCCCACTGACAGCGATCGGCGGTTACGCGTCGAGCCTGATGGCCCCCGACGTGACCTGGGACGGGCCGTCGGAGACGCGCTTCCTGACGCGGATTGGCGCCGAGTCGGCTCGCCTCAGTCGCCTCGTCGTCGACCTGCTCGATTTCTCGGCGATCGAGTCCTCGACGATGCGCATGCTGCCGGACTGGTGCGAACTGCTGCCCATCCTTGATGCCGCGATCGCGTGCTTGCCGCCGGCTCAAGCGGCCGTCATCGAGGTCGACTTCCAACACGACCTGCCGGTCATCTGGGCCGACCACGACCGTCTCGAGCAGGTCTTCCTGAACCTGCTCGAGAATGCGCTGCGTCACAATCCCGACGGAACCCGGGTATGGGTCAAGGCGACCGGAGATGAGGAGCACGGTGTGACGATCAGCGTGACCGACGACGGTGGCGGCCTGCCTGACGAGGTCGCACTCGCCCTCTTCGAGCCGCGTAGCGGCGGCGTCGGCGCCGCGGCTGGAGCTGGGCTCGGACTCTCGATCGCCAAGGGCATAGTCGATGCTCACCTCGGCGAGATCGACCTCGAGCGACTCAAGCACGGCACGCGCTTCTCCGTGAGGCTGCCGATCGGCGGCCCCGACTCCTCCCACCGGTACACGGAGGATCATGACCTCTCCGACTTCTGAGGCGCCCCCGGCCACGAAGATCCTCGTGGTCGAGGACGATCCGAATATCGTCGACTTGATCCGTTCGAACCTCGCCGTGCGGGGCTTCGAAACGCTCGTTTCGACCGACGGCGGCCGCGTCTTGCAAGTGCTCGAGACCGAGCGGCCGGACCTGATCCTGCTCGACCTGATGCTGCCCTCGATCGACGGGTTCGAGCTCTGCAAGCAGGTCCGCGAGCGCTCGAGCGTCGGTGTCATCGTCGTCTCGGCGCGCGGCGGCGACCACGATAAGGTCGCGGCCCTCAATCTTGGTGCCGACGACTACCTGACGAAGCCGTTCAGCATCGACGAGCTGCTCGCGCGGATTGCGGCGACGCTGCGACGGACGCGTCCCGCACCGGTGGAGATGCAGAGCACCAGGATCGCGCTCACCGACGACCTCGAGATGGACCTCGCCAACCGACAGGTGACGCGCGACGGCACGGGGCTTCACCTGACGCCGACCGAGTTCGCGCTGCTGCGCGAACTCGTCGTGAACCGCGGCAAGCTGCTGACCCACGCGCAGCTCCTGCGGCGCGTCTGGGGTCCGGGCTACGAGACCGAGACCGAATACGTGCGCGTTTACGTGCGCCGCCTGCGGGCAAAGCTCGAGCCCGAGGGCAGCCCTCCGTTGATCATTACCCAGCCCCGCGTCGGTTACCGGCTCGCACCGGAGTGAACGAGACGTAAACAGCGTTCACGACTTATTCCAGAATCGCGTGGAACATTAATGGCGCCGTTCACGGAGCGGCACCTAGACTTCCCGGGTTCCCGTGACGCGACGGGCTGGGCGCTGTGCGCCCGGACGTTGCGTCACAGCAATGAGATGAGAGAGAGAGGAAGCGCATGTCTCTGCTAAAGAGCAGACTCGCGTTCGTCGGCATCGCGTCGGTGATTCTCACCGGCGGGCTGTTCGCGACCGAGAGCAGCTATGCCAAGGCCAAGGCCAAGAAGAAGGCCCCGGCCATTACGTATAAGAACCTGAGCTCCAAGGACTTCAACACCACGGAGTCAGCGATGAAGTACTTGAAGCCGCTGACGGCGAAGGGCAAGGGCAAGGTCGCCTTCATCCTGCCGGACACGACGTCGTCAGAGCGCTGGACCGAGTTCGACGCGCCGCTCCTGAAGAAGGCGCTTACGGCCGCTGGCCTCAAGTCAAGCCAGATCATCATCCAGAACGCGCAGGGCAGCGACGCGACGTTCATCACCGACGACCAGGCGGACATCACAGCCGGCGCGAAGGTGATTGCGACCACCCCTGAGGATTCGGCCACCGGTGCCGAGGCTGAGAAGCTGAACACCGCGGCTGGCGTCAAGACGATCGACTACGACCGTCTCACGCTCGGTGGAGCTACCGCCGACAAGTACTACGTCAGCTTCAACAACGTTACCGTTGGGAAGCTGATCGGAAATGGTCTGGTCGCTTGCGTCAAGGCGTGGGGCATTACGAGCCCGAAGGTCATCGTCGCTCACGGAGCGACGACCGACAACAACGCGACGCTTTTCGCCGAGGGCTACTTCGACATCCTCACGCCGCTGTTCAGTAGTGGTGCTTGGACGGATGAAGAGGGTGCTGCACCTGCCACGACGGCAGGAACATGGGATCCGCCCACCGCCGAGACCGAGTTTGAGCAGGCGTTTACGGCTCACCCGACGGCCAACGCGGCTCTGATGCCAAACGACGAGACCGCCGCGCCTGTCATCACCTACCTGCAGCAGCAGGGAGTCAAGCCGCAAACCTTCCCGGTCACCGGGCAAGACGCGACGCTTGTCGGGCTGCAGAACATCATCAGCGGCTACCAGTGCGGAACGGTTTATAAGCCGATCTTCCTGGAGGCCGAAAGCGCTTCGGCGCTCGCGTTGTACCTGCGGGCAGGCCTGAAGCCGCCGAGCACGCTGATCAATGGAACGACGGAGGACACCGTGTCCAACTATGCGGTGCCGTCGATCCTCGAGACGCCGGAATGGGTCACAGCGAAGACGATCGAGTCGACCGTTGTCAAGGACGGCTTCGTTCCGCCATCGCAGATCTGCTCGGGCTCGCCGCCGTCAGGCCCGTCGTACGCGGCGGACTGCACGACGTACAAGATCCACTAGATGAGTAAGCCGCGTTCTATAGTCTCGGGCCAATGACGGCCGATTCGACAGCCGCGGCTAGCCAGCCGCAGGAAGGGAACGTCTCCCGGTCCGCCTCGGCGGGCCGGGAGACCAACCCCGGTAAAGACGGTCAAGCGGACGGTGCGCCGGCCTCCGACATCCTGCTTTCCCTGCACGGGATCTCCAAGCACTTCGGTCCCGTCATCGCGCTCGACGGCGTCGACCTCGACGTCCCGTCGGGACGCATTACGGCGCTGATCGGCGACAACGGCGCCGGCAAGTCGACGCTGATCAAGGTGATCGCCGGGATCCACGAACCAGATCGCGGCGAGATCTACTGGAACGGTAAGCGCGTGGACATTCGCACGCCCCACCACGCCACCGAGCTCGGCGTGGCCACCGTCTACCAGGATCTGGCGCTGTGTGACAACCTCGACATCGTGGCCAACATGTTCCTCGGCCTCGAGCAGCGTCGACACGGCTTGCTCGACGAGACGCCGATGGAGCTCAAGGCCAAGGAGACGCTTGCAAGTCTGTCAGTCACCTCCGTGCGCTCGATCCGCCAACCGGTCGGATCGCTATCGGGAGGGCAGCGCCAGAGCGTCGCTGTGGCTCGGGCCGTAATGGGCGATGCAAAGCTCGTGATCATGGACGAGCCAACGGCTGCGCTCGGCGTGTCGCAAACCGCGATGGTGCTCGAGCTGATCCAAAGGCTCGCTGCGAGCGGGATCGCCGTAATCGTGATCTCTCACAACTTGATCGACGTTTTTTCAGTCGCCGACCGTATGGCGATCCTCTATCTCGGGCGGCTCGTGTCCGCCGGCCCGGCGTCGGACTACGATCGCCAGAGCGCCGTAGAGATCATGACGACCGGAGGGTTGAGCGAGCGAGAGAACGGCGCCCACGGCGCCGAGGCGGCGGTCTGAGATGGCCGCGACGAACGAACCGACCATCGGCGAGGTCAAGGCGCCGCCCGAGATCGAGCAGGAGACCAGAGCCGACGAGGCGCCGGTCGACCCCGAGCTGCTGGCGCTGCCGCCGGACGCGAGCTTCAACGAGTACATAACGGCGTGGCTCAAGCGCGTCCGACGGGGTGAGAGCGGAGTACTACCGGTCGTCGGCGGACTGATCGTGATCGTGATCATCTTCCAGATCGAGCGGTCGCGCTTCCTCTCTGATCTGAACCTAGTCAACCTGCTCCAGCAGTCCGCCGAGTTCATCGTGCTCGGCATGGCCGAAATCTTCGTACTACTACTCGGCGAGATCGACCTCTCGCTCGGCTACTCCGGCGCCGTCGGAGCAGCGGTGATGGCGATTCTCGCCTACCCACCGATCAACCTCAGCTGGGAGCTCGCGATCATCGCCGGGCTCGCGACGTCCGCCGCGATCGGCTTCGCTCAGGGGCAGCTCATTTCCCGGATGCGGCTTCCTCCATTCGTGGTCACGCTCGGTGGGCTGCTGTTCTGGGAGGGGTTCTTGATCTGGGTGATCAACAACCAGAGTCCATCCAACGGCGGCTCGATCCGGATCAACAGCGCCACGATCTACAACATCGTCAACGGCAATCTGAGTCTCGCCGCCGGCTGGATCCTGCTCGCCGTCGGCCTTGTGCTCTTTGCCGTCGCGAGCGTGACGCGGGACCGCCGGCGGCGCGCGGGCGGCTTGGTCGCGCCGCCGCTCAGCCTGACATTGGCCAAGGTCGTGGCCGTCTCGATAGCCGGCGTCGTGCTCGTGTGGATCTGCAACGCCAACCGCGCGGCCTTTGTCGGCGCCTCTGTAAAGGGAGTCCCGTGGGTTGTGCCGATCGTGATCGCGTTGGTGGTGGCGTGGACGTTTCTCCTGGCTCGCACGCGCTTTGGCCGCTACGTTTATGCGATCGGCGGCAACCGTGAGGCGGCTCGGCGCGCCGGCATCAACGTGCACCGCGTTCGCGTGTTCGCCTACACGCTCGCTGGCGTAACCGCCGCCGCCGCGATCATCATCCTCGACTCGCGGACCGGTGGTGTGACGACCGATATCGACGGCGGACAGACAGTGCTCTACGGTGTCGCGGCCGCGGTGATCGGCGGAACGAGCCTCCTCGGTGGTCGCGGCAAGATGATTCACGCCCTGCTCGGCGGCCTCGTGATCGCGACGATCTACAACGGCATGGGCCTACTCAGCCTCTCGACGGACTTCCAATACATGATCACCGCGCTCGTGCTGCTCGCCGCCGTGATCGTCGACGCAGTGTCGCGGCGCGGCCAAGCCGTAACGTGAGCAGCCGCTGCGCGGCTGCAGCATGAGCGGCCGCAGGGCTGCAGTCGTGGTTCTCGCCTCGAGCGGTCGGTCCGGGGGATCGACCGGGCTTTCCCCTACATCGGCGGGCCGGGCGCAAACACGGCTCGGCTGCTGAACGCGAACGCCACGCGGCGGCGCGTCGCGTCCGGCGAGCACAGGGACGACGCCGCGCGCCAGCGCTAACAAGCACGGGTCACCTGACGATCTCGATCGTGCGGTTCGCAGTCGTCTGGACGCCGCTGGCGTCGGTGAGGGTCGCACTGAAATGGAGCTCTGCGGAGCGGTGGCGAGCGATCGTCCGCTTAAGCAGCGCCCGATCGAGGGCGGCGCGCTGCAGCGACAAGACGACCGGCGTGGTGCTCTCGATGGTCGAGACAACGCGTCCGCTGTCAAGGCCGCGGACGCGCTTACCGCCGGCGAATGCCTGCTCGGTGAGCACGACCTGGCAGGGTGCCGACGCGCAGATCGCCGAGAAGACGTCGATATGCGAATTCGCCAAAAGCAGCTCGCCATTGCCAAGCACGTCGAGCGCGTCGGTCGGATTGTTCGTGAAGCTCGCGGTCGCGGTCGCGTCCTGCAGATAGCCGCAGAAGCCAAACGTCCCCCACGGCGAGCCGTTGTAGCCGTCCGCTGCGTCGCCCTGGCGGTCGGCGGTCGGCGCGCCGTCCAGGAAGAAATCGCTGTTCACTGAGAATGGCCCCGGGGCGGTCCCCGGGAAAGTCAGTTGGCCCCCGCTGTAGAAGGGCAGGACAATGTCCCCGGCATTGGCGAGCACCGTGGGGTCAGCGGGACACGACCCGCTTGTGATCACGAACACAGTGAGCCCGCAGCCGATTTCCCGGACGCAGGTCGGATTGGCGTCCGCCGTGCCCGTGGCGGTGACGGTCACCACCGACGTATCGGTGACCTGATCGGGCTGGACGGAGAGCTGTAGAACGGCGGCCGTCGCGGGCGACACCTGGAAGGCAAGCGCCGCGACGGCGGCCGCTAGGGCTGCGACGATCCTCAGCGGGCGCGTCCCGCCGCACGAGCGCGCCATCAGCTGATCGAAACGCTGTTGAACGAGGCTGTTGCCAGCGCGTCTCCGTCATGCGAGGTGAGCGCGATCCCGCCGATCAACGAACCAGTTAGGTCCGGCAGCGGGACCGCCGAGCCGCCGATCGGCGTCCAGTTGGCGCCGTCGGGGGATGTGAAGGCGGTGAACAGGCCGCCGTTGCTCGTGACCATTACGTACAGCGGTGCGGTCCCGGCCGGGTTGACGGTCTGCGCACAGATGTCGCCATCTTCAGAGCGGTACTCGACCTCAATCCCGTTGCCGGGGGTCACGAACACGGCGTACCAGGCGGCGGCGGGGTTCGTTCCAAGCCGCAGCATCACGCCGGCCTTGGTGTCCGGAGAGGTGTTGGATACCGACGTTACCTCCGCGGACACGCTCGCAGTGGGCCCGCTGACCGACTTCCAGACGAAATGGAACTGGTCGCTGATGGCCCAGATGTCGAAGCCGCCGGCGCTCAGCGTCCACTTGCTGCCCGACAGCTGCTGATCGCCGACGATCGACGGGTTACCGATGTCCGCGCACGAGTAGCCGGGCGGGCATGGGTGTGCCGAGGGGGAGGGCGCCGGTGTCGTCGTCGGCGATCCGACCGAGAGGTTCGAAACCACGGCGCTCACGGCGCGGCCCTGCGCGCCCGCGCTGACAGCCACCCCGCCGAGGCTCTTGGCCGGCATCGGCACGGTCGCATCCGTCCCTGGCACAAGCGTGTAAGTCCTCCCATTCCTCGATGTCGCGGCCTCGAGGATGTCACCGTGGCGCTGGATCATCAGGTAAAGCGGGAGCCTCGGCCCGACCGCGGAATACACCTCCGACGTGGCGCCGGCAAACGCGGTCCGGTACTCGACGACGAGCCTGTGGCCCGGCTCTTCGAGCAGTGCGTAGTACGGTGAATCCGCGTCGCTGCGCTGGCGAATCATGGTGCCGACCTGCGAGCCGGCGGCGCTCGGCTGAGACTCGACGCGGGCGACCACCTGATCGGTGCCGTTGGTGGGGGCGCTAACCAGTCTGAACCTGTCTGAGGTCCCTCCGACGCCGGATCCACCGGCCGAGATCGTGAGGCGGCCGTGGCGCGCCGCTGTGGCCGCACAGGCGCCGTCCGCGCAGGACGCCTCGTGCCCGGACGGGGAGGCCCTGCCGATTGCCTGGCAGGTGAAACCACCTGGGCAGTTGCGGTCTGCGGGAGTGTGCGGCTTGGTTTTCGGTAGACCGAACGCGATCATCTCGCCCGCCGTGTTGCTGACGAAGAACTTTCCGTCGGCGGCCGAAACACCAGCGTAGATCAGCGAGCCGGTGTCGTAGCTGTACAGCCGAGCGCCGGTCTTCGCGCTGAGGACCTCGAAGATCGTCCCGGCCGGGACGAGCAACATCCCGTTGTCGTAGGCGAGCGCACCGATGACGTCGCCGGGAGCGACCCGTTGCCAGATAAATGCACCGGTCGCAGGATTCAGCGCCCGCACCGTCCCGCTTGAGATCACCCCGTTGATCGCACCACGGCCACCGGCCGCGAACAGGTCACCCCCACCGTATGCCTGCGATGAGACGCTGCCGTCGTCGCACGTCGGGCAAGGGCCTCCCAGCGCGATGTACTGCATCCACAACGGACCGGCGCTGAGGTTGTCGCGATTCATCCCGTAGTCGATCCCGTTCTTGTTGATCGATGCCAGCATCGGCACACCATTGGCCGTGTAGAGCGTCGGCGTGGTGCCAAAGTCCGAGTCACCGATCGACTCGGCCACCGGAAGCGTCCAGACGTTCACGATCTGCATCGTCGTCGGATCAATTGCCGCGAGGGCTTGCGCGAACAGCTCATTCGGCTGGTTTTGGGTCGCCGTGGAGACGTAGATAAGACCGTTCGTGGGGTCGTAGGCCGGCTCCGTCCAGGTTCCACCACCGACAAAGCCAGTAGGCACGAAATCCAAGGTCTGGACGACCTGATGCGTGGTGAGATCAACCTTCAACATGTCTCCCTGGATGAGCGGGCAGTCGCCGAGGCTCGCAACGCCGATATAGGCGTAGTTACCAACCACCAGTGCGGGTGAGTAGTTGAAGTGGCCGTCATAGAACCCCGGCGGGTTGCTCCCCCAGGTCCACACCTTCCATTCGACCGCACCGGTCTGGGCGTTCAGTGCGTAGAAGTACCCGTCGGCGCCGCCAGTCAGGATCGTTCCATTGACGAGGACCGACGGGGTCGAAGGACCCGCCTGGGGCGGGATGCAGATCGGGTTGGCAGCGATCGTGCCCATAAACGTCTTCCACAGCACCACCCCGGTCTTGGCGTTCACTGCGTACTCGTACCCGTTCCATGCGGAGAAGTACGCGACACCGCCGGTGACGATTGGCGCTGGGACGATCACGCTACCGACATTGAAGGTCCAAAGAGGCTTGAGTGACCCGGCGGTCGCAGGCGAGATCGTGGTGTCGCTGGACGCGTTTGTTCGCGAGAGATCGTGCATCGGCGTCGGCCAGTCATCGCTGGTGGCGGAGGCGATCCTCGCAGGCGCTCTTGCAGCCGCCGGGGCGGGAGCTGACACCAGCGCAGCGACGCCGACCGCGAGTGCCACGAAAGTCGCAAGCGTGAACGCGACAGCGCAACGCCGTCGCTTGGCCGCGGCGCTCGTCTCGCTAGTACGGGTCACGACCACACCAAAAAGTACCACGGGCTGGGGCAGCTGTACGACAGTCGTCCAAGACACCCCTGCGTCCGGCGGGCGACCAAAGGCTTGTTGGTTCGCGTCGTTGACGAGGCAGCGAGTCAGCCGCTCGCCGTCCCGAGCAGAGCCAGGCACGGCAGGTCGAGTGGGAGGCCTGCCCCTATCAAGGCCTGGTTATTCTTTTTCTTCTTCTCGGTGGTGGCCTTGCTCTTCCTGGTGATTGCGTTGCCGGCAGCCGAGACGACCCACCATGGTGAGCCGAAGGATGGGCTGCCCTCACCCGTCGTCTCACCGGGCTTGGTGTCTGAGATGTAGGTGTAGAGCGGGTGCGCGTTATAGGTGACCTCGTCCCCCTGGGGAACGTCGATCGTGCCCAGGAGCCGCGCGTTAACGCCGGGACCGGCCGTTGGCGCGTTGGAGACGAGTACGAATGGCCAGACAGCAAGACAGTTGCTGAGAGGGTCGCTTGGTGTGGCGGTGATGAACTCGCATTCGCTCTCGTCCGGCTTGTCCGCCGCCCACAGGTACAACGTGTCGCCCTGGCTGTTGACGAGGATCTTGCCGTACGCGGTTTCGCGCAGTGAGACCGTCCAGTCACCGCTCGCGCTGGCATGCTTGTGCCGAGCGGTGACGGCGGCTGCTGCGCTGCTGACCGCCAACACCGCCACGGCTGCTGCAGTGAGCAAGATGCGCCTGAGTTGCATGCAGAGCATTTGTGACGAAAGCTTAGGGCGACGCCGAGTGGCGGGACTCGGCGGCACCGGCAGGCAGCGCCGAGAACGTGACCCGCGATCGGCCCGCGAGCAATGTCGAAGCGACTGGTCAGACTGCACAAGCGCCGGAGCCTCTGAGCGCCGCACTAGCGTGCGTGCGGGCCCGATGGTTTCAGACTGCCCGTCCTGCCTTCGCCCTTGACCGTTAGCCAGTCGATCGTGTGGCAGGTTTACCTCGTGGCGCGGCTTCGCCGTCTGGGTGGACCAAGCCGGGGACCGCGAAGCACGTGCACGTTTCGGGACGCAGTGGGGACACGCTCGCAGTCGCATCGGTGCGGCGAAACGCATAGAGCTCCATTTTCTGGGGCTCTGGCCGATGCGCGGCCTGGGACTCGAACCCAGCCCGCCGGATTAAAAGTCCGGTGCTCTACCCGATGAGCTAGCCGCGCCGCAGCAGTGTTCCATCTATGCGAGCGTGATGAGTGCGGCGTTTGGCACGCGTTGGTCGCGGCCAAGGTGAATCAGCGTCAGGCGGATCACCATGCCGTGGCAGACGACCAGCGCCGGCTCGGGCGCGACCGTGATGTCGGTGAGCGCGGCCAGCACGCGCTCGGTCTGGTGGCGGTAGGACTCGCCGCCGGGGAATGCAAAATCAGGGTCGGAGCGGAGGAACGCAGCCAGCGCCTGCGGATCCTCGGCCTCCACGTCGCTCCAGAGACGGTCGGTCCAGTCGCCGGTGTCGGTCTCGACCAGGCGGTCGTCGTCGATCGGCTCGAGCCCGATCCTCGCGGCGACGATCTCGGCGGTCTGGCGCGCGCGCAGCAGGGGGCTGCACCAGAGTCTCTGGAAGCCAAGCGGTGCGGCGAGCTCGGCAAGCTGCTGCGCCTGCTTGCGTCCGGTCGCATTGATCGGAACCGGTAGCAGGCCCTGGAAGCGGCGCGTCGCGTTGTAATCGGTCTGGCCGTGGCGGGCCATCGCGATCTGGGCGAAGGGCGCGCTCACGAGGCGCCGTAGACTCTCACGAGCCGCGCCCCCATGGTGTAGCGGTCAGCACGCGGCCCTTTCACGGCCGTAGCGGGGGTTCGATTCCCCCTGGGGGTACTCGGGACGCGGCGCCTGGCAGGACCGGCAGCACGGCGTCGATCAGCGTCCGGTTGAGCTCGTTGAAGTCGATCGAGGAAAACTCCGACGGTGCCCGCCAGGCGACCTCGGATATCTCCTCGCGGTCGGGATGCGGCTCGCCGGCGGTGATCCACGCGTCAAAGACACACACCATGTAGGCGACCCGGTCGCCGTTGACGTAGGTGACGCGGAACTCTGGGCCGCCAAGCACGGCGAGCACGGCGCCGATCTCGAGCGTGACACCGACTTCCTCGAGCGCTTCGCGCCGGGCTGCATCGGTCGGAGCCTCGTCTGGATCGACGGCGCCGCCGATCGTCTGCCAGTGGCCGCTCTCGCGGCTGCGAACGATGAGAATCCTGCCGTCCGCGTCACGCGGGACGACGGCAACCGAAGGCAACAGCACCAGATCGTGTCCGATGGCGCGGCGCAGGTTGGCCAGATACGGTGAGATCGCCACCCGAGCGCCCTATCCCCGAGGTGCCCGTAGGGCACCCATAAAGAAAACCTCAGACAACGCGCGTAAGGCCGCCGTCGACGAGCAGCGCGACGCCCGTGATGTAGCTTGCGCGCTCCGAGGCGAGGAACGCGACAGCGGCCGCCAGCTCCTCGGGGGTGCCGAGCCGCCCCAGCGGGATCTCCTTGGCGGCGGCTGCTTCGGCCGCGCCGCGGTCGCCGCCGCGGAGATCGATCTGGCGATCGGTCGCGATCCGGCCGGGGAGGATCGTGTTCAGCGTAACGCCGTCGCCCGCGACCTCCAGGGCGATCGTCTTGAACGCCGCGAGCGCAGCGGCGCGCTCGCTGTTGGAGAGGATCAGCTCCGGGATCACCTCGCGGACGCTCATCGAACCGATGTTGACGATCCGACCAAAGCCGCGCTCGCGCATCGACGGGATCGTGGCGTTGATCAGCTCGAGCGGGGCGAGCACCAGCGTGCGATGCGCGGTCTCCCACGACTCGCGTGGCGGGGCCAGCGGGTCGCGGTTCGCGGGCGGGCCGCCGGTATTTGTGATCAGGATGTCGATCGCACCCAGCGCCTGGTTGACCGCGCCGATCAGCGCCGGGACACCGTCGAGATCGGCGTTGTCGTGGGCGAAGGGGACAGCGTTGATCGCTTTTGCCAGCGGCTCGAGCTTCTCGAGTGAGCGTGAGGCGATCGCGACGCGCGCACCCTCGGCGGCGAGCTCGGTCGCCACGGCGCGTCCAATCCCCTGCGAGGCGCCGAGGACGAGCGCGACCTTGCCTTCGATGCCGAGGTCCATCAGGCGAGTTTGGCGCCGCGCGCGGGCTGGGTTGCTCGCGCGCCCGCCCTCGAGGACGCGACGTGGGTGAGCGCGTTCGACACGCTGGCGGCGAGGACCGTCTGCGCGGTGGCGTTGCGGCGAGCGGGCGAGCGGCGCATGCTCACATTGTCGCGGCTTTGGCAGCGGTGTGATGGATCGGCGCGCCGAGCGTAGCTCCTATAGGACCTACGAATGGAGACCACATGCACAGGCCACGCACCATGCTGCTCCTTGTTGTCACCTTGCTCACCGGCGCCGCGCTGAGTGGGATCGGCGAAGCTCAGGCCGACAACTCGACGACAACGACGGCTCCGGCGACCCCGGCGACGATCGTCGTAAACGGGACCGCCACGCTGAACGCCCCGCCGGACGCCGACAGCGCGACCCAGCAGTCGACCTACATGACGGCGCTCGGCGATGCGATCTCGAACGCCGCCAGCAAAGCCAGCGCGGTTGCGAGCCAGATTGACGCCACGCTTGGTTCGATCGAGAACGTCACGGAGACCTCTGACTCGAGTGGCGATCTCTGCGGCGGCTGGGTCGAGCCGCTCCAGGCGGATGCCGGTCGGCCGACCACCACCACGGCGACGCCTTCGGCCTCGGGTTCGAAGAAAAAGAAGCACAAGAAGGCTGACGTGGTGCGTCGAGCCGGTCCCGCCGTGATCGTCGCCGACCCATCGATGTGCTCGATCGAGGCGGACGTGACGGTCACCTACGACATGACGCCCGCATCCGCGTAGCAGTCCGGCCATGCGGTGCGAGGTAGGCTGCACGCAACGCGCGCGTCCCCCACGCGCGCGCGGCGGGCGGTTAGCTCAGCTGGTCAGAGCGCCTGCCTTACAAGCAGGAGGTCGCTGGTTCGAGCCCAGCACCGCCCATCGGCAATTCACGCCCGTAAATGCTGGGCCTCTTCGTTGGAGCGGTCCTCGCCTAGCGAGCGTTCACCGTGGTCCTCAGTCGGATTTGTGCCGCTATGTGCCGCTTCCGGGCCTCGCAAGAGGCTTCCAAGCTGTTCATTAGCGGGTGTTGGTGGTTGCCGACGTCCGTGTAGATGCCGAGCGTCATGCCCGGAGTCTTGTGGCCGATCTGGGCCATCGTGAAGGCGGCGTCGGCTCCGTTCTCGGCCATCAACGAGCCGTAGGTGCGGCGGAGCGAGTGGAACGTCACATCGGGGGGATGGTTGCACGCCCGGCTGCTTCGAGGCTGGCCACAGGGCGCTCTGCGGTCATATCCTGCGGTACGGCCCGTGACGAAATTCAGCGGAATTCGATTGGAGGCCCATTATGCGCGGCGACATTGAGGTCGGGGCACGCCTTCCCGACTATGAACTGCCCGACCAGGACGGTGTCGTGCGCCGTCTGTCGGAGCTGCAGGGCTCGAACCCGATGGTGCTCCACCTCTCGCGCGGCGGGTTTGACCCGAAGGAGCACCGTTTCCTTCACTATCTGGTCGACGCATCCGTCGACTTTCGGGTCGGGTACACGCGTGTGGCCCTGATCTCGACGGACAACCAGCTCGAGATCAATGAGTTCCGCGATAGCGTCGGCGCGCAGTTCCCGTTCCTCTCTGACCCGGAGCGAACGGTGCGCGACGATCTCGAGATCGTCGAGTACACGGACCCTGTCCACGACCCGATGGTCCCGCACACTTTCGTGCTCGCCCCTGAGCTCGAAATCTCCGCGATCTATAACGGCTACTGGTACTGGGGGCGCCCGACGGTCGAAGAGCTGCACCGCGACTTGCGCGAGGTCATGCGCAACCTGCGCCCCGACTTCGATCTGGGCGCACCAGGGCTGCGCGAGGCCTGGGATCGCGGCGAGCGCGAGCAGTTCCTGGTGAGTCCAGTCGAAGGAGAGGCGATTCGCTACACGGAGGGGACTGAGGTGGGAGTGAAGCGTTGAGCGATGGTCAGCGTCGTCAAAGCCATCTGGGCGGGGACCCGACCGGATGTGGCCCCGGGCAGGGCCGCAAAGCGGTCAGCTGCCTCCGGTCAGTGACCGGGCCTACGCAGGGCCGACTACGAGATCGTGCAGGTCTCCGCCCACCTCGAGTCGACGCGGCCGTTGTAGCCCGCCGACTGCCTACATCCGGTGTTTCGCAGCGATGGTCGCGGCCTGGGGCGTCGTCTCGGCGGTCGCCGCAGCCGCGCCCGGCCTCAGTGCCCGGCTGCTTGGCCGCCGTCGATGTGGAGGGTCTCGCCGGTGACGAATGTGGCGCGCTCTAGGTAGAGGATCCCCTCCGCGACGTCGCTGATCTCGCCGACGCGCCCGAGCGGGTGCCGCGCGGCGCTGCTTGCGTAGGACACGGCGTCGTGCATCGGCGTCCTGATCACCCCGAGCGCGACCGCATTGACGCGGACACCGCGCGGGGCGTACTCGATCGCGAGTGAGCGCGTTACTGCTGCCAGCCCACCCTTGGTCAGGGACGTCAGCGCGGCGGGTGTGGTGCCGTCGGCCTGATCGACGAGACTGGTCGTGACGTTGACGATGTGGCCGCTGCCCTGAGCGAGCATCTGCGGGATGGCCCGCTGGGTGATGTGAAAGAACCCGGCGAGATTGACGGCGGTGATCGTGGTGAAGTCCTCGATCGTGTAGTCCGTAAACGGCTTGCCGATGAAGACGCCGGCGTTGTTAACCAAGCTGTCGATCCGTCCGAACCGCCCGAGGGCGCAGGCGATCACGCGCTGGGCGGTCTGCGCTTCGGATATGTCACCGGAGACGGTCGCGACCTCGGGGTCATCGGCGGGCCCGATTGAGCGCGCCGTCGCGAGGACGGCGTAGCCGGCCGTTCGGAACGCAGTGACCAGCCCTGCGCCGATGCCCCGCGAGGCGCCGGTGATGATCGCGACCTTGGTCGGCGCGGGATTACCGGGATAGTTGGCGCAGCTCATTGGATGAGGGCGTTGGTGTGGGCGCGAGTTGCATCTGCGTTCAATATCGTCCTATGACCGCGTCACGGGGCATAGGGCGAAGGCTTCAACTCAGTGGAGCCCCTGTCCCATCCGTGAAATTGTGAGTAGCCACCGGAGTCCCACGCCTCGCGCAGTCCCGGCTTGCTCAGATCCCAATCTGGGCGAATCTCGCTGGTGACGATCCGCAGGTCACGCCACAGATCCGCAAAGGACGGGCGACCCCAGAACCAGTAGCCGTTGTAGATGCTGTACACGACCAGCCCGGGCTTGAGGACAAGCGTGTAAGGAATCATCGGGTCGTGCTCGGGGTCCGTGTATTCCTGGATCTCGAGGTCCTTCTGGACGGTCCGCTCCGGGTCGGAAAGAAACGGCCATTGGGCACCGGTCGACGCGCGGAGCTCCTGGCTCGCGTGATGGGTGTCGGTCGAGATCGTGGCGATGTTCGTGTAGGCCACGGCGAGCTTGGGGTAGTTGGCGGCGAGCTCAAGGTGCTGCTGATGCTCCTTGGGGCAGTAGTTCCCGCGCGCAAGTGTGAGGATCAGCGGATCCTCTCCCTGGATCTCGCTGAGCTTGCGCGGCACATTCTCCTGGTCGGGCAGCTCGTAGTCGGGGAAGCTGCTGCCCGGTGTGATGTCGGGGCGCATGATCTACTCCTATCCAGAATTGACGGGATGGCGAGGGTACGACCACTTCGGTATCCGTTTGGGACGTTGGTCTCGAACGCACAAGTTCATCGGTCACGCCTACTCGACCAACCGCTGGCCGCCGTCGATTGTGTAGCTAGCCCCGGTGAGTGCCGTGTTGGCCATGATGTGGACGGCGAGCGCGGCGACGTCCGCCGGCTCGATGACGCGACCGACCGGTAGCGTGGCGCGGAGCTGATCGCGGCGCTTCTCGAGCTCGTCGCCGAGCAGTGATGCCGAGAGCGGCGAGTCTGTGAAGCCGGCGAAGATCAGGTTGGCGCGCACGGGCGCGAGCTCGAGTGCCAGGTTGGCAATCAGCTCGGAAAATGCGGCGGCAACCGTTGACACGCTCCCGCTGCCGAGGGTCGGGTGGCCGCCTTCGATGGCGCTCATAAAGACCAGCGTCCCTCCCGGCCTCACCCTGCCGGCGGCGGCGCGGGCAACTTGTATGGCGAGCAGGAGACGGTCGCCGAGGGAGTCGCGCAGCGCGTCGATGTTCATCGCCAGGAGGCGTCCGTAGTGCGGTCTGCCGGCCGTGACCATCACGTGGTCGATCGGCCTCGCCAAGCCGGCGAAGAATCGCTCAAGCTCCGCTGGATCATTCGCGTCGAACGCGGCCGTGCTGAGCGCGCCTAGATCATGGGCTGCACGCTCCAAGGATTCTGGTTTGCGGCCGGTGAGGATGACGGCGGCGCCCTCAGCACGTGCGCGGCGCGCGGTTTCCAGCCCGATGCCGGAACTGCCGCCGATCACGACGACGGTCTGTCCGAGAAGCTCAGGCTCGCGGTGGGGGCTGGCGGCTGAGGTTGCGCTGGTCAACGTTCCTCCGATCGGAATCAGGGCGTGGACGGGATGATCATCAGTGCACCACAGCGCCTGGTCAAAGATCGAGCACCACGTCCGCGCCGGTTGGGAGCCTGCCGACCCGGCGGGGCCTGGCGACCGGGTCCTTGAAACGCCTGTGAAGACGGTCTTCCCCTGCCACTGCACGTCGTTCGGCAAGCCGACGTTGCCGACAGCAGACGCCCGACGACGGCGCGAGGATCGCGGTCCGACGCTGGCTGTTCACGTGCTGCCGGTCGGTCTGAGTCGGACCGCCGCCGCTTGCGGGCTGCGAAGCTGGCTGCGGCGGCGGTCATTCGGCCGTGTCCGTCTCTATCGCAGCGATCGGAACGCTGCTTGGAGCTCCTTCGAGAACAGCTCTGGCTCCTCCCATGCGGCAAAGTGGCCGCCTCGGTCGAGCTGGTTGTAGTAGATGAGGTTGTCGGGGTACGCGCGCTCCGCCCAGCTCCGCGGCGCCTGGTAGAGCTCGGCCGGGAAGACGCTGATCGCGAACGGGATCGTGATCTTCTTGGCGTCGAAGAAGTCGCCCTTGTTCTCCCAGTACAAGCGGGATGCGGAGACCCCGGTGTTCGTCAGCCAGTAGAGGGTGATGTTGTCGAGCAGGTCGTCCCGTGTGAGCGCGCTCTCGAGATCTCCAGCAAGGATCCTCTCGACCAGCCCTGGTTGACCGGTTCCATCTCCGTGGTCGAGCGTAAACGCCGCGAGGTCGATCGGCGAGTCCGCCAGCCCGTACAGCGTCTGTGGCCGCGTCGCCATGATCTGCGCGTACGCCACGTGCTTGGCGTAGAAGTTGCTCAACTGCTCGTAGGCGCGCAGCTCCTCGCCCGCAAGATCGGGCGGCGGCGGGGCGCCCTGCTCGAAGCCTTTGACTAGATCGGCTGGGGCGGTGCCCGGCATGTTGGAATGGATGCCAAGCAATTCCGGCGCTGCCTGTATGGCCATGGTCTGCGTGACCGCTGCGCCCCAGTCGCCGCCCTGGGCCACAAACCGCGTGTATCCAAGGCGCTTCATCAGCACGACCCACGCTCGGGCGATTCGGACCGGATCCCACCCGGTCTGCGTCGGCTTGGCGGAGAAGCCGTGACCCGGCAGCGATGGGATCACCAGATGGAACGCGTCCGACGCGCTCGCGCCATGAGCCGTGGGGTTCGTCAGCGGCCCGATGATCTTCAGTTGCTCAATGATCGAGCCAGGCCAGCCGTGTGTAACGACCAGTGGCAGCGCGTCCTCGTGCTTGGAGCGCACGTGGATGAAGTGAATATCAAGCCCGGCGATCTCCGTGATGAAGTTCGGCAAGCCGTTCAGCTTCGCCTCGCATGGACTCCATTCGTATTCGCTGCCCCAGTAGCGTGCGAGCTCCTGGATCATCGCGAGTGGCACGCCTTGCGAATCGTCGGTGACCGTCTCGCGCTCAGGCCACCTGGTCGCCTTCACACGCCGGCGCAACTCGCTGAGCTCGGTCTCCGGGAAGCTCACCTCGAACGGGCGAATGGTGGCGTTCTCGGAGTCGGTTAGCGTTGAACCTTCGGTAGCAGCCATCTTCACTCTCCTCGCATCTCGACGGTGTTAGGGCAGCGCCTGACGGCTCCCCCAGTATCCTGGTGAGCGGTTCTGCAGCTCCTCGCGCCCCTGCAATCCCTGGTTCGCAGCGGGCATGCCCACCTCGATTCCGGTCCCGATCTGTACGGCCGGCAGTCCGAGTCAATGAATGGTCGAGAGAATACGCTCACTTTGTTCGAGGGTCATCCTTCGAGTCCAGGTATTCGAGACCGAGCGGATCGATCGCCGAAACCTGAGTCACATACTCAGTCCGGCTCTTTTGACAGGTCCGGTTCGCTGCGAGGTTCCGACTTACAAGCAGGAGGCCGCGCCCATCGAGGCAAGACCTGGTAAACCGACACTTTTGAGCTGCGCGACGGCCAGGTCGAAACCCCGAAAACGGTGGCCGCACCGAGAAATGAGGAGAGATGAGCGAATCCGCCACGCCGGGCTGGGAGACGGATATGGCAGGAGTTGCGAGGGGGCCTGGTCGGCACCTCGGGTTCACGGAGTGGCAGACGGTGACCCAACCAGAGGTCGATCGCTTCGCTGATCTCACCAACGACCACAACTTCATCCACGTCGATCCCGAACGGGCTGCGGCGACACCGTTCGGCGGGACGATCGCCCACGGCTTCCTCAGCCTCGCGCTGCTCGCACCGGCGACGCAGCGACTGCACGTGACCGACAGCACGACCGCCGTCAACTACGGACTCGATCGGGTGCGCTTCCCTGCGCCGCTGCTGGTCGGCGCGCAGTGGCGGGCGGGAGCGGAGATCGCTGAGGCGGAGCCGGTCAAGGGCGGCGTTCAGGTCAAGATGGTCGCCACGCTCGAGATGCGCGACTCCGAGAGGCCCGCCTGCGTCGCTGAGTGCGTATTTAGGTACTACGCATGAGCGAGATCCGCCTCGACGACAAGACCGCCGTCGTGACAGGCGCAGGACGCGGGCTGGGCCGAGCCTACGCGCAAGCGCTCGCCCGCGCCGGGGCGAGCGTTGTCGTTAACGACATCGATGCCGACGCCGCCACCAACGTGGCTAGCGACATCGTGACCGCCGGCGGAGTCGCGACCGCAGTCCCCGGCGCGGTCGGGGAGACGGACACCGCTCAGATGCTGGTCGATCGCGCACTCGAGCGCTATGGCCGACTGGACGTTCTCGTTACCAACGCGGGTGTGCTGCGCGATGGCGTGCTGTGGAAGATGAGCGACGATAGCTTCGATCTGGTGATCAAGACCCACCTGCGAGGAACGTTCACGTGCTCGCGCGCGGCCGCGATCACGATGCGCGAGCGCGGCGACGGGGGGCGGATCATCGTGATCGGCTCGCCGGCCGGACAGTTCGGGAACTTCGGCCAGACGAACTACGCGGCCGCGAAGGCCGGCATCGTGGCGTTCGCCCGAACGTGGGCGCTGGAGCTGGCGCGTAGCGCCATTACCGTCAACGCCGTGATCCCGACCGCTTGGACCGACATGACCGCGAGCATCCCTGCCTACGAACCGCTAGGCCGGCTCCTCGCTGCCGGTCAACCGTTTCCCGAATCGGTCCGGCGAGATCACGCGCTGGGGGACCCAGGTGACTGCTCACCGCTCGTGGTGTTCCTTGCTTCGGATGGCGCGAGCGGGATCAGCGGCCAGGCGATCGGGATCGGTGGTGACAAGCTCACCCTCTACTCCCACCCGGCGGAACTCGTCGCGGAGTTCCACGCCGGCGGTTGGAGCGCCGAGCAGATCGCCGAAGCGTGGCCCGAGGCATTTATGGCAGCGCAGCAGGCCTCAGGCATCGAGCTCCCGCCGCTCGACATCGACATACCCAACGCGAGGTGAGGCGCGGGTTCGGCTCGAGCGGGTAGCCAGCGACGTCGGGCCGCCCGTCCGTGGGCGCTCAGAACGGGTACTTCGCCGGCTCGTCGCGCTCCGTCAGCCACTGCCAGAACGTGAACTCTTCGACGTTCGACGGTCCGCCGAAGCGTGCGCCGTTGCCCGAGGCGCCGGTGCCGCCGAAAGGCATCCGCGGGTCGTCGTCGACGGTCTGGTCGCCGATATGGACGATCCCGGTGTGCAGCCGCTCGGCCACCGCGCGCCCGTGCTCGGGCGAGCTCGTGTAGATGCCGCTACTCAGGCCGTACTCGGTGTCGTTGGCCGCAGCGACCGCTTCGTCGTCGTTCGCGACCACGAGGACTGGGGCGACGGGGCCGAAGATCTCCTCGCGCCAGACTCGCATCTGCGTTGTCACACCGCCGAGAACGGTCGGCGGGTAGTACGGCGAGTCGGGCTTCCCGCCGGCCAGAACCTTCGCGCCGGCGGCGGATGCCTCGCTGACGAGGCCGTGGACCCGGTCGACCTGCGATGGGTTGATCAGCGGCCCGATCGCGACGTGGTCCTTGTAGGGATCACCGACCGGCAGGTGCGATGCGCGCTCGGCGAGCGCGGCGAGATAAGCGTCGGCGACCTTCTCGTGCACGATATGCCGCCCCGCTGCCATGCAAATCTGCCCCTGATGCAGGAACGACCCCCAGGCGCCGGACGAGCTTGCGCCGTCGACCTCGGCGTCGTCGAGCACGATGAAGGCATTGTTTCCACCGAGCTCGAGCGCCACTCGCTTGAGGTTGCGCCCGGCAGTCTCGCCGACGATTCGCCCGACCGCGGTCGAGCCGGTGAAGGAGACCATCGCGATCTCCGGCGCCTCACAGATCGCCTGGCCCGCTTCTGTGCCGCCCGGCACGACATGGAGGACGCCGGCAGGAAGGCCGGCGTCGCTCAGCACGCGCGCGAGGAACAGGCCGCTGGTCACGGGGGTGTTGGGGTCGGCCTTCAGGACAACGGCGTTTCCGAGGGCGAGCGCCGGCGCTACAGAGCGCGTCGAGAGCACCATCGGAAAGTTCCACGGAGCGATCACACCAACCACGCCGACGGGCACGCGACGGGCGACGCTTTTGATGCCGCGCGGGTCAGGCACCTCGAAGTGGAAGTCCTGCGAGTGGTGGAGCTCAGCCGCTTCACGCAGCTCGCCGATCGCCAACAGGTTCACCTCGAACTCGGCGCGCGCGCGGACCGCTCCGGCTTCCCGAACGAGCCACGTTTCGGCCTCCTCGTGGTGCTCCTGCAAGATGTCCGCGGCGCGGCGCAGGATCTCCGCGCGCTCAGACGGGTCCGTCGCCGCCCACTCGCGCTGTGCCTGCGCTGCGTCGGTGGCCGCGCCCAATACCTCGGCTGTGCCTCCCGCCCCGACGCGCCCGAGCGAGTCGCCGGTCGCCGGCTCGATGACGTCGAGCGACTCCGGTGCCTCGGTCCAGCCGCCGTTCCAGAGCTTGCTGTCTGCCTCTGAGATATCGAACAGTGCAGTTCCCGTCGCGGTCATTTGGTCCCCTTCCTAGTGCTGGTGATCAGGCGGCCATCCGAAGGACGGGCTTGACCACTCGCCCTTCTTCGGCTTCTCGTGCCGCTTCGTTGATCTGGTCAAAGTCATAGTGGCGGATCATCAGCTCGATCGGGAAGCGACCCTGCTCCCAGTAGCGGATCAGCTCAGGGATGAACGCTTGAGGCACGCTGTCGCCTTCGACGATGCCACGTACAACGCGCCCGCCCGTGAGAATCGTGTTGACGTCGAGCCTGACGTCGCTGCCGAATGGCGGCGCGCCGATCACGCCCGCGGTGCCGAGCGGGCTCAGGCAGTCGACGCAGCTGCGTAGCACGTCCGGGACGCCGGTCGTCTCAAGTGCAAAGTCAACGCCGTGCCGGCTGACGCCTCGAATAGCCTCGGCGAGGTCGATACCCGTCGCCTCGACAGTATGTGTCGCGCCGAGTTTGCGCGCGAGCCCGAGGCGCGCCGTGTTGCGATCGACAGCGATGATCACCGAGCAACCCGCGATCACCGCGGCGAGAATCGCCGCGCTGCCGACCGCGCCGCAACCAAATACCGCAAGCGAGCTGCCGGCGGGCACTTCGAGCGTGTTGAGCACGGCGCCGGCCCCGGTCTGGAAGGCGCAGCCGAACGGCGCAACGAGGTCGAGTGGGATGTGGCTCTCGATCCCGACGACGTTGCGCTCGCGCGCCACGGCCCGCGTTGCAAAGCTCGACTGGCCGAAGAAGTGTGCGCCCAGCGGGTTGCCGGCGCGTGTCAAAGCGCTTGTCTCGTCCTCGGGCCGGCTCGCGGCGAAGTTGTATTCGAAGAAACTGTGGCAGTAGGAAGGCTTGGCACGGAGACAGGAGGGACAGGTGCCGCAGGAGTCAAACGTGAGACCGACGCGCTCGCCGACATGTACCGACCGAACGCCCGCGCCGACGTCGATGACGACGCCTGCGCCCTCGTGACCGAGCACCGCGGGGAGGGGCACCGGAATCCACTGATCCCGACAGATCAGATCGGTGTGGCAGATTCCGGCAGCATGCACCGCTATCAACACCTCGTCGGCTCGTAACTCGCCGACCTCCACCTCCGTCAGCACAAAGGGCGCGCCGCGACTCTCTGTGACAGCGGCGATCATCGCCATCAGGGGTCCACGCCTGAGTCGGGAGCGCGGCGCCGGACGCGGTAACCGACCGGCATGAAGCGCACCCCGGTGCGCTCCTCGACCAGGCCCCAGATGCCACGAGGGATGAAGAGCGCAAACGCGATGGCAGTGGCGCCGAGGCCGATCAGGTACGAGGTTCCGTCGTTGCCGAACTGCTGCTGGATGAAGTACAGGATGATCGCGCCGATGATCGGCCCTTCGAACGTGCCCAGGCCGCCGACCAGCACCATGAAGATCATGAAGGCGCTGTAGTTGACCGAGAAGATCGAGGTCGGCTCGATGAAGAGGATGTTTGCGAGGGTCATGGCACCCGCCGCGCCGCATCCCGCAGCGGCGAGGATGAACAGGATCCGCTTCCCCGCCACGACACGGACGCCGACTGAGGATGCCGCACCCTCGTCATCGCGGATCGCCTGGAGCGAGGCACCAAGGCGGCTGCGCAGCAGGAGAAAGACGGCGATCACGAAGAACGCGGTCAGGGTGAGGGTCAGCCAGTAGGTGTAGTGCTCACGGTGGGTCGGCGAGTACGTGTAGAGCTGGGTCAGCGACGTCCCGGTTCCGGCGCCGAGTTGGTTGTCGAACGAGACGTAGATGCCGATCGCTTCGGCGACGACCCAGGTGCCGATCGCGAACTGCGCGCCGCGGAAGCGCAACACGATGAACGAAAGCGGGATCGACACCACTGCGCAGAAGAGCGTCGCAAGGACCATCGCCACATAAGGGTCGACGCCGTGGAGCGCGAACCACACGGTCGCATACGCGCCGAGGCCGATGTAGGCCTGCAAACCGACCGATACCAGGCCGGCGTAGCCGGCGAGTGCGTTCCACATGACCGCCATCAGGACGAGCGTCAGCAGGTTCGTAAGATCCTGCACGACGCTCGCACCCATGACCACGGGCACGAAGGCGAGGGCAATGATCAGCACGCCAAAGCCACTGGTGAAGCCGGCCGAGAGCGGCGTCCAACGCTGGATCCGGGCACCGGCGAGCGTAGGCGTGGGGCTTGTCTGGGATGCCGCTGTCATGTCGTGACCGTAGGCAGCGCACGACGCGCCCCGCGAGCGCTCCGCAGGGTCAGCAGCCCCCCGCGCGGCGAGATGAGGACGACGAGGAACACGATGTGGCCGGCGAGGATCGAGTACTCGGGATTGATCTGCGCACCGATCGTCTGAGCGACGCCGAGGACGATCCCACCGAGCAGCGCGCCCCAGAGCGAGGAGCCGAGACCGCCGATCACGACCGCCTCGAACGCGAAGATCAACTGGTCGGGGCCGGAGTAGGGGAAGAAGCTCGATCGAAGCGCCAGCGCCAGCCCTCCGACTGTCGCGATCGCAACGGCGACGGCCGTCGCCCATGCGTAGACCGAGCGGGAGTCGATGCCGACGAGCTCCGCGGTATCGGGGTCTTCTGCGGTCGCCCGCATCCGGCGCCCGGCGTTCGTCCGCGACAGGAACAGCTGAACGCCCGCGAAGATCAACACGGCCGCGCCGAAGATCAGCGTGCTCAACGCCGAGATCGAGATCTCGCTGTTGATCTTCCACGCAGCTGTGACGAGCGAGCCGGTGTCCTGCCCGAGTGAACGGACATCCGGCGAGAAGGTCTGCTCGAGGACGTTCTGGATTACGATCGACAGACCGAACGTTGCGAGCAGTGGCGTCAGCAGGCCGGAGCGGAGGCTGCGCTGCAGGACGAGTCGCTGGAGCAGGTAACCGAGCAGCAGCATGACCGGCAGAACCGGGAGGAGGCCGATCAGCGGCGAGACATTCCAGTGCTCGAGCAGGAGGTAGATCAGGTAGGCCCCGAGGACGGCTATGTCGCCGTGGGCGAGGTTGATGATCCGCATCACGCCGAACATCAGCGCCAGCCCGCAGGCGATGATCCCGTAGTAGCCACCGAGAAGGATCCCCTGGATGACGTCGTTGACCCACGTCATGTGCCGGCCCCCGCCGATCGGTGGAGGCCGAAGTAGGCCTCGGTGATCTGCTCGCGCGTCAGCTCGTCGCGCGCCCCTTCGAGCACGAACCGGCCCTCGAGCATGCAGATGACGCGGTCGGCGATCGTCGCTGCGCGGGTGATGTCCTGATCCACGAGCACGACCGTGGAGCCTTCGCCGATCACGCTCTTCAGCGAGCTGTAGACCCCTTCGACAGCGACCGGCGCGAGCCCCAGCGAGAGCTCGTCGAGCAGGAGCAGCCGGGGGTTCGAGATCAGTGCACGGCCGATCGCCGTCGCCTGCTGTTCACCGCCGGACAGGGTTGCAGCCCGCTGAGCCCGTAGTGGCTCGAGCATCGGGAACGCCTCGATGACGCTGTCGATCGTCCAGCGCCCCGGACGCCGGCGCTGAATAGCGACGCTGAGGTTCTCCTCCACCGTGAGGTTGGCAAACAGGCGGCGGCCCTCCGGGACGAGCGCGATGCCCATCCCAACCCGTCGATGCCCGGGCAGCTTGGTCACGTCGACACCGTCGAAGGTGATCGTCCCGGCGCTCGCCCGGTGGGCACCGGCAATTCCGCGCAGGAGTGTGGTCTTGCCGGCGCCGTTGGCGCCGACGAGCGCGATCGTCTCGCCTTCGCGAACCGTGAGCGACACGCCGCGCACAGCCTCGAGCAAACCGTGACGGAGCGTGAGCTGCTCGATCACGAGCTGCGGCCGGGCTGATTGCGCAGCGCGCGCTGCGGTCATGCGGCGGCCGTTCCGAGGTAGGCGTCGACGACACGAGCGTCGCTCATCACCGCGCGCGGTTCGCCATCGGCGATGACGCGGCCTGCGTCCATGCAGATCAGCCGACTCACCACCTGGACGAGGACGTGCACGATGTGCTCGATCCAGATGATCGCGATCCCGGCGCTGTGAAGCTCGTTGATCATCACCACAAGCGCTTCGGCCTCGGCGTCGGTAAGCCCGGCGCCGATCTCGTCGAGCAGCAGCAGAACGGGGTTGGTTGCGAGCGCTCGCGCCAGCTCGAGGCGCTTGCGCCCGAGCAGCCCGAGTGTGTCGGCGCGGCGGTCGGCGACATCGTCCAAATCGCACAGGGTGAGCACCTCGAGACAGCGCTCGTAGGCTGCGCGCCGGCGCAGACCGCCGCCGGTCGAGGCGCTAACAAAGCAGTTCTCGAAGACGGTCATGCCGCCGAACGGCCGCGGCACCTGGTGTGCACGCCCGATGCCGAGGCGCGCCCGCCGGCTGGCCGCCGCGCGTGTGATGTCGGTGCCGCGGAACGCGACCGTCCCGCTCGACGGCGCGATCGTTCCGGCGAGGACGTTCAGCAGTGTCGTCTTGCCGGCGCCGTTGGGCCCGACGATCCCGACGGCCTCACCGGGACCGATCGCTAGATCCACGCCGTCGAGGGCCGCAAGCGCTCCGAACTGCCTGCGGACCTCAACGGCTGCGAGCAACGGCTGTGGTGCCATGCTCGTGGATCAGCACTCGATTAGTTGTAAGGCTTCAGCTTCGCCTGGATCGGGACCTTCGGGTCGTCCTTGTGCTCGCAGAACACGAACTCGAGCGGGTTCCCGCTGCCCTTCTTCGTCGTTAGCCACTGGCCCCCCGGGATCGGGGTAGCGACGACATTCGGAACCGGGTTCTTGGTCGGGCTGTTCGTTCCCCAATGGAGATTCCCGAGCGGTGTGTTGACGTTGAGGTTCTTCAGCGCCGCGGCGACGGCTGTCTTGTCCTTCGGGTTGCCGCTCGCCTTGAGCGCTGCCGCAGCGACGTCGAACAGCGCCATGCTCGCACCGGTCTGCTGGTTCCAGTACTTGCCGGTGCGCTTCTCGTAGCCTGCCGCGAGCTCCTTGTTGGAGATCCCGGTCAGCGTCGACTTGTACGGCCAGGTTGGCCCCCAGTAGCAACCGGTTGCGAGCTTGTTGCCGAGCTTCAGGCCGACCGACTCGATCTGGGAGACGAACAGGCCGGTCTTGGCGATCTGCGCAATCTTCACCATGCTCGTGTAGCCCTGCTGCGCCGCCTGACGCCAGAACGTCGTGAAGTCCGGCGGGATGGGAAATGTGTTGAAGATCTGGCAGTTGTTCTGCTTGAACATCGTGATCTGTGAGGTGAAGTCGGTCGTGCCGTCCTCGTAGGCTCCCGGGTCGATGATCTTGTAACCGGCACCGGTCAGCAGCGGCTCGAGCGCCCCGCGGATCGCGTTGCCGTCCGAGTCGTTCGGGTACATCACGCCGACCGTCTTGTTCGTCGGCACCTGCGGCCACATGTCCGTGTAGGTGTCGAAGAAGTTGCCGACACCGAAGCTGAAGTGGAAGATCCACTGGTAGGGCACTGGCTTCGTGAGACTGTTTCCGGAGCCGAGCCACCAGGCCTGCCACGGAACCGTCGTCGACACCGCAGGGACGCCGGCCGCCTCGGCCGCGCCAACCGCTGGAAGCACAACCTCAGGCGTCGAGGTCGCGAGCAGCAGGTCGATGTTGTCGCCGCTGATCAGCTGCTGGGTGACCTGCGCCGAGACCGATGGGGTGGACTGCGCGTCCTTTTCGATGATGTTCACCTTGTAGGTCTTACCGGCGACCTTGAACCCTTTGTCGAAGGCCTTCTTTGCGAGGCTGATCACATAGGGGTCCGGCTCGCCGAAGCCGGCGTCGGCGCCGGTCAGCGGGCTGACATAGCCGATTGTGATCGTCTCGACAGAGGCATCAAGCGCCCCAGGGTTGTTTGGCCTCGCCCAGGCCGGCTCCGCCGCTGCAAGGCCACCGCCTAGCACCACGCCGCCAACCGCTGCACCACTGCGCTTGAGAAAGTCGCCGCGGCTCAGGCCACCAGCTTTCGCCGTGCCACTGCTCTCGTCTGACATCCCCGCTCCTCTCGATCGGGCGCCCATTGGCGCCGCTCCCAATCCCTGACTTCACGCCAATGTGGGCGCGCGGCGATGCTAGCACTGACCCGCGATCGTTGTGCGCATAGCGGTCGGTCGCTCGCCGAGCGCCCGCGCCCCCCCGGACCGCTGGGTGCGCTGCCCATGAATCCATGTGCGCCGTCGTGCTGGCGCACGGCGCGGTTATCGCGCTAACGTAGACCGCCGTTTGCGAGCGTCAACGAGGAGGAGAGAGGAGGAGAGGCTTGTGAGCACCACCACCACAGGGGCGGCCGCGTTCCCACGCCCCAGCGAGGTCGCCACGCCTGACGGTTGCGAGGGCTGGCAGGAGATGTACCCGTATTACGCGACGTTCAACGAGGATCGCCGCGAAGCAGACGAGGGCCGACTGTGGTTCTGGAATTCGATGCACTTCCCCGACCCGATGCCGGCGTTCGACGTGGTGGCGATCGACGGCCCGTATTACGCACTTGCGAACTGGCAGAACCGCGTCTTCGCGATTCCCCCAGCGATGGGCATCGACTACCGGATCGTCAACGGCTACGTGTACATCACGCCCAACGCCGTCACAGATCCCGATCTGATCGCGGAGCGGGTCGGCTACTTCCAGGAGCGCGCCGGGTACTACTTCGCCAACTGGGACCGGCTCTACGCCCGCTGGCAGGAGAAGATGGACGCGCTGATCGCGGAGATCACCGCGCTCGAGGTGCCCTCGCTCGACAAATACGAGCGCGACGAGGTGGCGTTCGAAGACCGCGACACGTCGTTTTACCGTGTGCTCGACGGATGGAGCCGAACGCTGCGCATGCACGAGCGCATGTGGCAGCACCACATGGAGTTCCTGCTGCTCGGCTACGGCGCCTATCTGACATTTTCCGATTTCGTCAAGGCCGCGCTGCCGGAGGTGCCCGAGCAGCACATCGCGCAGATGGTGGCGGGGATCGACGTCCTGCTGTTTCGCCCCGACACCGAGCTGCGCCGCCTCGCTCGCCTGGCCCGCGTTCGTGGCTTGGACGCGCACTTCACGGGCGGGGCTGACCACGAAACCGTGGTCCGCACGCTCGCCGAGAGCGAGGACGGGAAGGCGTGGCTCGCAGAACTCGAGGCGATCAAGGAGCCGTGGTTCAACATGGGCTCGGGCGACGGCTTTTACCACTACCACCGCTCATGGTTTGATGATCCTGCGCTTCCGTTCTCGGCGATTCGCGGTCACATCGATGCGCTCGCTGACGGGCGCGACATCGAACGCCCGACAGAGCAACTGGCGACCGAGCGCGAGCGCCTCGCGGAGGAGTACGGATCGCTGCTCGACGCCGATGCCCGGGCGACCTTCGACGAACTGCTCGGACTCTCGCGACTTGTGTTCCCCTACGTCGAGGAGCACAAGTTCTACTGCGAGTACTGGTTCCAGTCGCGCTTCTTTAACAAAGTGCGGGAGTTCGGGGGATTGCTCGCGGACCACGCTTTCCTTGCTGATTCCGAGGACGTGTTTCAGCTGAGCCGCCATGAGGTGGCACAGGCACTCGAGGAGCTGTGCCTGACCTGGGCACACGGTGGGCCGGCGCAGGGGCCACACCATTGGCCGCCGATCGTCGAGCGTCGCCGGGCGCTGCTTGAGCGACTTCGAGCCTGGACACCGCCGCCGGCGCTCGGGACGATGCCGAGCGAGGCGATCAACGACCCGATCTCGGTGATGCTGTGGGGCATCACGCCGGAGCGGCTGCGCAGCTGGGCCGCAGCGATGGATGGCGACGGGACGACGCTCTCGGGTGCCGCCGCGTCCCCCGGAGTGGCCGAGGGGCTCGCCCGTGTCATTCGCGACGTCCACGAGATCACCGAGGTGCTGGATGGTGAGATCCTCGTCTCGACAGTTACCTCGCCGGCCTGGGCGCCGATCTTCTCGAAGATCAAGGCGGCGGTCACCGACATCGGCGGCATCATGTCCCA
>PKYB01000098.1 GCA_003133565.1 Solirubrobacterales bacterium
ACCTCCACACGGACCTGAACCGTGCGCGTCTACCAATTCCGCCACATCCGCGGGCAGGCGGCGACGATAGCAACGCTCCGGCGTGAGTGGGGCCTCGGGCCTTTGCTAGCCTCAGGCGCCCCGCCGCACGCCGCTATCGTCTAGGGGACTAGGACGCCGCCCTCTCACGGCGGAAACCCGGGTTCGAATCCCGGTAGCGGTATCCATCCAGCTACGATCATCGGGACCACTGTGGGGAGGTTGCTATGAGGCGAGTTGGGTTCCTGGTGCAGTCGCGGCGCTGATGCTGGCTTTGGCGGCGGCTGGGGCCGCAGGGAGTCCCTCGTCGCTGCCGCTGACGCAGCGCGTCATAACCTTCGCCGGGATGCGCTCGAGCAAGACGCCGTCGGCTGTGAGGAGTGTCGCCGGATGGGCGTCGACGAGCCTCAGCGAGACGAAGCTGCGCGCATGGGGCTTCGCCGGTGCCGTCGGCGACCAGCTCGACACGCCCGGCAACTCGGACCGCTACGGCCTGAGCCTCGTCGTCGAGCTCTCGTCACAGGCAAACGCGGATGCGTACCTGAAATACCTCTACACGACGAACGGCCCGTGGACCCGCTTCACGGTCAGCGGCATCCCCGGCGCCGTCGGGTTCTAGCAGAAGCAGTCCACCCAGGTCGGATTAGAGCAGAAGGACTTCCAGGGCGGCAGCAACGTCGGGTTCACCGCCGGCCCCTACATGTACGTGGTAGGCGTGGGCTGGCAGGGCCGGTCCTCGAACGAGATCCCCAACAAGACCCTGATCGCAGCGGCGCAGCAGCTCTACAAGCGCGTCAGCTAGAAGGCCGATTCCAAAATCGTTGTGCCCGGCGTTCGAAGACCGCAACGTGCGCGCGAAGTCATTCCGGCCGGTGTCGACGGGATTGAACCCAGCGGTTAGGTGTTGCTTGGGGGCGCGGTGGTCGCGGTCAGGTAGCGCTCGTAGGCTTCGTTGACGCCTTGGTGGTCGCCGGTCGCGAGTAGGTCGAGGAGGAGACCACGGGTTACCGCGATGCCGAGCCTTGCCTCAGCGCGGGCTTCGGCGTTCGATAGTCCTTGCTGTTTGAGCGCTGGCAGGGCGGCCTGGATCCACGATTCGACGACGCCGTCGAGTACTGGTAAGGCGTATGGGCGGCCCTGAAGGGCTTGGGTGTAAATCTCGAAGAAGAGTCGCTCGAGCGGCGCGAGCTCGGGTGAGCTGAGTCGCTGCCAGAACTGCCGGGCGACCTCGATTGGTGTTCCGTGCGCGGTTTCGAGCATGTTTTGAAACACCTGCTGTTGGCGGCGTTCGGTCTCGCGGACGACCTCGACGAACAGTTTTTCCTTCGATCCGAAGTGGTAGATCAGCATCCGGTGGCTCGTGCCGAGCGCCGCTGCGAGCTCTCTTAGCGAGATATCGCTGAGGCCTCGCTCGATGAGATACGCCGTCGCGCGCTCCAGGAGCGCCGTTCTCGGCTCGCGACGCTCGGACGTTGACATGACCCACATGGTACATGTACCGTTTGGTTCAGTCCTTGAATTCGGCGCGGGAGACACGATGGAGTTCGAAACGACCGTTGAGATCAACGCAACACCGGAGCAGGTGTGGAACACGCTAATCGCGGTAGAGCGCTGGCCCGAATGGACCGCCTCGATCACCGCTGTCGAGCCCCTCGACAGCGACCAGTTGAAACTAGGAACGAAGGTGCGGATCAAGCAGCCACGCATGCCGGCGCTCGTTTGGGAGATCACCAAGTTCGAGCCGGGCGTCAGCTTCGACTGGGTTGCGAGCAGCCCCGGCGTCAAGACCGTCGCCGCCCACCGCATCACCGCCGTCGACAATGCGCGCGTGCTTGTCACACACGCCATCCACCAGTCAGGAGCGTTCGCACCAATCGCCGCCCTGCTCACCGCCGGCACAACTCGTCGCTACGTGCAGATGGAAGCAAACGGCCTCAAACGGCGCTCTGAAGCAGCGGAGTCGACGCATGCGTGAGGACCAAGAGACTCACGCCCCCATGCTCCACAAGACCGACCATCCGACGCCCCTAGTCGGAACCCTCGAGCGAGGTCTCGGTCACGCGCAGGCCCGTTTGTTTTCGTTATTGCACGGTATGTTGATCCGGAACCTCTTCGTCTTCTGGCCGTTGGCGTTAACGCCCCGCAGCCGTCGAGCTGACACGCGAAGCCCGAATCGTCGACCATACGCGCGAAATGCATTGCCCCGTGCGGATCAACTTGTGAGCTCCGCAAACGTCAACACCCGCCCGCCGACAACGTTTCAGGAGCCTTGATGACCCCAACCCCCACGCCTGCTGACAAGTTCACCTTCGGTCTTTGGACGGTCGGATATAGCGGAAGCGATCCGTTCGGTGGTCCCACGCGGCCGCCGCTGGATGTCGTGCATGCCGTTGAGAAGCTGACTGAGCTGGGTGCTTACGGACTGACGTTCCACGACGACGACCTGTTTCCGTTCGGCTCCAGCGATGACGACCGCCAGAAGCAGATCGACCGCCTGAAGACTGCGCTGGCCGACACCGGCTTGAAGGTGCCGATGGTGACGACCAACCTGTTTTCCGCGCCGGTGTTCAAAGACGGTGGGTTCACGTCAAACGATCGCAAGGTGCGCCGATTCGCGCTGCGCAAAGCGATCCGCCAGCTTGAACTCGGCGTCGAGCTCGGCACCGAGACGTTCGTGATGTGGGGCGGGCGCGAGGGCGCCGAATACGACTCGGCCAAGGACATCCGCGCAGCCCTGGAACGCTATCGCGAAGCCGTCAACATGCTGGCCGATTACGTGACCGACAAGGGCTACGACATCCGTTTCGCGATCGAACCCAAGCCGAACGAGCCGCGCGGCGACATTTTGCTCCCGACTGTGGGACACGCTCTCGCCTTCATCTCCTCGCTCGAGCGCTCAGAACTGTTCGGGTTGAACCCGGAGGTCGGGCACGAGCAGATGACCGGCCTGAACTTCGCGGCCGGAGTCGCCCAGGCCCTCTACCACGACAAGCTGTTCCATATCGACCTAAACGGGCAGCGCGGAGTCAAGTACGACCAAGACCTCGTTTTTGGGCACGCCGACCTCCACAACGCCTTCGCTCTCGTCGACCTGCTCGAGAACGGTGGTCTGGCTGGGGGACCCTCATACGGAGGGCCGCGCCACTTCGACTACAAGCCCTCGCGCACCGAGGACGAAACCGGGGTCTGGGTCTCGGCCAAGGCAAACATGACGAACTACCTGCTGCTCAAGGAACGTGCAGCGGCGTTCCGCTCGGACCCGGAGGTGCAGGCTGCGCTCGCGGCCGCCAAGGTGCCGGAGCTTTCCGTGCCGACGCTCAGCGACGGCGAGAGCTACGAGCAATTGCTTGCGGACCGCTCCGCTTGGGAGGACTTCGATGCCACCTCCTACTTCGGAGCCAAGGGATACGGCTTCGTTCATCTGCAGCAGCTAGCGACCGAGCACCTTCTCGGTGCTCGCTGAGTCAGGGAGTAATAGGTCAACAGTCGTTTTCGACCATCCGCCCCGGGTAGACGGCGTCGTCGGCGGATTGGACATTTCACTAAGTCCTAATGCGGGTGAGCCTTCCCCGTCCCTCAGGCATCCCGCGCTCGCCTGAGCGCTGCGACCCGCGCGAGGCTAGTCGACGTGCACCCAGTAAGCCGTGGAGGGAGTGCCGGCGGGGTTGGTGACGAAGAGCATGTACCAGTCTGTCGGTACCAGCCCAGCACCGGTCGGCAATGTCACGGCGATCGAATTGTGCTCGCGGACGACGCTCAGCTCGATCGAGCGCTGAACGGTGTTGGTTACGTGGGTCACGGCACTGGGAGCAATGAGTCGCGCTCCTTGGATCAGCGCCGCGTTCGTGGTGGTGAAGACTGCGGTCTCGCCGCGGTGGAGCTCTTGTGGTCCGCCGGTGATCTTCGGTCGCGCACCGTGATAGAGGTACGGCGGTGAGTAGATCTGGATCTTGGTCTGGAAGTAGCCAGGTGAAGTGTTGGTCTTGTTGCCGTACAGCGGGTTTCCGCCAAGATTGATGATCCGTCCGTCCGGAAGCAGGAGTGCTTCTGAGTGGTAGTCGCGTCCGACCGTCGGACTGGCGAGGGTGCTGAGCTTGTTCGTCGCCGGGTTATAGATGTGGCAGGTCAGGATGTCCGAGTTGAACTCGCCGCGGTAGTAGCGCGAGCCGCCCGTGATCAGCACCTTGTTGTCGGGCAAAATCACCGCGCTCGGATAGCGCGTCGGCTCGGGCAGACTCGGACCCGCAGTCCAATGAGGCTTCTTCGCATTGAGGTCGACGATCGCGGTCCGCGCGGTCGACTGCAACGAAGCCCCGATGCCGCCCCCACCGATAATCATGTACTTCTGCGCTTGCGCCGGCGGCAGCAGCAAGCTGGCACTCGTCTCGGTGTCGGCTGGGTCCTGGAGACCGGGGATATCCGTGAACCCGTTCGTGGTGAGGTTCCAGATCCCGGGCGTCCGGCCGACGGTCGGCAGACCGTAGCCGGCATTGCTGCCGCTGTAGAACAGGTTCCCGTCCGGCATCAGGAACAGCGCCGGGTAGGTGGGGAAAACGCGCGTGAGCTTCGGCATGAGCGTCCACTTCTGCGTCGCCGGCGTGTACTCCTCGATCTGGCCGGGGACGAGCTGGCCGAACGCACCAAGCCCGGAGACGGCGAGCACTTTGCCGTTCGCGAGGCCGACCAGCGACGGGTACCACCGCGCCAAGTTCAGGTTGCTCACCCGCTGATAGGTCTCCGTTGCCGGATTGAAGATGTAGGACTTGTTCGAGCCCCAGAACTCCTGCTGGGCCATGTTGAGCGTGTTCGTCGTGCCAAAGAAGTTGCGCGTTGGCACCGGGTGGTGGCCCAGGACCGTGAACCGGGTCAGGTCGTTGACGTTCTGTCCCTTGCCGGGCTTGACCGCGTGGACCCAGGTTTCGACTTGACTCTCGGTAACCGTGACGCTGCGGTGCCCTCCTTTGTCGGGGAGCCGGGGGCCCACCCGTATGGTCGCCGGCTTGACGGTGACCGCTACCGTCGTGACGTATATGGCCCCGGTGGGTGACTCCAACTTCGTCCCGGCGGGCAGATTGAAGGGCTTCCCGTGCGGCGCTTGGTCGGTGATGATCATCACGCCCGCCGCGTACTTGACTGCTGAAGCTAGTACTTCGTAGCGAGCGGTGCCACCGGCGATCAGCAGCTTGCCATCGGGGAGGAAGGTATGGCCGCCGCAGAACATGTCGTACGGCGTGTGGATCACCTTGAATGTGTTGTTCGCCGGGTTCCAGATGATCGACTTGAAGTGCCCGGCCTCGAAGTTGCCCTGGTCGTTGCCCGAGCCGGCGACGATCAGCACTTTGCCGGTGTAGAGCAGCGCTGCGTGCACCGCGTTGATCTTGTACTTGGCGCCGACCTGAAGCGTGACCCAGTGGCCGTACTTTTCCTTGTAGGTGTTGGTGTTGATGATGTAGTTGTGGATCTCGCTCGCAGCGAACGACACGACCAGCGGACCGTTGACAGCGAGCACTATGGCGGCGAGCAGAAGCGTGACAAGGTGCGTACTCACACCACGCCGGCGCCGCGGGGGGATTGGCGCGACTGGCTCCCAACGCAGCTGCGGTCGGGTGTCGGGCTTGCTGACAACGATGCGACCGGTTGAGGGCGCGCGACCGGTGGAGGGGACGGGACC
>PKYB01000027.1 GCA_003133565.1 Solirubrobacterales bacterium
GCTGAGCGGGCGTTGGCAGCGAGCCGCGAGGAGCTGGCGGCGAGTGAGCGGATGCATCGCGTGCTGTTCGAGCAGAACCCGCAGCCGACGTTCATCTATGACCGCAGCACCCGGCGATTCATTGCTGTCAACGACGCCGCGCAGGAAATCTACGGCTATACGCGCGAGGAGCTGCTCGAGCTGTCGATCACCGACCTGATTCCGGAAGAAGACCACGCGGAATATCTCCGCTCGCTGCAGCCGCAGAACGAGGAGGGTCTCGGCTTTCGCCGGGCGCAGGCGCGGCGCCACCGCTATAGCGACGGCACGGTCGTCGACGTTGAGGTTACGAGCAACGATGTGGTGCTTGATGGTCGCGCCTGTCGTATCGCGTCGACCCGGGACGTGACCGAGCGCAACCGTGCCGCGGCCGAGCTTGCTGCTGCGCGCGACGCTGCGGTCGAGGCGTCGAGCATGAAGTCGGCGTTTCTGGCGAACATCAGCCATGAGATCCGCACGCCGATGAACGGCGTGCTCGGCATGACACAGTTGCTGCTCGACAGCCCGCTTGACGCCGACCAGCGTTCGCTCGCTGAGCATCTCGCGAGCTCGGGCGAACTGATGGTTGGCCTGATAAACGAGATCCTCGACATCTCAAAGATCGAGGCAGGCCAGCTCCAGTTGGAGCTGAACGACTTTTCGCTGCGCGAGTCAATCGCGACGGCGTGCGCTGCCACTCATCGCCAGGCCGTCGCAAAGGGGATCGATCTGGTACAGGAGATCGATCCGGCGCTTCCGTCGCTCTCGCGCGGAGACGGCCGGCGGCTGCATCAGATCCTCCTCAATCTGATCGTCAACGCGGTCAAGTTCACGGGCGAGGGCAGGATCGTGGTGCGCGCCACTGTCGCGTCGCAGCATGGAGCCGCGAGCACCGTTCGGATCGAGGTGATCGACCCAGGGATCGGGATCGAGCCGTCGCAGATCAAAAACATGTTCGAGCCGTTCACGCAGGCCGATGCGTCGACGACACGCAAGTACGGCGGGACCGGTCTCGGCCTCGCGATCTCGCGCGAGCTGATCGAACTCATGGGCGGAACGATCGGTGCGACAAGCGAGCCCGGTAACGGCAGCACGTTCTGGATCGAACTCCTCCTTTACGAGCCGGCGACAACGCCCGCCGGACCACTGGCACCGCTCGAGGTAGGCGGCGCCGCACAGCCGCAATGGTCAACAGCCCCGTTCGTACTCGTCGTTGAGGACAGCCCGGTCAACCAGATCGTGGTGGTCCGCACGCTCGAGCGCTGCGGCTGCCGGACCGACGTCGCGCACAATGGACGCCAAGCTCTCGAGATGCTCTCAAAACAGCACTACGACGCGGTCCTGATGGATTGCCAAATGCCCGAGATGGACGGCTACGAGGCGACCGCCGCTCTCCGCGCCCGCGAGAACGGCGGCCCGCGGACACCTGTCATCGCAATGACGGCCCACGCGATGCAAGGCGACCGCGAGCAGTGCCTGGACGCCGGCATGGATGACTACCTCAGCAAACCGATCCAACGCGACTGGCTGATCGACACGCTACGACGTTGGCTGCCGCCGACTTCGGACGACGCCACGGACGGGAACTGAACGCTTAGCTCAATTACGCGCTCCGCGTCTGCTTCCTGATCAGGGATCAGGACCGATCAGGAGCGGCCCGAACCTCAGCGAAGTTATCGGCTCGAACCGAGAGGTAGGGGCGGCGACGGGACACCCTGGCGGCGCCCGCGGAGAGCGGTCTAACCGAATGCCTTGAGTCAAAGGTGACAAGGACTCCCGCAAAAAGCGCGCGCGGTGCATCGGATCCCGATGGTCGACGACTATCGTCTGGCCAAATGTCGATTCACAAGGCGACCGTCAGCGGCAGGCTGCGATGGCAGGTCCGCTGGCGTGAGGGCGGCACGAACCGCCAGCGAAGCTTTGACAGCGTCGGCGATGCGCGCGACTTTGATTCGGAGATCCGCCGTGAGCGGCAGCAGTTGCGGGCCGTAGATCGTCCGATTGTCGAAGACACGTCAGTTGCCGAGTTCGTCGAGGAATGGTGGGCAACCACGGCCCCGCAACTCGCGCCCCGCACGCAGGAGCAATACGCGCTGGCGCTCAATCTTCGGATCCTGCCCGAGCTTGGGGGCTATGGGCTGCGCGAGATCAAGCCATCGACCGTCGAGGATTGGCTTGGACGTCTTGATGAGCGCGGAGACGGCCGCAGGTCCATCGTGCGCGCGGCATCGCTGCTCGGGACGATCACGCAGCGTGCCGCTGCTAGCGGTTTAATCGACGGCAATCCGGTACGGGTCGCCCGTAAGCCGCGAGCCAAGCCAACACGCCAACCTGCGCCGATCACGTTCGAGCAGGTCGAGGCGATCCGCTCTCGCCTCGACGAGCGGGACGCGGCGATCGTCAGCGTGCTCGCCTACAGCGGGCTAAGGGCCGAGTCCGAGGCGCTGACGCTGACGTGGTGGCAGGTCGGCGAGCTGACGATTAGCGTCCGCGCCTCGAAGACTGGCCACGAGCGCCATGTGCGTCTGCTGGAGCCTCTGAAGGACGATCTGCGAACGTGGCGCGAGCATTCTCGCAGCGGTCCTCTCGTCTTTCCGCATGATGACGGAGCTTGGACGCGCTACGCCTGGCAAAACTGGCGCCGGCGCGTCTGGCGACCGGCCGCGACGGCTGCGGGCCTTCAGCCGGACAGCCGACCGCGCGACCTGCGCGCCAGCTTCGCCTCGCTGCTGATCTACGAGGGTCGCAACGTGGTCGAGGTCGCGGAGCAGCTGGGCCACTCGCCGATGACGTGCCTCAACACCTACGCGCGCGCGTTCGCCGAGGCACCCAGCCCCGAGCGCCGCGTCACCGCCGAGCAGGCGATCGCAGCCGCTCGGGCTGTCTCTGATGTTCGCCTGTGGTTCGCGCCATGATCAGCGAATCGGCTACTCAGCAGCGCGCAGCGGTGGGGCGGTAGAGGAGCGGATCACGAGCTCGATCGGAGCGACATAGACCGCGTCTGCCGGCACGTTGCTTGTCAGGCGTGCGATCGATCGCTCCGCCCTCCCAGCGTCCTTGCGAACCGCCGGAGAACTCGCCCGAGCCGTAATCGCCATCCACGACGGCGCTACCACCGAACTGCTCCTCGACAACGACCAGCACGGTTTCGGTCATCGCTCGCCGATCTGCTCACCGCGCTGCTGGACCACCCTCGCGAGCCCCCGGCAATCCAACACCGTCAACCCCGCCGCTCACAACGTTAGGCCCTCGGAGCGACGGGCTTGAGAGCCAGGGGCAAAGTCGCCGAAGTCCGCGGGACTCCCGCCGCCTCTCTCATCGGGCTGCAAACCCTCCGGTACCCGTAGCGCCTGTAACGTGGTCAAAGGAATCGGCGGCTGGCCCAGGAGGACTCATCGTGGATACCGTGCCAGAAGACGCCAAGCGACGTGCCTTTCGACAGGCTCTATCGCGCAGTACCCCCGCCGCCGAGGCGGCTCTCCTGACTTGTTGCACGCTCACCCACCGATCGGCGGTTTCCCTCAGCGTCCGAGAACGGTCCTGGCCCCGCGATGACGACTCTGGTGTTCGTTCATGGTGCATGCGTCCGCAGCTGTAGGTGGCTCGTCGCTCCTAGGAGTACAGTCCGCGACCATCGCTGGACAAACCACCGCGCAGACTGCGCGAAGGGGGTCGGGATCGAATGGCACTCGGGTTCTACATCACTGCCAAGGGCTTTACGCAGGAGCGGTACGACACGACGCTCGTCCAGCTTGAGGAAGCGGGTGCCGGAGCCCCTGAGGGACGTATCTCCCACATCGCTCTTGAGACGGACGGCGAGATCCAGGTCTTCGACGTTTGGGAGTCGCGGGAGGCATTTGAGGCATTTGGGGTAACCCTTCTGCCGATCCTCGCGGTGGCGGGTGTTGAGATTAACGAGCCGGTGGTGGCTCGTGTTCACAACGAGATCAAGGGCTGACCGGCTGAGGCGAGCACGCGGCAATCGGTAGGCAGTATCAGCTGGCGCCGGGCACTCGTAGCTCAAACAGCCTGAGCGCTTGATGCGGGTGACGGCCTGGGCGGCAAAATGGCAACCGATCGAGCTAGTCGGGCTCGAACCGACGACCTCTAGCATGCCATGCGTCCGGCGAGTGAGGACGCGGCGGCGCAAAACCTGATTTTTTACGGGCGTCTCGCGCCTCTCAGCCGGTGACGATGCGCGCGCGTTTTGTGTGCGG
>PKYB01000096.1 GCA_003133565.1 Solirubrobacterales bacterium
GGAAGCGCCCACTGCCGCGGCTTGCGGGTCGGTGTAGACGACGCGCGGAACGGCGTCGTAGTTGGCCTCTCGCGGCTCGCCGAGGATGTTCGCGGCGACGACCTCCCCTTCGTACTTGCCGACGTGGGTCAGCGGCCAGATGCCGTTCACGTCGCCGATCGCCCAAAGATTCTCGGCCACGCGCAGGTGCGCGTCGACCGGGACACCGTGGGCGTCTGGCTCCACGCCGACGGTCTCGAGGCCAAGCCCGTGGACCCGGGGGCGCCGGCCCGTGGCGACCAGCAGCCGATCACCGCGCAGCTTCCGCCCGTCGTCGAGGGTCAGGACGTATTCCTCGCCCTCGTGTCCGGCGGCGGTCACACTCGCGGAGAGGACGAGCTCGATGCCCTCGCGGCGCAGAACCTCGCCGAGTGCCTCGCCAAGCGGAGCTGGCTCCCGGCCGAGCACGTGCTCGGCCATGTCGGTGACTACCGCTTCGCCGCCGAGACGACGTACCGCCTGCGCCATCTCGACCCCGACCGGCCCGCCGCCCAGGATGAGCAGGCGGCGCGGAACGGCTTTCATCGAGGTCACCTCGCGATTGGTCCAGACGCCCTCGAGCTCGCGCAGACCCGGGACGGGCGGAATGACAGCATCCGCGCCATTCGCGAGAACCACGTGCTCAGCCGTATGGCGCACACCGTCGACCTCGACCGCGTGCGGGCCGTCGAGCCGGCCGCTGCCCCGCAGCAGGTCGATGCCTCGATCGGCCAACCAACGCTCCTGCCCGGCATCGGAGTAGTCCGAGACCATGAAGTCACGCCAGGCAAGCGCCGCCTCGACATCGACCTCGGCGCTCGCGGCAGCCTGGCGCGCCTGATACACGGCCTCGCCCGGGCGCAGCAGCGTCTTCGACGGAATGCACGCCCAGTACGAACACTCCCCTCCGACGAGTTCGCGCTCGACGATCGCCACACGCAAACCGCCTTCGGCCAGCGCGCCCGCGCAGTGCTCGCCCGGAGAGCCCCCTCCCAGCACGATCACGTCGTAGTCGTTGCTCACGTCGGCAGCTCCTCACCAGCCCGCTCGCGGACCATGTAGAGGGCGTACCAGTCCGGCCAGTCGGGGTCGGCTTTGCCCGTTCGCTCCTCGTGTTTGCCGTGTGCTTCGGCGGCGCGCCTGAGCGCGGCCGCAAGATCTTCGACTGACTCGTATGTCGGGCCCATCAGCCTCTTCTTTCAGCGACCGGGTAGCCGCGTCGTGATCTCCTGGAGCAGCCAGCCGTTGCCATCCGGATCGCTGAANNGTCGTGGAATCGGGCGCCCGGCGCCCCCTCGTGGAACACCTCGCCCACTTCCACACCACGGGCGAGCAGCTCCTCACGCGCAGCCTCGATGTCGAGGACGGCCAGATACAGACTCCGTGCCGAGCCCGGCGCATCCGACGCGATATTCGTGCCAAATTGGATCGAGCATCCGGAGCCCGGCGGCGTGAACTGAACCAGACGGAAGTCGTCACCGCGGGCCACGTCGGCGTCAAGCCTCCAGCCGAGGCCTCGATAGAACTCCTTCGCCCGCTCGACGTCCGAAACCGGCAAGACCACGACCTCGAGCCTGAAGTCTCCGGCCTTCACCGACGCGGTGGCGGCCTCGCCTGCGCTGCCCGCCTCGACGCTGCTCATCCCGCCTCCACCGGTTGGCAGCGCCAGAGTCCGGCGCCGCGTTGTCGCCGACCCGCAGGACGCTGCGCGGCGACGGCCAAAATGCCCACGCTAAAGGCGCACACTGCGAAACGGATACCGGGCACGAGCCCCTTTTTGTCCTGGTCGCCCCGGCAGTGCTTCCATCGAGGACGCTCCCGTCGGGCCGCAAACACTCTCCCTCTCAAGCAAACCGAAGTCAAGGTGCACTGCGAGGGCGGGACGTGTGGGCCTAGCTTGGCTTGCGGCTGACGAGCTCGTAGACGTTGCGGTCGGGGCCGCGGAAGTGTTGCCAGGTGGGGCCGGGCTCGCCCAGTAGCTCGATGCCGGCGACGCGCAGCTCCTCAACGGCCGCGGCTAGGTCGTTGACCTCAAAGCCCGCGACGGGTCCGTCGAAGTGTTCCTTCCCGGGGTAGTCGGAGCCGAAGACCTCGACGTGGCGGCCGCCGGGCAGTGCGAACACCCAGAAGCTCGGCTCGCTGTGCACCAGTGGAAGGCCAAGTACCACGGAGTAAAACTCCACGAGTTCGGGGGCCCGGTCTGTCCGCGTTCCCAGCCAGCCAAGCCCCGTTACCTCCATAGGCACTGAAGATAACGCTAGCTGGGGCGCGAGTTGCGCGCGCCGAGGGCTACGAAGGTGCTCGAGGGAGGATCAGACGCTCTACGGCGTTTGCGAATCCTTCTTCGGCGTTAGACGTCGTCACGAAGTTTGCGGCGCGCTTGACGTCGCTCTCAGCGTTGCCCATCGCGATGCTCAGGCCGGACTGGACAAACATCAGCACGTCATTGGGCCCGTCCCCGATCGTCGCGATCTCTTCTGGTTTGATCGCGTACCTGGCTGCCAGGTCGAGCAGCACCTCGCCCTTATTGGCCTTCGGATGCGTCACGTCCAGGTAGTAGGGCTGCGAGCTTGCCACTGAGAGGTGATCCCCAAACCGCTCCTGCGCTGCGCTGGTTGCCGCGGCGATGGCGCGTGGGTCGTCGCTCACGCCCACGAGCTTGGCAACCTCGTCAGTCAGCCCGTTGTAGTTGTCGACGACGGTTGGTGCGAACTCCACGGTCCGAGCCTCGCGATCCACGTGTGGCGCAGACAGGTGCCGCACGTACCAGTCGGCCCGACGATAGAGCCAGGCGTCGAGGCCGTGGGACTCGAGCAGCTCCACGACTGGCTGCACACTGCGCCGCGGGATCTCATGCTGCTCGAGCACCGCGAGATGGCGGTCGACCAGCAGACCGCCATTGAAAGCGGCAAGCGGCAGCTCCAGCTCGAGCGGCTCGATCAGCATCGCCATGCCTCTCGGTGGACGGCCGCTCGTTACCGCAAAGAGCACACCGGCCACCTTCAGCTTTCGAACCGCTGCGACGGCCCGCTCGGTTAGAGCCTTATCCGCAGTCACGAGCGTGCCATCGACGTCGGCGAGCAGAAGCCTCACTGTCGGGCGCGCGGCGTCGCTCATCGAACGTGCCTTGGTGCGTAAGCGCATGCCCCGCAAAGGGCGGGAGCCGCCACGGGGCATTCACTCAACACTACGCCAGACCGATCGAATCGTCGCGAGCGCGGCAGCGACAGTCATCGACACTCGACACGCGATTACTGACGCGATGCCGTTCCGACCCCTCGCCGGCGAGAGGGTCGGTTTGGGAGTACGGTGCGGTAACGGTGAACTGGGATCTGCGACACCGGAAATCATCGCTGGTGATCCGGCTGCTGCTGGCCGTTTGGATCACCGTCGTCGTCGTTGTGCTCTGCGCCACGGGACGTTGGTGGGGCCTAGTGTTCGTCGTCCCTCTGGTCCTCGATTTGTACCTGCTCCGCCGGCGCGACGGTGGCGTCGCGCGCTAGAGCGCCACGAGCGCCTTCGCGCGCTGATGCCTTTGCGAGTCAGTGCGCGTGGGTATGGACATCCATGACCGAGTCGAACCATTCGATCCGATCCGGCGGGGGCGCACCCACCGCTGCGAGCGCGGGGCCGAGCTTGGAGCTCATGAACTCGCCTTGGGCCGCTTGCGACTCCCAGACCTCGACAACGATCAGCTTGTCACCCTTCTCACCGGATACGTGACTCAGCATCCCCGCCGGCCAGTCGGTGGAGTCCGGCACGCCGTCCCATCCCAATTCCGTGTTTGTCTTGTTGTAGATGTCGACCGCATTCGGCGCGGCGAACTCGATAACGACTACTTCAGCCACGTTGCCTCCCCTTTCGAACTGCCAAACAATGCGCGAAACGTAGCGTGAAACAGCGGCCAGCACCGGATTCGCTTATCGATGTTCGTCTACGATCCCGGGATGGCCGACATCGCCGAGCTGTTCGCCTCCACCGCGCTGTTCAATGCGGTGTCGAAGAAGGACCTGGGGAAGCTCGCCAAGGACGTCCACGATCGAACTTTTCCAGCGGGCACGGCGCTCACCGACGCGGGGGAGTTCGGCTCCATATTCACAGTCATCGCTACCGGCCGGGCCACCGTCACGGTGCATGACGTCGCCGTCGGCTCGCTCGGACCGGGCGACTTCTTCGGCGAGATGGCGCTCATCGACGGTACCAATGTCCGTTCCGCCGCGGTGACGGCTGACACAGAGGTGCGCGCGTTGATGATCACGCAACCGGTGTTCCGGTCGTTCGCCAAGTCGCATCCTGAGACCCTGTGGCGGTTGCTCGAGGTCATGGTCAAGCGAGTCCGTGAGGCCCAGGAACGGGCTATCAATGCTGGCCTGCAGTCGTCGCCATCCAGCGCGCCAAACTGACTAGGTCCTCGTAGGCAAGTCGACCTCCGGGGCCGGCAGTCCTCGGTCGCTTCCACGGGCTGGAAATGCGAGGACTGTCAGCCCTTCTCCACCTGCGAGAGATTGATCGCGCCGGATGGCGCGATCAGGCTTGTCGGTTGATCGATGTTGTCGATAACGATCACCCCGTGCTCGCGCGAGTTCGCAATCTCGACCGGATAGGGCTTACCGCTCGCGGCCACGTAGAGCGTGCCGCCTTGGGTGGTGTCGACGACCGGTATCACGCGCTGAGCGCGGACCGTCGTCAGCTGTCCCTTCGCGAGCGTCCCGTGTGATCCGAGCAGGCCGCTGAACAGCTCGTGGATGTTGGCGAACTCGGCGAAGCTGGCGAAATCGCCGTCTGCCGGAGCCTTGAACCAGCGGTTCTCGACAAGTTGCGCAATGGCCGCGTTTGTGTAGCGCTTCCAGAACGCTGCCGACGCCTTGAAGTAGCCCTCTTTTCCAATCACGACGAACTGGAAGCTCAAGCCCCCCAAGGCGACCGTCCCGTCGCCACCCTTGCCCGCCACGAGGTGCAGATCCAGCGAGAGCGACGTGCCGTTCGAGACACCGGAGCCCGCGACGTGGACCGTTGAGACCCCGTCGATCGCGCTGATCGCTGCGGACAGAATCGCCGAGGGCGACTGCGAGGTAATGCTCTTTACTGCCGCACGAGCATCGAGCGCGCCTGCCCACGCAGTGACTGCTCCCGCTGTGGCGAGCGCCGCAAGCCCGCGGATCCCAGCCGCACGGTAGGCGGGCCACCCCTCATCGGTTTGCCATCCTACCTCCTGATCGCGTCAGCCCACAGCCTGCGCTTCCAAACCGCGCCGATGCCGACTGCCGCCGCCGCACAGCAGGCGCAGCTGGGTTCTCAGGTCGGGACGGCCAGGGCGGCGAGCGTGTCGCGCAGGTCAGCGGCGAGGTCGGCCGGTTCCTCGACACCGCAGCTCAGTCGTACGAGATCGGGCGGCACCGCGGCGCTCGAGTCCTCCACCGACTGGTGGGTCATCAGGTGGGGCACCTCGATTAGCGATTCGACGCCGCCGAGTGATTCCGCCAGTGTGAACAGACGCGTGGCGGCGGCGAGCTCGGCGGCCCGCGGGTGGCGGAAGCTGACCATGCCGCTGAACCCGGGCCAGCGCACGTCATGTACGTCCGGGTTGGCCCGCAGCAGCTCGACAACCGCCTGCGCGCTGCGTGCGTGAGCCTCCATCCGCAGATGCAGGGTGCGGAGGCCGCGGTGGACGAGGAAGCAGTCGAACGGCCCCGGCACGGCGCCGACCGCGTTCTGCACGAAGCGTAGGCGCTCATACCACGCCGGATCGCTCGCCACTACCACTCCGCCGACAACGTCGGAGTGGCCACCCAGGTACTTGGTCGTCGAGTGCACGACGATGTCGGCTCCGAGCTCCAGCGGGCGCTGATTGAAGGGCGTCGCGAACGTGTTGTCGACNNCCCAGATCAGCCGCGTGTCGTCCCGCACCGCGCGCTCGAGCGCATCCAGGTCGGTCTGATCAACGAGGTCGTAGCTGAGTCCCCAACGAGCCATTACCTTGTCGACAAGCCGATACGTCCCGCCGTAGAGGTCGGACGGCAGTACGACGTGCGAGCCTGCCTCGCACACAACCGTGATCAATGCGTGTTCCGCCGCGAGCCCTGACGCGTAGGTCACCGCGCTACCGCCCTCGAGCTCCCCGAGGGCCTGCTCGAGCGCCATCCGCGTCGGATTCGCAGAGCGCGCGTAGTCGTAATCCTCGACGAACTCGCCAGGACGGGGCTGCGCGAACGTGGAGGTCTGGTGGATGGCGGGGATCACCGAGCCGAAGGCGGGATCCGGCGTGAGCCCCGCGTGCACCACGCGGGTTGCGAAAGCGTCGCGGNNGCTCATCAGACGAGCGCCGCGAGAAGATCGGTGCGGGTGACGACGCCCTCCGGATGACCGTCGCGTGTGACCAATAGGGCCTGCTGATCGCCGACCAGCAACCCAACCGCCTCGCGCACTGGGTCCTCAACGGAGACAGCGGGGAACGGCGGCTCCATGACGTGGCTGATCTCGGCCTCCAGCAGCGATGAGTCCTGCGCCGCGTGTCTGAGCAGTCCCCGTTCACCAACGGCGCCGACCACGGCCGAGGGGTCGTGCGCGCTCACTACCGGAAGCTGGGACACGCGGTGCTCGTGCAACAGCGCGACAGCGTCGCGCACCCGATAGTCGGTGCGAACGGTCACCAGCGCCGGCATCTCACCGGCCTCGCGCTTCCGTGCGAGCACATCGCCGACACGGAGTTCCGTATCACGTTCGACGAAGCCGTACTGCCGCATCCACGCGTCCGAGTAGATCTTCGAAAGGTAGGAGCGACCGTCGTCGGGCAGGATTACAACGATCATCGCCTGGGGATCGTCGATCTCCGCCGCCGCCGTCAGCGCGGCGTGAAGGGCGAGGCCGCCGGAGCCACCGGCCAGGATCCCCTCGAGCTGGGCCAGGCGACGCGTCGTCAGAAACGCGTCGCGGTCGGAGACTGTGATCCAGCGGTCGATCACGCTCGGATCGAAGGTCTCAGGCCAGAAGTCCTCGCCGACGCCCTCGACGAGATACGGGCGCACGTTGCTGGCGCCGCCGGCGTAGATCGACCCCTCGGGGTCGGCGCCGATTACGACGAGATCGGGGCGGCGCTCACGCAGATAACGCACCGTGCCGGTGACCGTGCCGCCCGTCCCCACTCCGGCAACGAGATGCGTGATGGCGCCGCCGGTCTGCTCCCACAGTTCGGGCCCGGTGGACTCGTAGTGCGCCTGCGGGTTGGCCTGGTTGAGGTACTGATTGGGCTGGAAGGCGTCGGGGATCTCCGCGGTCAGCCGATCGGCGACGCGATAGTAAGACTGCGGCGAGTCCGGGGCCACGTCGGTCGGCGCGAGCACGACCTCGGCCCCGTAGGCGTGGAGGAGATCGATCTTCTCCTTCGACATCTTGTCCGGCATCACCGCGACCACCCGGTAGCCCTTCAGCCGCGCAGCGATCGCCAACCCCGTCCCGGTGTTGCCAGACGTCGGCTCGACGATGGTCCCGCCAGGGCGTAGCCGCCCGTCACGCTCAGCGGCCTGAATGAGCGCAACGGCGATGCGGTCCTTGATCGAGCCGCCCGGGTTGAACGCTTCGAGCTTGGCCACGAGCTGTGGACGTAGGCCCGCTCCTATCCGGGACAGCCTGACCAGGGGCGTGTCACCGATCGTGTCGAGGATCGAGTCCTTCAAGGCGGAGGCGGTGACGACGTGGCTCATACCGAGTGTCTGATGATAGTTCGGTGCGGCTCGGCGCCCGCGCGCGCGAGCAGATCAACGCTCACGTCGGCGGTCCGCGAGGTGCCATGCGTGCTCATGGCCTTCCACGTGGCCGGCGCCAACCACCTGGTCTGCTCAGCGGTGAGCAGCGCTGCGTTGCGATATGAGAATGGAGCTGATCGCTTTGGCCTGCGCGCGAATCTCGCGTATGGCGGTGCTTTCGAGCAGCTCCCCGCGGCGCGGCGGTCCGAGCGTGAAGAGCCGGGCGTTTGCGCCTCGGTGGGCGCTCAACAGAGCCCCGGTGCTGTCGCATGCGATGCCAATTCCCAAGGCGTCCGGTGTGGCGAGCCCGCGAGCGAGAAGCTGTTGAAGAAGTGGGTCCTCCGCTGACGGGAGTGCGCTCGCAGGGCCGGTCGCGTTGATCAGCCAGTCAGCCACTATGTCGCGGCGTTCGCCGTCGCGTTCGACGTGGACGATGATCGCCGTCGAGGTTGTGGTGACTGCGGCGACGGTGCCGCGCTGGACCTGGAAGCGCCCCGCGGCGAGCAGAGTGTTGATCTCGCGTGCGACTGGAGGCGCCATGCGGTGGCGGTGGATGTCCCACTCCCATTTCACGTCGTTTAGAAATGCGCGCCGATCGTCGAGGCTCAGGCCGCGCCAGAGATCGGCCGTGAGCGGCCTCAGCGAATCGACGACGCTGCGCCATTGCGATGGCTGAGCGCTTACCGCTGCTTGGATCGCGCGGGAGACGTCTTCGAGGCCCAGGGCTTTTTCATCGAGTGTCACCGGCGGCGGGATCGCCGTGGGTTTGGTGGCGAGATGCGCGCGCGGCAGCGCCCCGTGTCGAGAGACGGCGATGACCTGCGTCACAGTCGAGGCAGCCGTGAGCGTTTGGGCGATGTCAACTGAAGTCAGGCCACTGCCAACAACGACAACGCGCGCGGAATGTTTGGCGCGCTCCAGCGCGTCGGGGTCCCACGGGTCTTCGATCACACGTGAATTAGCGTGAGTGGGCGCGAGCGGTGCCGGGCGCGGGTTGCCGATGGCAAGCACCGCGGCGTTTGCAACAACGCGCCGCCCGTCGCGTAGCTCAAGCGCGAATTCGCTCTCCTCGCGATCGTGGTTGATCGCAATGACGTGACCGCGCACCAGGTCGAGGTCGCGTGGCCCAGCGAAGCGCACCAGCAGGTCGCGTAGATAGGTCCCGTAGAGCCGGCGCGGGATGTAGTCGCTTTCGCCGACGGCATGGCCGTGTGCACGGCACCAGCGAAGGAGATCGTCGGAGTCGTCGTCAAACGCGCTCATGCGGTTCGCTGAGACATTCACCAGATGTCGAGGATCCCGTGTCGAGTATGCGACGCCCGTGCCGTGGCTTCCGCGGTCGATCAGCACGACGCGCCACTGTCCGGGTGCTGCGCGCAACAGGTGCGCGGCGGTCAGCGTGCCGCTCGCGCCAGCGCCGACGATGGCGAGCACCGGCCTCGAGGTCGTGCGACGTGGCCTGCGGGCGCTCGCCGGCGCCCCCACGCTCGCCATCATGCTCCTGCCGTCAACTCGACACCGTGGGCGCGCAGATCACTCACGCCTCCCCCGACGACGCGCAACACGCGTTTCATGCCGGCGCGCCGCCACATAGGACGCACATCCCAGGTCCCTATGAATCACTTGCCGAAAGAGCATCGTTTCTCTATTCCTACTGTAACTGCCTAGTTGATAGAAAAAGTAAGCTTTCGCGAGGAGTTGGAAAGTCGATCCGAATTAAGGTAATTTTGGTAGCCCTCCGCAAACGGCGCGGGGTCAGCGCGACTGCCGGGCGACCGCAGCTTCCCGCCGCAGCCCGGCGGGTTGGCGCGCACTGCGTTCGGCGCGTGGCGTCGTGCTCGCAAGGCTCCGGCGGTGTACCAACGCCAACAGCGGACGCTCGAGTGCGTAGTAGCTGACGCCAGCAACGAAACACGACGCCGCGAGCGTCAGCACGAACACGCCGAAGCCGTCGCCGAGTTCGCCGGCGCTCCCCGACACGTGCTCCACCCAGCCGACCAGGCTCGGGTGCAGCGCAGAGCGCAATGTAAAGGCAGCTTGACATTCCCACATAGTCAAGGTACCTTTACATCGTGCAAAACCGGGTCCGGGAACAGCGAATCGAACGAGGGATGTCGCAGGCGGACCTCGCGGCCGCCCTCAGCGTCTCGCGCCAGACAGTTATCTCGATCGAAAGCGGTCGCTACCTACCGTCCCTACCACTGGCGTTTGGCATCGCACGCTTGTTTTCCATCCCGGTCGAGGAAATGTTCATTCTTGAGGAGGTAACCGAATGACTCGCAGCAAATACTCACGTCTGCTTACGCCGGCCGTCGCACTGTTGGCCGGCACGGGGATCGCGTGCGCGGTCGGGATCCGACAGAGTTGGTCAGCCGCGATCGCTTCAGAAGCGATCGCGCTGATTTGGGCGACCGCCCTTTACTTCTGGGGCAGATCAGACACGGACACGGGTGCCGTGCTCAGCCAGCAAGAAGATGAGCGCCAGCAGCTCGTCGGACTCAAGGCAACGCAACTGGCGCTCGCTGCCGTTATCTTCGCCATCGTCGTCGTTTGCCTGATCGCCGCCGCGTCCAAGTATGAAATCTGGCCGTACCAGGTTCTCCTGGTGATCATCGGCATCGCTTACTTCGTCGGGATGCGAGCGTATGGCTTCGACGGGGATGAGTCGGGCAACGGGGCGGCGCACTCGCGGCTCGGGTTCCCGAAAGACCAGGTGCCGGACTAAGCCCGCAATACGGATTTCGCTCGATAATCCCTACGCGCGGCCCGACACGAATCAATGAGCCAGCACCGCCATTACAGCGAGAAGGAATTCGAGGAGATCGTCAGTCAAGCGCTCGACGATCTACCGATCGAGTTCGAAAAGGCGCTGGAGAACGTTGCGATCGTCGTCTCTGACCGCGGCGCCGAGAACCACGCCTACGGGATGTACGTCGGCTCCAGGCTGGGTGGCATGCCCTTCATCGGCGGCGGCGGCCTACCGGACGAGATCATGATCTTCCGCGACACGCTGGTCCGCGACTTCGGCGACGATCCCGAGCGTCTCCGAGCGCAGGTCGTCACCACGGTCCGACATGAGGTCGGTCACCACTTCGGGTTCGACGAGTCAGGCGTTCGCAGACTCGGGCTGTAGCGATGTCACCGTAGGGCGTCGAGGCCGCCGATAGCAGCCGCTAACTGGTGATAATGCGCCGGCGATGACGGCGTCCAGTGACGCGGCCGAGACGAAGGACGGCGCGACGGCGCCGGCCAGCCCGTCGGCGTGGGGGCCCTTTCGCTCGCCGGATTTCGCGTGGATGGCCTCGGCGCAGTTTGTGAGCAACGTCGGTAGCTGGATGCAGACGGTCGGCGCCCAGGAGCTGATGCTGACGCTGACGACGTCGGTGACGCTCGTGGCGCTGATTCAGACGGCGGCGGGCCTTCCGGTTGTCCTCTTCGCGCTGCCGGCGGGAGCGATCGGCGATCTGGTCGATCGCCGGCGGCTTTTGCTCGGGGCGCAGTCGTTCATGCTCGCCGCGGCGGCGGTCCTGGCCGCCCTCGCGCTCGCCGGGCTGGTGACGCCGTGGGTGCTGCTCGCCCTGATCTTTGCCGTCGGCGTCGGACAGACGCTGACCTCACCGACATGGCAGACGTTGCAGCCCGAGCTCGTCCCGCCAGAGGACAGGACGCAGGCGATCGCACTCGGCGCCGTCAACCAGAACCTCAGCCGCGCGGTTGGCCCCGCGATCGGCGGCGCACTCTATGCCGCGACGAGCGCCGGAGCGCTGTTCCTGGTCAACGCGGCGAGCTTTGTGCCGGTTATCGGCGCGGTTGCGCGCTGGCGCGGCGGCACGCGGAAGGCGAGCACCGTCGCCCCCGAGCACGTCCGTGAGGCGATGCGCGCGGGCGCTCGCTACGTCGCCGGGAGCCCGGCACTCCGCGTCATCCTGCTGCGCGCCGGCCTCTTCATGTTGTTCGCCAACTCGATCTGGGCGCTGCTGCCGCTGGTCGCGCGCACGCGACTGCATCTCGGCTCCGGCGGGTACGGGCTGCTGCTCGCCGGCGTCGGTATCGGAGCCGTCGCCGGGGCGGCTGCGCTGCCGCGCCTGCGCGGGCGCGTGAGTCCAGGCGCGCTCATGACCACTGGCACACTCGTCTTTGCCGGTGTGACGCTGGCGCTGGCGTACGTGCACGTCAGCGTTCTCGCCGCGTTGGCGCTCGTAGTCGGCGGCGTCGCGTGGATCCTCGTGCTCTCGACGCTCAACTCGCAGTATCAGTCGACGCTGCCCGGCTGGGCCAAGGCCCGCGGCATGTCCTACTACCTCGTGATCTTCCAGGGCGGCGGCGCGCTCGGCAGTGCCGCGTTCGGTGTCCTCGCCCAGCACGTCGGGCTGACCGGAGCGCTGCTGGCCGCCGCCATCGGCCTCGCACTGGTCGCCGTCGCCGGCCTGAGGCTGCCGCTCAGGAAGATCTCACCGCACGAGCTGTTGGCCGCCGGCGACTGGCCGGACCCGCAACTGGTCGGGACGCCCGAGCCAGGCGGGCCGGTGCTCGTGACGGTCGAATACCACCCGCGGCAGGGCCTCGAGCAAGACCTCGTTGCCGCGCTCTACGCCGCGCGCCGCGCTCGGCGCCGCACGGGTGCGGTGAGTTGGCGCGTTTGGCGCGACGCGGCCGACCCCGGGCGCGTCCTCGAGCAGTGGGTCGTCGGCTCCTGGGATCAACACCTCCGCCAGCACGAACGTGTCAGCCTCCGCGACCAGCAACGCCTGGACGAGATCGCGACCATGACCGACCCCGACCGGCCCACCACGGTCACCCACTGGCTGGCGCCGGATCGCCCCGATCGGGTAGCGTGAAACGACGATGAGAAAGAAGAACCGACGATGAGCCTCATTATGTTCCTGATCGTGCTTGCCGCGATCGGGCTGGTCGTCGGATCGATCGCGCGGCTCCTGGTCCCTGGGCCCGATCCGATGGGGGTGGGACTGACGATCGCCGTCGGGCTCGTCGGTTCGTTTAGCGCGGGCCTCTTCTCCTGGTACGTGCTGAACCGGCACGGCGCCGGTCTCTTGCTGTCGATCGCGTTCTCGATGCTCATCGTGTGGGGCCTCCGCCGCACGCGCGGCCGCGCCTAGTCCTTGGAGTCGCCGCCCACCGTGTAGCGGGTCGGCACGAGCCGCTGCGTCGACTTCGGTGGGCGCTCGTAGGGCCGGGTCTGGCGCGGCGGGAGCTTTACGTGCTCGACGTGGTCGTCGCGCTCATACGGCACCCGGGCGAGCAGATCGCTGATCAGGTTCAGGCGCGCCGCGCGCTTGTCGTCGGCCTCGACGACGTGCCAGGGACTCGAGTCGGTGTCGGTGTGGGCGAACATGCGGTCCTTGGCCTCGGCGTAGTCGACCCAGCGGGCGCGGGCCTGGAGGTCCGTGGTGCTGAACTTCCAGCGCTTGCGCGGGTCTGAGAGTCGCTTCTTGAAGCGGCGCTCCTGCTCGTCGTCGCTGACCGACAGCCAGTACTTGAGCAGGATGATGCCGTCGTTCTGGAGCGTCTGCTCGAACTGCGGGCAGAAGCGCAGAAACTCCTCGTACTGGTCCTTGGTGCAGTAGCCCATGACGTGCTCGACGCCGGCGCGGTTGTACCAGCTGCGATCGAAGAGGACGATCTCCCCGGCCGCCGGCAGGTGGCGCACGTAGCGCTGGAAGTACCAGCGCGTGCGCTCGCGCTCGCTCGGCGTCGGGACGGCGACGACGCGGCAGGTGCGCGGGTTGACGTAGGCCATGATGCGCTTGATCACGCCGTCCTTACCGGCGGTGTCGCGCCCCTCGAAGAGGACGACGAGCCGCTTGTGCTTCTCGACGATCCACTCCTGCATGTAGACGAGCTCGGTCTGCAGGCCCAGCAGCTCCTTCTCGTACTGCTTGGGCGTCAGCTCGCGCGGTTCGTCGGCCATAGGCCAATGATCCCAGCTCGGCTCGATCGCCTCGACGCTCGCCGTTCCCCGTTTCAGCGCGGGGATCGGAATCGTTTTTCGGGGGCGGCTTCCGCGCTTCGTGCCCGGACCGCTTCACGACGTGAGCTCCGCGTCTGGGGTGGCGCTGTCTCGCCCTCGCCGAAGGCACAATGGCGGGGTGGCGGACACGGCGGATCGGCAAAGCGCGCGGGCGGAAGCCGAGCCCGAGGGCTGCCGGAGCTGGACCGGACACGTCGTCGTCTGTGGGCTCGGGGACCTCGGCCTGCGAACGGTCGAGCAGCTGCACAACGCCGGGGCCCAGGTTGCCGTGCTCGACGAGCGGCGCGACGGGCGGTTCTCGCGGATCGTCCGGGGTTGGGGAATTCCCGTGATCGTGCGCGACGCGCACCTCGCCGAGCCTTTCTTCGAAGCCGGGATCGAGGGTGCGGCGGCGGTGATCTGTGTCGAGTCGAGCGACCTGCGCACGCTCGAGACGGTGCTGCTCGTGCGCGAGCTGCGCCCCGATGTGAGGGTCGTCGCACACATCGACAACGCGGCGGTGGCGAACGCGGTCGAGGAGGTGACGGGCGCCGATGGTGTGCTCGACGTCCCGTCGCTGTTCGCTCCGTCGGTCGTCGAGGTCTGCCTCGGGCGGCGCTTGCACGAGATCCGGATCGGCTCGACGCAGTTCGCGACCGTCGAGGTGGTGGCGCCGCACGAGGCGACGCTGCGCGAGCTCTACGGGAGCCTCGTGCCGCTCGGCGTCGCCACCGACCGCGAACAGGAGCCGATCGTCTGTCCGGGACGCGACGAGCGCGTCGAGGCCGGCGACCGCGTGACGCTGCTCGGGACGCTCGAAGCGCTCGTCGAAGCGGGCCTGCGCACGCGAGGGGCCGTGGGGAGCGAGCGGCGCGCGCGGGGTCCGCGGGTCGGAGCCCTGCGACGGCTCGCCGCGAACATCTCGCACAGCACCGATCGGCCACTGCGGATCGCGCTGTGGCTCGGGCTCTGGCTGGTCGTCCTCTCGACGATCGTTCTCCACTTCGGCTACCGCAACGCCGGTGGCGGACAGCTCGGGATCCTCAACTCCGTCTACTTCACGGTCGAGACGATCGCGACAGTCGGCTTCGGCGACTTCTCGTTCTCGCACCAATCCGAACTGATGGAGCTCTTCGGCATCGTGCTGATCATTTTGGGCACGACGCTCGTCACGGCGACCTTTGCGCTGCTGACCAACGCGCTCGTCAGCCGGCGGATCGAGCGCTCGCTCGGCCACGCACAGATCCCGGGGATGGCGGGCCACGTCGTCGTCGTCGGCCTCGGCTCGGTCGGCATGGGCGTGATCGAGGGCGTGCTCGGCGGCGGCGGCGAGGTCGTGGTCGTCGAGCGCGCCGACAGCAACCGCTACCTCAACCAGGTACGCCAGCACGGTGTGCCACTGGTTATCGGGGACGCCACGCTCGGGCAGACGCTCAGCTCCGTGAACCTGTCGCGGGCGGCCGCCGTCGCGATCATGACCTCGGACGACATGGCGAACATCGAGGTCGGTCTCGCCGTGCGCGACCGGCTCGGCGAGCGGTGGGTCGATGTGCCAGTCGTGCTGCGCGTGTTCGACCGCGAGCTCGGCGGGCGGCTCGAGCAGAGCTTCGGCTTCCGCCACGTCTGGTCGACCTCGGCGATCAGCGCGCCGTGGCTGGTCGGGGCGGTGCTCGGCATGGACGTGCTGTTCAGCTTCTACGTCGGGAACCAGCCCTTCCTGCTGGCACGAATGCAGGTCGGCGCGGGCGGCGGACTCGAGGGGCTCGCGATGAATGAGCTCGGGGCGCGGATGCGCGTCATCGCGATCGGCCGCGGCGGCAACGGCGACGATCTGGAGTACCCGCCGCGACGCGACACGAGACTGCTCGCCGGCGACGACGCGTACCTCGCGGGACCATACGACGAGCTACAACGCGTGCTGCGCCGCGAGCGCGAAGGCGCCTCGGGGTGATCGTGCAGGCGCGAGCCGGCGCCCGTCCGGGCCCGCGCGCCCTCTAGACTGCCTGCTCACTGCGCCCGTAGCTCAGCTGGA
>PKYB01000080.1 GCA_003133565.1 Solirubrobacterales bacterium
GGACGCTGGTGGGGGTGGAGCCGGGAGAGATGCTGGCAGGGGTGCCGCCCGGGGAGATGCTGGTGCGGGCGGGGCCGGGGCCGACACCGTCGGGGGTGGGGCCGGGAGAACTGCTGGTCGGGGTGCGGCCGGGAGAGATGGTGGTGGGGGCGGGGCGGACGCTGGTGGCGCTGGAGCCTGAAGAGCAGCTGGTCGGGGTGGCGCCTGGAGAGATGCTGGTGGCGGTGCGGCCGGGCCCGACGCTGGTGGGGCTGGAGCCTGAAGAGATACTGGTCGGGGTGAGGCTGGGAGAGATGCTGGTGGGGGCGGGGCCTGGACGGCTGCTGCCGAAGGCGGGGCCTGAGCAGGCACTGCTGGCGGCCGCCTCACAAACCCGGTGCTGTGATCGCCGGTCGCCTGCGTGCGTAACCGCCGCTCTTCGTCGCTTAGCACTCGGTTTGGCATGGATGCGTCAACTGTGCCCTCTGGCGCGGCAGTCATTGCGGCTTCCCGCTGACGGCTTGGTTGACCATAAATCCGATCCTAACGCCAACCCGTGGAACCCGTCGATGGCACTCCACTCCCGCGGCTGTCTACTGCCTTCGTGGTCTTCGCTGTGATCTGGTTGGTTGGCCTCCCAACATCGCCGCGGATGACCCCCGCTCCTACGGCGATCGTCCGCTCGCCTCGGTACGCTGAGTGCGCCGGGACGCGAGAAGCACGCGCCGCGCGGCCCGATCGCGCGCGAGCAGCTTGCGGCGCTTGTGGAGAGCGGTGCGTCAATCGCGGAAATTGCGGAAACGCTGCAGCGGGGTACGAATAGCGTCAGACATTGGCTCCGGCGCTACGAGCTCGACACTGCTGGCACGATCCGCAGGCGAGCCGCAAGCGGGTTGACGACCGGAACCGAGCTGATGGTTTGTCGTTATTACGGTCTGACCGAGTTCAGGCTCACATCGCAAGGCGGCTTCAGGTGCCTACGCTGCCGTGCTGAGGCCGTGACTCGCCGTAGACGAAAGGTCAAGGCGATACTCGTCGCCGAGGCCGGTAGAGCATGCGCGATCTGCGGCTATGACCGCTGCCCAGGGGCGCTGCACTTCCACCACGTCGATCCAGCGGTTAAGCGCTTCGAGCTCAGCGCAGAAGGGTTCGCGCGCTCGATCGAGCGCGCGCGCGCTGAAGCCAGCAAATGCGTCCTTCTGTGCTCAAACTGCCACGCTGAGGTCGAGAGCGGAACCGTTAGTCTGTCTGGCGAGCTGGCCGATCCGGGGTAGCTCACTGTCGTGATCCGGGGTAGCTCAACTGGCAGATGCGCTCGACTGTTAATCGAGAGGTTGTGGGTTCGAGTCCCACCCCCGGAGCTCGGATTCACCGCCGATGAAGCGCAAACTCCTCGACGAGCTGCGCCGCTCGCCCAGGCCCGTCGTGCTCACCAGCCCACTCCGCGACCGTCTCCGCGCGCTCGCGCACCTGCTGATCACCAAGAACTCGCAGTGCCGCCACCCGCACCGCACGCGCGCTCAGCAACCGTCGTGGCACGCGCGCGCCGAGGCCGGCCCAGTCGACACGGGCCGCGTTCTCGAACATATCCCCGGCGGCCGGACACACCACCAGCGGCACACCGCAGCTGAGGGCGCGCGCCACCGTGCCGTGGCCGCCGTGAGAGACGACCACGTCAGCGCGCGGCATGACGCGGGCGTAGGAGATCCAGTCCACGAGCGTCGAGTTCGCGCCCGGCTGCAATCCCTCCTCGCGGCGCGCGACCGCGACGACTCTCACCGGTAGCTCGGCGAGCCCCGCAAGCGCCGCCCGCACGAGTCGCTGCGCGGGATCCTGCGAGGTGGACGGCGCCACCAGCACCAGCGGGCGATCGTCGCCTCCGAGCGGCGGCAGATCGCCCGCCGGTGGCTCCCAGGCCAACGGGCCGACGACGTGCTCGCTCGGCGCCCACGAGCGCGGGTATTCGAGCTGGGGAAACGTGGCAACCAGGCACAGCTCTCGGCTGATGCCGCCGTGGGGATGGTCGAGCGGCGCCAGACCAAGCTCACGCCGCGCCGCGTTGAGCTCCTGGCGGCCGAGCTCGACGCCCTGGCCGCTAAAGCGCGCCACCGCGCGCCACATTGCCCGGCCGGCCGCGCCCCGCGGCAGCCGGGCACCAAGTGAGAACGGTGGGAAGCCGGGCGCCACCACCGGGTGCAGGTGGGGGATCAGCGTGGCCCAAGGCACACCCGCCCGCTCGGCAGCCAGCGCCGGAGCGATCGTGAGGATGTCGGCGACGACCGCGTCAGGCTGGCGCTGCTCGATCAGCACGGCCGTCTCGCGCGCCGCGGCAACCGCCGCCGCGTATAGCCCGCGCGGCTGCGCGCGCGTCGGAAACACCGCGTACTCGCTCATCGGTGCGAACTGAAGGCCCACGCGCTCGATATCGGGCTGCCAGCGCTCCCAGGTCTGAACGGTGACCTCATGGCCGCGCGCGCGCAACGCGCACCCCAGCGCGATCAGCGGAAACGCGTGCCCCGGATCGCCAAACGCTCCGAGCACGAGCGACAGCCTCCGCCGCTCAGCCACGCAACGGAAGAAAGACGTAAGTTGGGATTGGCGCTGTAAAGATTCAGTTAGCATTATTCCGATGGTCTTGCGACCCGAGGTGCAGCCGAGCGTTGACGGCGACGCCCAGCTCGGCGGCCCCGAGCCTGCGGCTAAACGCCAATACACGCGCAGCGAACGCTGGATATCGATCTTCGGCGTCGTGGCGTTCGCGATCGGCTCGGCGATCATGGTCGCCCGCGACGGCCTCTTCCTCTCAAGCGACGAGGTGCTCATCTGGGTGGTTGCGGCGCTCGTCGCGCTTTCGCTCACCGACCTGCACCGGGTCGGCTTGCGACTGGTGTGGGACTGGCTGCCGTTCGGCCTGCTGCTGCTCGGCTTCCACTACGCGCACGGGCTCGCCGAGGACATCGGCTCGCGCACCCACTCCTTGCTGCAGATCCGCTTCGACGAGCTGATATTCGGCAAGCCGCTGTTGACGCTCCAGCTCCAGCACGCCTTCCACCAAACCCAGAAAGTTCGCTTCTGGGAGTACAGCCTGTTTGGCGTTTACCTGACCTATTTCTTCTTGGCGCTTGTGGTCGCCGGCATCCTCTGGCGCTTTGCCTATCCCCGCTTCCGTCAGTTCCGCGCCCAGTTCGTTGTGCTGAGCGGGCTCGGGTTCATCACCTATGTGCTCTATCCGGCCGATCCCCCGTGGCTCGTCAGCCAGGACCTCCACGAGCTGCCGACGATCTATCGCGTCCTCTATGAAGTCTGGGGGCAGTCTGGTCTACATTCGGCGGCCGGGCTCGTGGAGAAGGGCTCCGCGTTTCACGACGAAACCGCCGCCGTCCCGTCGCTGCATGCCGGTGCGACGATGCTCGTCTGCCTGTTCTTCTGGAAGAGCGCGCGGCCGTGGGCCCGTGCCCTGCTCGTGCTCTACGTGCTGGCGATGGCCTTCACGCTCGTCTACTCCGGCGAGCACTACGTCTTTGACATCGTGACCGGCTGGCTCTACGCCGCCGCCGTCGTTACCGGGGCTGGGTTCATCCGCCGCCGCCGCGCCGCGCGAAGAGCGCCGCCTGCGGAACCGCCTAGCTCGCCTCCGCCTGTGCTGGCGGAGGCGACTCCAGTCATCGTCTCCACACCGTGACGTCAAGCCCGCGGGCGGTGCGCCGTGAGGTGCACCCGCGCGCGAACTGCCGCCGGCACTAGGCTGTCGCTCGCGGGCCGGTAGCTCAGTTGGTTAGAGCAGCGGACTCATAATCCGTCGGTCCCAGGTTCGAGTCCTGGCCGGCCCATCGAGCGAGCCCTTTTGGGGCGGTCTGTGTGGGCCGCAACCTCCTTCTTCACGACTCGAGCGTCGCCGGTCCGAGTGCCGTCGGATGGTCTGCCAGACCCACGTTCCTGTCGTCCGGATGGGGTCTTAGGTGACGCCGGCGAGCCCGATCAGGTTGCCCTCGGGGTCTGTGAAATCGCTTGCGGTGATTAGAACTGGGAGCGCGCGGGGCGCGGTGGGGTAGAGCTCCACCCTGGGATTGCGGCTCGCGTGTGAGTATTCGCCGATGGACGCTGATCACCGGTTACGCGTTGCGCGTCTCGCTGCGCAGCGGCTGACACCGGCGACGGCCTGCGCGAGCGCCGAGGAGGCAGCGCTCGCTGTTATCGGTATCCAGGCCCAGGATCTGCGGGCCGCCGCGCTTGCGCTGCGCTCACGTGTGCCGGGCCTCACGCGCGCCGCGGTCCGCGCCGCCCCGCTTCTGCGCACGTGGACCGTGCGCGGCACTGTGCACCTGATCGCGGCGTCAGACCGTCCATGGCTGCACGCGCTGCTCGCCGAGCGCAACGCGCGGGTATTCGGCTCTAGGTTCGAGCGCTTCGGGATCGTTGAGGAGGTCAACGCGATGCGCGGGGACGCCGTTGAACTCTGTAGAGAGATGCCTCGTGACCGCGCGTCGCTTTTCCGCGCCCTCGTCGAGCGTGGCCACCGCTCGCTCGAGCAGGGCCCGATCAACACATTCGTCCCCTGGCTCTCGTCGCAGGGCTTGATCGTCACCGATACCGCCGGATTGCTACACGCGGCCGACCCGCCGCCACCCATCGACCGCGACGAAGCGCTCGCGATCCTCGGCACCCGCTACCGCTCCGGCTACGGCCCCTGCGACGCGACCGACCTCGCGAAATGGTCCTCGCTCCCGATCACCCAGGCGCGCCGAGCGCTGGATGCTGCGGGCCCGCCCGGCGACATCGACGCATGGGGCACCGCAGACGCGCCACCCTGTCTACTGCTCGCCGCCTTCGACACTCTCATGCTCGGGCACCGCACCCGCGAGCCGTTCGTTAACACCGAGGACGACCAGCACATTCTCAAAGGCGGCGGGATGGTGAGACCGGTGGTACTCACCGACGGCGTAGCGACCGGCACCTGGTCCATCAAAAAGGGCCGACCCGAGCCCGCCTGGTTCGGCCCGCCCGCGCCAGCTGCCGCGCTCGCCAGCGAGGCCGCGGACATCGAACGATTCCTCACCTCTTAACTTCCCATCCCGCCGACCAGCTCGTTCCCCCGACGGCCGGGGGGGATCTGCGGGCCAGGCAAACCGGTCGTGCGCCACCCGGCGGCTCGAGGTCGAGAAAGTACCCTGCAGACAGTTGCCTCACACGCCAGATGATGTGCGCCGGTGAAAGGTCGACGACATCACTACCCGCGTCGCGTCCTCCTGCTCATAGTCGCCGCGGCCATTCTCACCTTCCCGGCGGCTACCGCATCGGCAACCACCGACTTCACCTGGACCGGCACAGCGACCAGCCCGGACTGGTCGAACGGTGCGAATTGGGGCGGGACAGCGCCAAGCGGCGCGGTCGGCACGCTCAACTTCCAGCAGCTCACAAGTAGCGCCTGCACGCAGACTGTTCCGTCCGACACCTGCTACGGGGGCACAGACGACATCGGCGGGCTGACTGCGAACGAGCTAGCGATCGATCCAACAGTCGGCTTTGACCTGACGGGCGATCAACCGCTGACGCTACTCGGACCGGAAGGCCTTGACGTGAGTGGCGATCAATACCCTGCAGAGCCGAGCTCGATCGCGGTCCCGATCGAGCTCGGAGGCTCCCAGGCGTGGACGATTGCCGGGTCCGTTGGGTTCACAGACATCGCTCTCCAAGGCGGTATCGACGGCTCCACCCATGCCTTGCAGGTGGGGATCAGTAGCGAGGCGAATTTGCACCTCGGCGGTGACAGCGAGGTAGGCGCGGTCACATTCACCGGTAGCGAGTCCTACGAAGCGGGGTTCGACGCGGAGGAGAATGGCACGATCTCGCTGGACTCCGACTCAGTGAGCGTGAACAGCGACGATGGCCATCCGGTTGAACTCGTCGATGCTGTGCTCGCAGGGCCTGGCGCGACCGGCCCGCTCACGTCCACTGGCGGCGCGATCGCTGTCAACTCGGGCATCTTGCACGTCGACGGGTCGGTCTCGCTCGACAACCAGAGTGCCCTAGTTGTCGGCGCTAACTCCGCTGGCACGACGCCGGGCACTAGCTACGCGCAGTTGAGCGCGACCGGCAACAACAACCTGGGCGGTGCAGCGCTCAGGATTTACGGTGCTTGTGCCGGACTCGTTCCCGGTCAAGCTCTGACCATCGTGACGACGACCGGCACCCTCAGCGGAACGTTCTCCGGCACACCCGACGGCACCATTGTGACGGGCACCTGTGGGGCTCCCGCGCCAACCTTCGAGATCCACTACACAGCTGGCTCTGTGACCGCTACGGTCGTAACCCCTGGTCCTTCCGAGACATCGACAGTGGTCTCGGTCGATCCTTCGAGCGCGGAGACCGAACACGACGTGACACTCACCGCAACTGTCACCGCAGGGTCCGGGACGCCATGGGGCACCGTCACGTTCGCTAGCACGCCGTCGTGGGCGCAAACGCTCGACTACGGAGTGCCTTGCGGGTCGAACATTCCACTGCAGGCGGTGAGCGGGGTGTCGACGATGACCACCGCGAGCTGCACCATCCCGTTCCCTGCTGCCGGCTCCCCTTACACAATCGAGGCCAGCTACACCCCAGGACCACCGCCTCAGGAGCCCGGGACTGACGCCACGACGGTGCCTTCTACCGGAACGACATCGCTGTCGGTTGCGAAGGCTGCAACGAGCACGGTCTTGCTGGAGGCGTTCGGGTCCGCCGGCACCTATGACGCTTACGTGTCGCCGGGCGTCAACACCCAAGACGTTCCTGTCTCCGGGACGGTTGCCTTCTTCAACGATGGGTCCCCGGTCGCCGACTGCGCCGCGGTGGCGATCTCAGATGACCTGGACGGCGGCTCGGCGGCTTGTCCCGGGATCGACCCGACCGGGGCCGACGTAACGGCGAGCTACTCGGGGGACGCAAACTACCTCGGGTCATCGAGCCTGGAACCGGCAAGCGCTGCGCCGGCGCCTACACCGGCGCCACCGTCGGCGCCCGTCCTGTCGCCAACGCTTTTGCTGGGCCGCCCGCACGCGTCGACGAGGGCCGTCAGCGTTGAGGTCACTTGCACGCTCTCCGGCGCCGTTGCGTGCGGGTCGATCGAGGCTGTGCTCACCGTACGGGAGACAACAGATGCAGGCAAGATCATCGCCGTTACGGCTTCCTCGAAGCGACGCTCAAGGACGCGCACACGCACAGTCCAGCTGGGCCGCGCGACGGCAGTCCTGACCGCAACCGTGGCGACGCACATTACGGTCGAGCTCAACTCAGCCGGCCGCCAACTCCTTGCCAAACACCACGACTTCAGAGCCGACCTGGCCGTCGAATCGATTGGAAACTGGCCGGCCACCACGGCGACGACCACCGTGACCGTTACCGCAGCGAAGAAATCCAAGCACGACGTCGAGCGCACCTGAGGGCATCTGAGAGACCCGAGAACGCCCGAAAGCACCGGAGATCACGGGGTGAGTCGACACTCATGATCCGTCGGTCCCAGGTTCGAGTCGTGGCCGGCCCATCGAGCGCGTTCTTTTGGGGCGGTCTGTGTGGCCGCAGCCTCAGTTCTTCACGACGCGAGCTTTGCGGCGGCGGTCGCCTCAGGTTTGGGTGTGGGGGTGCCGATACAGACAGTCTCTGGGGCACTATTCGTGGTGCGGCATGACTGTTTGGTCGTTGCCGGTCGCGCACCGTTGCGTTCCTCGTCTTCGCTGGTCTACCGATGAGGAGCGCGGATGCGCGGAACTGGACGACGGACCAGTGAAGAAGCCGGCCGGAGTGCGCGATCCGTGTCGAACTCGGGCGACGCAGTGCTGGGAGCGCCCGGTATCTCGTTTCGCGCGGTTCGGTTGCGTCGTTTGGGTGTGCTGTTGGCGGTGGTTCTGCCAGGGCTTTTGATCGCCGCGCAGGCCGCGAGCGCTGCCTCGTTCACGGTCAATGACGCGAACGATGCGGCGCTGGCGAATCCTGCTGGTACGGCGTGCGTTTCGACCGACGGTGGTGGCTGCACCTTGCGCGCGGCGGTGCAGGCTGCTGATAACGCGGGCGGTGCGAGCACGGTCACTGTTCCAAGCGGAGACTTCAAGTTGACGATCGCGGCAACTTCGGTCGGCGGCGCTGACGATCCGAGCACCGGCGATCTGGATGTGAAGACGGGTGTTGCTCTGACGATCGCTGGTTCGGGCGCGTCGGGCACGGTTATCGATGCGACACACACCGATCGCGCGTTTGCTGTGCACGCGGGTGCGAGCCTTGCGATCTCGGGCGTGACGGTCCAGAACGGATCCCAGCCGGGCGGTGCGCCGAGCAACAACTCGGTCGGTCCCGGTTACGGCGGAGCGTTTTACAACGACGGCAGCCTGTCGATCAACGCGAGCGTCCTGAGCAACAACTCCGCGACCGACGGTGCCGGCGCCGTGTTCTCTGACACCGCCGCCAGCGCGACCTCGATCACGAACTCGACGGTCACCGGCAATACATCTTCTGATCCGGGCGGCGTGGTGTACGCGGACTCGGGGAGCGTCACGTTCGCCAACGACACGGTCACCCACAACAGCGCCGGCTCCGAGGGGGGAGTGATCTACGCCGACGACGCCGGACACACACTCGGCGTGGTCAACGTGACCGGCAGCACGCTTTCGAACAACGTCGCCTACAGCGATGGCGGTGCGATCTACCTCGACGAGGCCGGAGCGTTGACCGTTTCGGGCAGCACGCTCGATAACAACTCGACCAACAACAGCTACGGCGGCGCGATCGATGACGAGAGCTCGGGGCCGCTAACCGTGAGCGCATCCATGTTCTCCGGCGACAGCGCCGGCGACTCCTACGGCGGCGCGATCTACACCGACGGTGCCGATCTCTCAGCCGGCGGGGTGAGCGGGTCAACGTTCACCAACGATGAGGCCGAGTACGGCGGCGCGATCTACCTTGAGGGCTCAAGCGTCACAGCGGCGCAGCAGATCACGACGAGCACCTTCGCCAACAACGTTGCGACCGACGACGGGGGCGGCGCGATCTATGACTACGTGGGAAACCTCACGCTCACCCGGAGCACGTTCACGGGCAATAGCTCCTCCTACTACGGTGGCGCGCTCTACTACGGCAGCGGCGACGACCTCACCGCCACCAACGACACGTTCGACGCCAACCAGGCGAATGAGGGCGGCGCGATCTACCTCGGCTCAACTGCGACCACTGGGAGCGTGGTGCTGCTCAACGACACCGTCACGCGCAACAGCGCCTACTACGGTGGCGGAATCGCCAACCCACAGGACGCCAACACGATCGAGAACACGATCGTCGCCGGGAACTCCGGTGGCACGGGCGCTGACGGTGGCGGTGACTGTTACGGCACCGCCGCGACCGACAACGCCGCCGCCGCCGATGCGGGCGGCAACATCGACAGCGACGGCACATGTTTCCGCAACGCCGTGACCGGCGACCACACCGGCGTGAGCGCCGACCTCGGACCGCTTGCCTTCAACGGTGGGCCGATACAGACGGACGCGCTGCTCGCCGGTAGTCCGGCGATCGGCGACGCGATCGAGGCGGCCTGCCCGGCGACCGACGAGCGCAACGTGGCCCGTCCAACTGCGTGCGATTCCGGCGCGTTCCAGACCGCGGCGGCAGATCTCGCGATCAGCGTCTCGGCACCATCCGCTGGACTGATTGGCGGGCCGGTCACGGAGACGCTCAACGTCAGCAACAACGGTCCCGGCCCTGGGACCGGCGTGACCGTCAGCGACACGCTACCGGCGGGGACGACGTACTTCAGCTCCAGCGCCTCGCAAGGGACCTGTACGGGTACCTCGACTGTGACCTGCTCGCTCGGGACACTCGACTCAAGCGCCACAGGGTCGACGACGAGCGCGACGATCACGATCGTGCTGATCCCGATTCAGGGCGGCTCGTTCACAAATACCGCTTCCGTCAGCGCCTACCAGCTCGACCCTGACCAAGCCAACAACACCGCGTCGGCAACGACCAACGTTGCGTTGACGACTCGTGTGAGCCTCACGCTGAAAGCCCACCACAAGAAGAACCGTTATACCTTCGCCGGCGTTCTGGCCCTGCCGACCGGGATGAACGCGGCCGTGAGCTGCAAGGGAACCGTAAGCATCAAGGTAATGCGCGGGACCAAGCTGCTCAGCACGCACAGCGCCAAGATCAGCCGCAACTGCACCTACTCCAAGCAGATCAAGGTGCACGGCAGCAAGCGCCGGAAGATCGTTGCCACGTTCACCGGCAATGCGACGCTCACCCACACCTCGCACACGATCCACATCCGCTAACCGCCCGGCGCAACTTGTTCCTAACTCGGGCGACTTGGGCGCACTTCCCGAGTGGCCGCGAAAATGCTCTCACCAGGCGCCGGCCTGGCCGGCGGTTGGTGGGTCATCTCCGCCAAACGCCTATCCACATCTGCAGTCGCAGGATGCGGCCGGCCGGCTTCGTGCTGACGCTGAAGCAGTCGGTGCCTTCAGGACGGTCGGCGAGGCTGAGTTCGATTAGGTCACGGGCGGTTTGGCTGTCGGTGCCGCGCTCTAGCCAGTCGTCGAAGTCCAGCTCGAACGGGAAACGCTGCTCATGTGTGAGGTCGAGACCCGCGTCGCGGCCAAGCTCGCGTAGCCGAGCGTCGCTGAGAGAGGCCCAGTGAGAGGGGTCGCGTAGGCGCTCGATCTCCTGGGCCCACGAGCGTGCGTCGGCGTCGGGGTCGGCGAGGTGGTCGAGGATCGCCACGGTTCCGCCCGGGCGCACGACGCGCGCAAGCTCGGCAAACAGACGCGACGGGACCTGGATGTGGTGGACGGAGAACCGCGTGACCGCGCCGTCAAAGCCCGCGTCCGGCAACGAGGTGGCGGTCGCGTCGCCGACCTCGAAGGTGACGTTGTCGAGCTCGGCGGCGGCTGCCTCGCGCCGGGCGATCTCAATCATCGCCGCGGTTGCGTCAACGCCGTGCACCGATCCGGCCGACGCAGCGAGCCGGCGGCTGATGACACCGGGTCCGCACGCGGCCTCATACCAGCGCTCCCCTCGTTGCGGGCGGCTGTGCTCGAGGATCGCCTCGAGGATCTCGGAGGCGTTCGCGACCGCGCTCGCGTTGAACGAAGCCGCCTGGTTGGTGAAGGCCTGGTCGATGTCGTGGGTGTGACGCGACTGTTCCATATATGGGACAGAGGGATACACCATGCCCGGGCTACTCATTCTGTCCGTCATCTCGGCCCCGACTAGAAAGAGCCCGGACGTCCGGGCTCTTTCTATCTCAGGCGCCGAAGCACCCTAGGAGTAAAGACCCAGGGAGGCGCCAGCATTGCTACAGGAAGTCGTTCCCGGTCAGCACGTACACGAAAGGCACGAACGGGATGATGCAAACGATCGCCCAGGCGATTTTCTGCCCGAATCCGAGATCCTTGTTGAAGGGGATCGTGATCCAGATCAAGATCACGGCGATCGGGTGCAGGATGCACAGGATCAGTTCAAGAATCTTCTTCATCGACAGAGTCTCTACCCGCTTGGCCGTCAGTTCAAGCGCGAACTTCTAGTCCGCCTGTGGCGAGCAGGCGCGGTCGACTCCCCAGGCCCGTGAATGCCCAGCCCGTTCGCTGCGCAAGTGTGGACGGGCCGCGTGCGATCACGAGCGACGCGCCAGTGTGACCGCCACCCGGCGAAGCCGCATGTACACTCGCGCAAATGGCCCGGGAGCGAGTGCAGGGCGTTCGCACGGCCTCCGTCGAAGAGAGCGGCGCTCCGCAGCGCCTGATCGCAGCGCGGCTGCGCCAAACTGCGAGCGCAGCAGAACCATCACATTTCGAGCCGATGACGCCATTCAGCGTTGAGCAGTGGCTGGCGGGCGACGCCGGCCACCTTCATCGCGCGTTCGACCTCACGGCCATCCCGACCTCCTCGGACCGGCGACACGGTGCGCAGATCGTCGTGGCGCTCAAACGAGCGATCCGGCGCCTGCTGTCTCCGCTGCTCGATGTCCAGAGCAGCCTGAATGGGGCAAACGCGCGGACCGTCACGTTCCTCCTGCGACAGCTCGCGGCCCAGGCGCGGAGCATCGAAGCGCTCGAGCAGCAGGTCGCGGAGCTGCGCGCGCATAGCGAAACGCCTGCGCGCCAAGCCGCGAAGCCACAGCGCCAAGACTGATCGGAGCGCTGCATGAGGGTCCTCGTGGCGAGCACACACGTCCCGTTCGCCGCCGGTGGCGCGCGCACGATCCAAAGCGAGCTCGCGGCGGCGCTTCGACGCAGCGGCCACGAGGTCGACACGATCGAGGTCCCGACGACCGCGCGCTGGGACGCAGCGCTCGAGCAGACGCTCGCCTTCCGACTGCTCGATGTCGCTCACGACTCCGATCTGCTGATCGCGCTCCGTCCTCCGAGCCACGTCTTGCGCCACCCCCGAAAGCGCGTGTGGCTGATCGATGACGACCCCAGCGGCGAGCGCGAGCCATGGGGCATCCAAGCGTACGAGTTCCCCGCGTCCCCCGCTGGAGCTGGGGTGCGTGAGGCGATCCGACGCGCCGACGCGCTCTACCTGCGCGAGGCGGAGCGGATCTTCGTGAGCTCCGACGCTCTGACCGAGGCCTTGCGCGAGCTCGACGGCATCAAAGCGGAAGTTCTGGCGCCGCCGCTTGCGCAACGAACGAGCGCCGAAAACCCCAAGACAACCTGGGAGACCGTGGTCGAGGAGCTCATGCGATGAGGGTTGCCTGGGTCACGGCGTTCTCACCCCGCAGCGGCATCGCCGAGTTCAGCCGCCAGTTGACGCCGGCGATCGCCCTCCACGCCGACGTCGACATCTGGACCCCGGATGACCCGCCGCTGCTCGAATCCAAGCTGCCCATCGTCCGTTTCGGCGCTGATCGGCAGCTCGAGGAGACGCTCGGCGACTACGACATCGTTGTCTACAACATGGGCAACACCGTGCATCCGCATCGCACGATCCACCAACTCTCACAGCGCCATCCCGGCATCGTCATCCTGCACGACCACGTCCTGCATCCGATGTTCGTCGCGGCCTGGCTGCGCGACGGAGGATTCACCGACTCGATGTACATCTCGCGCATGGCCGCCTACTACGGTGAGACCGGGGCCTGTGTGGCTCGCGAGTCGCTTTCGGGGGCTCGCCCGCGCGTCTGGGAGAGCGACGAGGTCGTGGAGTATCCGCTCGTCGAGCAGGCCCTCCAGCGGGCGCTCGGTGCGGTGACGCACTCGCAGGTGCACGCCCAGTACATCCGCGAGCACTGGTTTGGTCCCGTACGAGCACTTCAGAACCCCACCTACCGCGACGCGCTCGCGACGGGCATGCTCGCCGGGCCGGCCCCGGCGGCACGCAGCGACGGGCGAATTCAGCTGACGACGATCGGTCACGTCACCGCCAACAAGCAGTGCCATCGCGTCATCGAGCTGCTCGCAGAGGATCACGAGCTCGCGGCGCGCACGCATTACACGATCGTTGGCCCCCTCGACGACGGCAACGCCTACGCCGCTGAGCTCGCCGCGCTCGCGCGGTCGCTCCCGCAGGTGAGCGTCGAGATCCTCGGCTGGCGCGGCGAGCTGGAACTCGACCGGCTGATGGCAGCCACCGACGTGTTCATCAACCTGCGCCATCCTACCATCGAGAGCGGTTCGGCATCGCTGACGCTCGAGCTCGCGTACGGCCGGCCGATTCTCTGCTTTGACGCGGGCGCGTTCGGCGAGCTACCGCCGGATGCCCTGGCCCGCGTCCCCGCGCCTGACTTCGACGCCGCGAGATCTGAGCTAAAACGGCTCGTGAGCGACGCCGACTACCGTCGCAGGCTCGGGGAAAATGCCCGCCACCTCGCCGGCGAGCGTAGCGAGGCGGCCTATGCGCAGGGCTTCATCGAGTTCGTCGCCGAGGCTCAGCGGTGCGCGCCGGCGCTTACGTTGCTCGACCGAGTGGCGACCGAGCTTGGTGCGATGCGCGCCGACCCGCTGCTGCCCGTCTTCGACACGATCGCCAACGACTTTGGGCGCGTCCTCAGCCTGTGACCGTGGGCGGAAGCTCTCGAAACACCGGGCGCCATTCGTCGGGATGGGCCGGGGTGGTTCGGCGGCGCATCCGCTCCGTGAGGATCGTGCGCAGGATGCGGCTTCCGTCGCGCATCGTGTTGAGCTTGCTCTCGCCGTGAATCCGTTGGTGTTCGGTCGAGGGTATTTCGGTGACGGTCAGTCCGGCGCGCGCGATGCGGACGTTTATCAGTGTCTCGACTTCGAAGCCATCGCAGTCGACGTTCATGTGGGGCAGGCAGTCGCGCCAGAACGCGTTATAGCCGTAGCAGAGGTCGGTGTATTTGGTTTTGAACAGCATGTTTACGCCGAGTGCGAGCACGCGGTTCCCGGTGCGACGCACACGGGTGAGGTCGGTGCTGCTGCCGTGGCCGATGAAGCGTGAGCCTTTGGCGAAGGCGAACCCTTCGTGGAGCGCCGCGACGAAGTGAGGAATCTCGGCGGGGTCGGTGGAGCCGTCGGCGTCGAGCATGACGATGATGTCGCCAGTGGCCGCGGCAAAGCCGCAGGCCAGCGCGTTTCCCTTGCCGCGTCCGCTTTGCACGACGATGCGAACGTCGGCGCGCAATGCCCGCGCCACGTCAACCGTGCCGTCGATCGAGCGCCCGTCGACGAGCACTATTTCATCGACGCAGCTTGGGATCCGCGCGAAAACGTGCGGTAGGTTTGCTGCTTCGTTCAGCGCCGGAATCACCAGCGTGATTCGCTGTGTCGTTGTAGCCGACGCGACGCCGGGCACTGCGCGAGGCGGGGAGGTACTCACGCGCTGAGCGGCCTGCAGGCGTGCTTTTGTGCGTGTGGCGGGTATTTCCACTGGCGCATAATAACGCCCGCTTTTTGTGAGACTAGGCTTGGGGAGAAACATCCCCACGCCAAATTGGGGCAAGCGAAGAATCTTGTTCTCGCTCCTAGCGAGCTATGCGATTTCAAACGTTGTGCGCAGGGCCCGGCGTGGGCCGGCACGGAGCGCCGTCCCACGCCCACCGCCCGCCTGGAGGCTCCGTTTCGGGGCATCGTTTCTATCAACGCGCCGCGTCAACAGACGGACCGCCGACCTACTAAAAGCGCCCCATTTTGCGACCAAATAAAGGTGAATCGACTTGTAAACACCCGCGCGTTAGGGCGTCGACCACGCGCGGTCACGAGCGATTTCGCGCGTCACACGGTTAGGGATCTCACCAGTCGATCCGCCGCGGAATCCTTAGGGTGACGGTTGAGCTTTCTTTCAGGGGGCCAGCAATTGTGGGATGAGGAACGACGTGGTCGGCCACACCCTCGTACGCCTGACGAGCGGCCGTAAACGGCCTGATCGTCAACCGCTAAAACGTCCTGAGCAGGGCGGCGCAAGTGGCCGCTAACCCGCCGACGACGACGAGGCCCGCTGGCCGCGGCAGGCTGTCCCTGTTTCCGCGTGCGCAGGCTTACGGGCTCCGTCCGGGCTCGGCGCCTGCGCTGCCGGGCGAGCCCGACTCGGCGCAGCTAGAACCGCCGAGCACGCCGTCATTCGGTCGTGAGCTGGACCACTCCAAGGTTGACTCGACTGCGCTGCGCGACCTTGGGCGGCGCGAGCGGAACTACCGCTGGGCGCTGGCCACCGCCGACGCGTCCGCCGCGACCTTGTCGTTGCTCCTTTCGATCGTGCTGATCGGTGGGTTCGGGCTGCGACCAGAGTTCCTGCTCGTGATTCCCGCGGTCGTCCTCGCGGCGAAGCTGCAGGGCCTCTACGACCACGACGAACTCGTGATGCGCAAATCAACGCTCGACGAGTTCCCGCGGCTGCTCAACCTCGCGACGCTCTTCGCGCTGCTGATCTGGTTGACGCGCGACGATGTCGTGCGCGGCACGCCCCCGACGTTGCTGCTCTTCGCGCTATGGGGCCTGCTCATCGCCGCGCTCTTCACGCTGCGCGTCGTCGCGCGCGCGCTCGCCGGGCGCCTCTCCTCTGTCGAGCGCTGCCTGGTTGTCGGCAGCCCAACGGTCTATCACCGCATCGAGAGAAAGCTCGAGGGCGAGCCGCAGGTCGCCCTGGTCGCCCGCGTCGGCCTCGACAAGGTCCGACGGAACCTGGACGAGCTGCGCTCACTCGCCAAAACGCACAGCATCCACCGGATCATCATCTCGACGGCTGGCGGCGGCGACCCCGAGTTGACAATGGATCTCGTGCGCGGCGCCAAGGCGACCGGCGCGCGCGTGAGCATCCTGCCGGACGTGCTCGCGGCGGTCGGTAGCTCGGTCGCCTTCGATGACCTGGGCGGGATGCCGCTGCTGGGGGTCCCGCGTTTCGGTCTCAGTCGCTCCTCGCGCTTCGTCAAGCGCTCACTGGACCTCGTGGGGGCGATCGTCGGGCTCGCGATCATCGCGCCCCTCATGGCCCTCGCCGCGCTCGCCATCAAGCTCGACTCGCGCGGGCCGATTCTCTTCCGCCAGACACGTGTCGGCCGGGGCGGTGCGCACTTCGAGATGCTCAAATTCCGCACGATGGTCGACGGGGCCGACACCCTGAAGCCCGAGTTGCTCGCTCGCAACGAAGCCTCCGGCCTCTTCAAGATCGCCGATGACCCGCGCGTCACGCGCGTCGGTCGCTTTCTGCGCCGTACGAGCCTCGATGAGATTCCCCAGCTGCTCAACGTCCTGCACGGAAACATGAGCCTCGTCGGGCCGCGCCCGCTCGTAGTCGATGAGGACCAATGCATCACCGGCCTTGACCGCCGCCGCCTGCACTTGACGCCCGGCATGACCGGTCGCTGGCAGATCCTCGGCTCAGCACGGATCCCGCTCTCGGAGATGGTCAAGATCGACTACCTCTACGTCGCGAACTGGTCGCTGTGGGAGGACATCAAGATTCTCGTCCAGACGCTGAGCTTTGTCGTCCTGCGGCGCGGTTTGTAACCCTCGCCGGCTCGCGCTTCGCTTGATATAATTCTAGATATCACCGAGCCGGGAAGCCTCATTCACGAACGCCGCATGCAACTCGGGCTGAGCCAGCGCACGCTGGCCCGCCGTGCCGGCACGACGCAGGCGGCTGTGAGCCGCATCGAACGCGGCCAGACATCGCCAACCTGGGAGACGGTCGCGGCGTTGCTGATGTCGATGGGCTACACGCCAGACCTTCAGGCCCGGCGCTTGCCTGGGAGATGGGATCCGCTACACCTCGGGCAGCTCTACGAGCGACCGCCGGCGGAGCGCCTGGCGCTCGGGCTTTCAGCAAATCGGCTCGCGGGACGCTTGCGGCAGGCCGCAGATGACGCGCGGCGCGTCTGACACGCCACTTGACTCCGAGCAGATTCTCGCGGCGCTCAGCGAGCACGACGTGGACTACGTGCTCGTCGGCGGTCTTGCAGTTCAGACCCACGGCCACCTACGCACGACTTTTGACGTCGACGTGCTCCCGCGTCCCGAGCCCGCGAACCTCGCGCGGCTTGCAGCTGCGTTGAACCAGCTCGGCGCTCGCGTCCTGAACCCGGGTTGCGAAGGCCTTGCGATCGACGCCGCGATGCTGCCGCGCGCGACGCTGTGGCAGTTTGAGACCAGTCACGGTGCGATCGACGTCCTCCACGACGCTCCCGGGGCGCCGCGCTACGAGGACCTGCGCCGGCGCGCACTCGAGATTCGCCTCGGCGACCTCACCCTCGCCGTCGCCGCACGCGACGACCTCATTGCGATGAAGAGGGCAAGCGGGCGACCGGTAGACCTCGACGATCTCGCCGCCCTCACCGAACCGGAGCATCGTGCAATCACCCGCGCGGGCGAACCTGGCTGACCAGGCAACCCCTCAGCCGGCGAGCGCCGCGAGGTGGCTCTTCAGGCCGGCGCCATAGCCGGTCGGCTTGCCCGCGTAGTTGACGATCAGCGACGGGCCGGCGCTGCACGACCAACCGTTGTCGGTCGCGTCCCACGCCCAGCCGAGATATGAGACGTCGTTCGTGTCGGCCCAGTCCATGTAGCTCAGCGCATAGTTGTCGGTGCAGCCCGACTCACCGAACTCGGTCGTGACGACGGGCGTCGTCTGTGCGAGCGGCGAAATCGTCGAGTCCCAACAGGCCTCGTTATTGCAGCCGCCGAAGCTGTAGGTGTGGAAGCCGACGATCAGCTGGTTGTCGGGGTCGGTCGGCTCATGCGTCGCCCACTGTGTCTCATCGCTTGCGTAGCCGAGCCCGCCGAGGATGATCGGGTTGGCGGCGCCCGTGGAGCGAACGGCGTCGACCAGCTGCTGCATTCCCGCCGTCTGGTAGGTGACGACATCGCCCGTATTGTCGGTGAACGTGGTGGTGCAGCCGCTCTGCCAGCAGGACCATGAGGTGACGAACGGCTCATTGAACAGGTCAAAGAGCACCGCGCGGTTGCCCTTGAACGCTTGTGCGACCGAGCGCCAGAACGCCGGGGCGTGAGTGGCGTCGGCCATCGGCCACTCCTGGACAGCGAGGATCGAGCCGGGGGCCGCCCAGTGCAGGTCGAGGATTACGTAGAAGCCGGCGGCACGCAGCGCCGACACGTACTTTTCGATCGCACTCCGGTAGTGGGATCCACTGAGCGCCGGGGTCGCGCCGTTGATCCCGAGCCAGCAGTCCTCGTTGAGCGGGATCCGCACCGCGTTGGTGTGCCAGGACTTGATCGCCCGGATCGACGCGGCATTCGTCGGACCGAAGAAGACCGACTTGGCGCGCGAATTCAGGCACTGATACTCCGTGCCGGAGCGGTCCACCCCGAGCAGGCGGATCGGCGGACCGCCACCCAGCGGCGTCAGATGGCTACCGCTCACCTCGATCCCGACCGCAGCGTCGGACTTCGCCCGGGACTTCGCCCCGGCGCGCACCGCGGGCCCCGACAGCAGCACCGCAAAGGCGCCGACGACGCAGACCCCGAGCGCAAGCGCCGCGCGCGATCGCCCCACGCCCCAAGACCCCGCTCCAGAACTCAAGCCGTCCGCCCCCGCACGTCAGTTACCCGTCTCGTCTGAGTCTTCAGCATGGGCCTCCCCGCGGTCAAGAGCCGAGATCGCGGCGATCTCATCATCACTCAGCGCGAAGTCGAAGATGTCGATGTTGGCGGCCATCCGCTCGGGGTTTACCGACTTCGGCACCGCGCCCAGGCCAAGCTCAACATGCCAGCGCAGCACCACCTGCGCCGCGCTCTTGCCGTGCCGCGCGGCGATCGCAACGATCGCGGGCTCGGACAGCAGCGCGCCACCGAGGCCGATCGGGCTCCACGACTGCGTGACGATGCTGTGGTCGGCGTCGTAGGCGCGTGTCACTTCGCGGATCGTGTAGGGGCTCACCTGGATCTGGTTGACGTCTGGCACCACACCAGTCTCGTCAATTACCCGGTCGAGGTGCGCCGGCTTGAAGTTGGAAACGCCGATCGCGCGAACCAGACCGTCATCAAAAAGCTTCACGAGGCCACGCCAGGCGTCCACATAGCGGTCAAGCCAGGGCAGCGGCCAGTGGATCAGAAAGAGATCGATGTAGTCGACGTCAAGCCGCCGCGCGCTCGTCGCATACGCCTCCAGAGCCTCGTCGTAGCCGTGCGAGCGGGCGCTCAGCTTGGTCGTTACGAACAGTTCCTCGCGCGGCAGGCCGCAAGCGCGCAGCCCGTGCCCCACGCCTTTCTCGTTCGCATACATGTGGGCCGTGTCGAACAGCCGGTAGCCGGCCGCCACCGCGCGCACGACCACCTTCTCGACCTCGCGGTCTGCCAGCGGCCATGTCCCGAGACCGACCTGCGGCATCGCCGCCCCGTGCAAAAGGGGGAGCTCAGGCGCCGGCGAGGGTGACACACACGCAGGCTATCGCGGCGCCACCCTCACGAGCTATTGCACCGCCACACTCAAAAGCGGTCCCTGCGGGCTCGAGCGTGACGATCGTCGCGCGATCACCCAGCTCAGCCCGAACAGCACCAGGGCCCCGATCGGGCAAAGCAGCCAAGGGATGCCGTCCACCTGATTCCAGGGGTAGAGGATGTGCTCAGAACCGCCGGCGGCGTCGAACAGCAGATGGCCCATGTTGACCGCGAACACGGCCCAGGCGGCGACAAAGCGCCGCGTCCTGTCCCAGGAGCGCGGGCAGAGCGCGAACGTCAGCAGTGCAAGTACCAGCACGAATGCGACCGAGTGGGTTTCCGGCCGCCCACCCGGCAGGGTCTCGATCCTATGCAGGTTCAACGTTCCGGCCTCGATGAAATGGTCGACGTCGAGCGCGGAGCCACCCACAAACGCGATCAGCCCATAGACCACCCGGTGGCGACTCCGCCAGAGGAGCGGGGCGACGATGAAGAGAGCCAAGCAGCCGTGACTGAGCACCGCCCACACGGCAGAGACAAAAGGATGGCTCGCGTTCGAGAGGAAGGGCCATCCACGGTAGGGACTCACTGCTTCCTCCTAGGTGGTTCAGGTGGGCGGGCGCGAGCTGCGCCGCCGCGCCACTTCACGTCCCAGCGCGTGAAACGTTGCCCCATCACTTGGGCGCGGGCCTGAACGCGTTCCCCCAAGCATGGACGCCAACCCTACCAGCGGATAGCCTGCGGTTCGGTGCCTGAGACGTCTCACACGTCACCGCTTGAGCTCCTGACCAGGCGGCTCGGGCGGACGACGACCGCCGCCCCCGAGCAGCCGCTCGCCGCCGTCATGCGGCCGGGTGAGGGCCGTGCCGACTCCGCGAGCGCGGTGCGTGCGACGGAGGCGTTCAGGAACCGCTCGCGGCGCGCACTTTCGCGTCGTTCGCGCCGCCCGCGGATCGCTCTCGTGACGCCCTGGCCACCAGATTGGTCTGGCGTCGCTGAGTACAACCGCCGTCTGACGCGGGCTTTGGCCAACCGCGTCGATGTCGATGTCGTGACCGCGGATCCGGTTCGCGGCTACTCGATCCCGGTTGAGCGCGGCGTGCGCCTCGTCGCAGCGGGCGAGCGCGCCCTATTCGCAGGCCTACGCCGCTATGACCGGATTGTCTACTGCATGGGCAACTCGCGCTTTCACGCGCATGTGTTCGAGTTGCTCGTGGCCCGGCCCGACGCGGTCGTCTTCCACGATGTGCAGCTCACCGGATTCTTCGGCGCGATCGCCGGGCACGAGCGCCCGGAGGACCCGAGTGGCGCGCTGGTGGCCCGCATCCAGGCGATGTACCCCGACCTCGCGACGACGTTGGCTGAGGCCGACGGCGCGCAGCGGCCGGCACCAGCGATGTTCATGACGCGTGGGATCCAGCGCTACGCCAACCAATGCTTCGTTCACTCACGCTCGGCCCTCGAGATGCTCGCGTTCGATCGCGGCTCACTTGATCGCCATGCGCCGGCCACGATTCTGCCCTATGGCCTTCCCGAGGTAGCCGACTGGGCGCGTGTCCGCGGCGAGGCATCCAGTACGCCCATGATCATCAGCCTCGGCGCTGTTGCGGAGGTCAAGGGAATTGCCAAGCTGATCCGCGCGTTCGCCCTGCTGGCAGCGGTCTACCCAGCGGCCCGGCTCGTCATCGCCGGCAGTCCCGCGGAGCAGGCCGACTCGACGCGCTGGCACGAATATGCGCGCAAGCACGCCCCCAAAGCCAAAATCGAGATCCCGGGACGAGTGTCGGCCGAGCGGTACTCGGCGCTGCTGCGCCAGGCCGATGTCGCCGTCCAGCTGCGGCTCGTCAGCAACGGCGAGGCTTCCGGCGCAACAGCCGACTGTCTCGCAGCAGGCATTCCCACGCTGGTGACCGATCTGGGGTGGGCCGGCGAGCTTCCAGCTGAAGTGGTTGCACGAGTGCCGGTCAAGGCCAGCGCCACACTGATCATGCGGCGCCTCGAAGAGCTGCTCGTCGACCCCCAAAGGCGCTCCGCGATCAGTGCTGCGGTGCTCGACCACGCTCGCTCGCACAGCATCGCGCGCGCCGCCGACGCCTACGTCGAAGCACTCGAGCTCGCTTAGAGGAGTGCCCGGGTGTCTAGCATCACGTGATCGCCGGCAAGACGAACATCCCAAACCCTGCAATGGGTGACTGAAGCCGTGGCACAGTCGGGAGAGTGCCCGGCAGCCGTGGTCGTGCCGGTTTTTCTCTACCACTCGGTGTCCGACATCCCGGCAGCGGGACAGGAGCGCTTCACCGTCACGCCGGCTCAGTTCGATGAGCACGTCGCGGCGATCGCGGCCTCGGGTCGCCTCGCGCTGACGATCTCCGACTTCGCCCGCGCCCTGCGCGAGCGCCGCGTGCCGGCCAACGCCGTCGCCGTCACCTTCGATGACGGCTTCCACGACACGCTCGCGGCCGTGCGAGCGCTGCGCGCAAAGGGGATCACGAGCACGGTCTTCGTGACGTCAGACCGGCTCGAGGGTGCGCAGGGGCCCTCGACTGCGGCGGCGCGCGAGATCGCCGCGAGCGGCGCCGAAGTCGGCGCCCACTCCGTCACCCACCCCCATCTTGACGAGCTGCCGCTCGCGCGCGCCGTGCACGAGATCGAAGAGAGCAAACGCTCGCTCGAACAACGGCTCGAGTTGGCGATCGATACCTTCGCCTACCCCTACGGCGCACACGACCCACGCGTGCGCCAGGCGGTGATCGACGCCGGCTTCAGCTCAGCCGCCGCGGTGAAAAACGCTCTTTCACACGATCACGACGACCCTTTTGCGATTGCCCGGCTGACGATCACGGCCGACACGCCGGTGAGCACGCTGCTCGCGGCACTCGAGGGGCGCGGCGCCCCGATCGCCTGGGCGGGCGAGCGCTACCGTACGCGCGCCTTCCGTCAGTACCGACGGCTCCGCCACAGAACCGGCGCCAGCCCTCGCCCGGCCACCCAAAGCGAAGGCCACAGCGACGATGACGCCTGAGGAGCCGGCGCAAGGCGTGCTGCGCGCGCCCGCGGCGGTCCGGATGGTCGATCTCGCAATCGCCGAAGATCTGCAGCTATCGCGCTCAGGGACGCCCTACGCGAGCGCCTACCTGGTCGGGACGCGGAACGGGCGTCCGGTCGCCGGTAGAACGCTCGGACTCGACGGTAGCGTCGTGGTCAGCGCGCAGACCATCGCCCGACTCTTCGCCGACGTCCCCGACGAGGACCCCGCGACGCCTGCGCCGGCGGTTGCGCTGCCCGGTTTGAGCGTCGTTGTCACGACCTGCGGTCAGGATGAGTCGGTCAGCGAAGCCGTGGCCTCGGTGCTCGACTGCGACCCGGGGCCAGTCGAGGTGATCGTTGTTGAAAACCGCCCGAAGGGCTCCACCGTCGTGGCAACCCTTCAGCAGCGTTTCGGCGCCGACTCGCGCGTCCGCTACGTCGAGGAGATTCGCGTCGGCCTGTCGCACGCGCGCAACGCCGGTCTTGCGGTCGCGGTGGGGGAGGCTGTCGCCTTCACCGACGACGACGTCGTCGTCGAACCCAAATGGGTCGAATGGTTGGCTCGCGGATTCGCCAGCGACCCCAACGTCGCCTGCGTCACGGGGCTGATCCTTCCGACCGACCTCGAGACCGTCTCGGCGGTCCAGATCGAGCAGTTTGCCGGCTTCAGCAAGGGCTGGCAGCGTCGCGTCTTTCACATCACCAAGCCGACCTCCGCGCTCTTTCCCTACGCTGCCGGCGAGTTCGGCTCGGGCGCCTGCACGGCGCTCCGGCGCGAGGTCGCGAACGAGCTCGGCGGCTTTGCCAACGATCTCGGCGCGGGAACGCGGGCGCGCGGCGGTGAGGACCTTGATCTCTACGTCCGTGTGTTGCTCGCCCGGCACCTGCTCGTCTACGAGCCGGCGGCGGTGATCTGGCATCGCCACCCCGACGGTCCGCAGCACCTGCAGCGAGAGATCTTCAACTACGGCGTGGGTTTGTCGGCGATGATGACCAAGCAGATGCTGGACGGCCACACGCGCGCGATCCTCGGGCGCGTGCCGGCGGGCCTGCGTTTCGTCCGTGACCCGGCCTCGCGCAAGAACGTCCGCAAGGGCCCCGCCTACCCCAAGCGGTTCGACTGGATCGAGCGCGCGGGCATGGCGGCTGGTCCAATCGCCTACCTCGCAAGTCGCCGCGAGCAGAGGCGTGTCGTCGCATCCGCAAATCGCCCCTAGCGCCCGGTCCTACGCAACGCCGCGCGCTATCAGCGGCGATGCGTCACACGGCTGAGGAGACGCGTCCTCAAATAGGCGAGCGTCGTGATGCCGAGCCCGGCCACGATCGCTCCGGCGCGGGCAAGTCCCGATGCATCGCCGTGCAGTGTCTCGCCGATCCCGTGCACGACGGCGCGCGGTAGCACCGAGCGAGCGTAGACGCGCTCGGACTCCAAGCCATCGCGGGCGCCCGCGACCTCGGCGAGCACCGCCTTGGCGCGGCCCTCGACACGGCACCGTGCGACGAAGTAGCGCCAGGTGGCGCGCTCCGCCGGCACCACATGGCGGACGCGGGCCTCCGGCTTGTAGACCCAATAGCGACCGGGGTGACCTGCGGTTGTGCGGATGCCGAACTCGGTTTCCTCGGCCGCGCCAAAGAGTCCTTTGCGGCCGTCGGTCCGGCCGAGGCGGGCATCGAATGCGCCCGCATCTTTCAGCACATCGGCCCACACTGACATGTTGGCGCCGATTGGGTTGCGGATCCGCGTCGTTTCAACCGCCATTCCGGCGTAGGTGCAGCCGACCACCCAGTTGAACTCGGCCGGGAACCAACGCGGGGGAGGCTCGCGCCACTGAGGATCGATCCGGCCGCCGACGCCGAGCACATTCGAGTCCGCGTAAGCGGCAAGCAGTTGCTCAAGCCAGTCCTCGTCGGCGATCGCATCATCGTCGAGAAACGCGAGGATCGTGCCCGTTGCATGCTCGGCACCAGTCTGTCGCCCGCCCGACAGACCCGGCGCATGGGCATTCGCCAGCACCGCCGCTCCGGTGAGCTCCGCATCGGCACGGCGTTTGAGATCGGCGTTGCCGTCGATCACGACGATGACCTCGCGGGCCGGCAGCGTTTGCCGCTGGGCGGAGGCGACTGCGCGAGCAAGGTCGTCCCAGCGCGCCAGCGTGTAGCCGCAGATGATCACCGAGATCGTCTCGTTGTGGACTTCGCGCCGGTCCTCCTGCGGTGTGCTGGTGGCTCGCACTACCGCCACAGTAGCGGCCCCTCCGCACGGCTTACTCGAACGTTCGTCGAGGGCAGGGCACCTGTGGTGACGCTTGTTGAGAGCGCTAAGGTCAGCGCCCGGCGTGTCGATAGCTCGGGTATGGCATCGGAACTCCTTGAGCGCCCCCCGTGCTTCCTGCGCCACACCTGCCTGGGCACGGAGGCGGTCTACGAGGTCCTTGAGGAGGATGCAAGCACCGTCACGGCGGCGGTCGTCCACGCGCCCGGCCTCGAGCCAGGAGCCCGCGTACGCTTGATGGCAAATGCTGCCCGCGCAATGGAGCGGCTTGAGAACGGCGCTCAGATCGGTGTTCGGCGCTTCGTTCCCGAGACCGCGCCGGCGAGAGCCCTTTTTGGCGGACGCTTCGCCGCCGCCATGAGTCGCCCCCGCGCGTTCCGCTCGAGCTGAGCTACCGCTCGCGCTGACCTGGCGCTCGAACTGACGTAGCGCCCGCCGCGCTGCGGGCCAACTTGCGCGCTACAGGCCGCGCGACCTCACTGGCCGTACACCCTGACCCAGTCGACGAGCATCGTCGCGGGGAACGTCGCAGCGGGGCACGTGTTCGGCGCCGCGGCGTCGCACGGCCAGCCGCCGACGGCGAGGTCGAGAATCAGCGAGTACGTGCGGGTGTCGTTGAAGACCCACGTTGAACCGGCGACGAGACTGCTCGGCGTCGCCGAGGCGTAGGCGACGCCGTCGATCGTCCAGACGATCAGGTTCGGCGACCAGACGATGCCGTAGGTATGGAACCCGGCCGAAAGATCTCCAAGCGCGCCGGTGTAGGACTCGAACTGCTGATAGTTGCCGCCGTCCTCATCCGGGTTGATCGGTCCGTGGAGCGTGAAGTACGCGTAGTTCGGGTCTGTGGTGAGCGACGGCGCTTCGAGGATGTCGATTTCGCCGTCATTGGGCCAGGTCGGCTGGCCGTTGAGCCAGAAGGACCCGCAGAGTCCCTGTCCGGGCGGGAGTTTGATGCTCGCCTCGACGGCGCCATACGGACCCGCTGGCAAGCCGTTCGCCGCGATCTGGGCCGACGTATAGGAGTTGCCGTTATGCAGGGCTGTGATCGCGAGCTGTCCTTGGCCGTTCTGTTCGACGTTAGCGGCATTGGTGGTGTTGGTGTTGAGCGTGTCATTCCCACACTGGCCTTGGCCCGTCGACACCGACCACTTCGAGGAGTCCGGGGCACTTCCGGCGGCGCCGCTGAACTCGTCATCGAATATCGGCGTCGTGTTCTGGTAAGGGTCGGGGTACAGCGCCGGGCTGGGGCTCGGCGTCGATGTGCTGCCGGTGCTCGGTGGCGTCGCCGGCGGGGACGTCGAGCCGGTCGACGGCTTCTTGTCGGCTTCGTGGATGGCCGTCAGCGCCAGGTCGAAGGTCGGTCCATGGCCGACCGCGCGCGCCGTGAGCTTCGCCGGCGTGTGGCTGACCGTGAGGTGGTACTCGAGTGCGGTCGCGGTATGCGTGGAAGCACGTATCTCGCGCTTGGCCGCGCCGGAGAGGTAAACGGTCAGGCTTTCGACGTGCTGGTGCGCGCGAACGGTGACGACGACGAGGTAGACACCGGCCGACTTGACTGGCTTACTGACGGTGCGAGTGACCAGGTTTGTTTGCGCCTTGTGCGCCCCCAGCGGCAGCGGATGGGCTGAGGCGAGCGCGGCAAAAGTGCCGATCGCGGCAATGGTCGCAACGATTGTGATGCCGCGACGGATCAATTGGTTCCTCCTCCTAACCCGATCGGGAATTGGACGTTTTAACCCTTGGCTGGCGCATCGCCGTAGACCACGGACCCCACGGCTCTCGGGAGATGGGGCATCCCCTCGTGGAGAACCATAGCGGGGCCCTCGAACGAACGTCCAGATTTGCATGGTGAGATTCCTGCGGAACCGCCGGGGTGGTTGCTACCAAAGCACCACTCGCGCGGGCCTCGAAGAGGCCGTGCCAGGTCCCGCTGCTCGCGCCCTGAGCCGCGCGGTGCGTCAGGTCGCTGGATGCTGCCAGAGGCGCACGTAAGCGACGCGCAGCGTCGCCGGCGCCTGTAGCGGACCGCCGTACTCGTTGTCGGCGGCGAGGTCGAGGATGATGTACATCGGCGCGCTCGTGACGCCGCTTGTGACCGTCCCGACGGCTACCCCGTCGTAGTAGTAAGTCACGCTCCCGGGCTCCCAGTCAGCGCCGAACGTGTGCCATCCGCCGAGATAGCTCGCCGCGGGCGCGCAGCCGCCGGGCGCGCCCTGGGGATCATGGAAATGCCAGCACGCCTGGCCGCCGAGCCCCTCGAGAACGTCAAGCTCGCCGTCCGTCGGCCAGGACTGTCCGTCGGTCCAGATACCCGGCCAATCGCTGATCGTGCTCGTCCCCGGAAGCCACGCCTTGACCTCGAGGTAGCCGTATGTGTAGGTGAACTTGCCCGCGGTGCTGATGAGGCCCGAGGCGTAAGGGAGCGTCTCTCCGCCGCAGGTCTCGGTTTTAGCGATGAGATTGAGGTCGAGCTCGCCGCCCGACTCGACTACTTGCGCCGGGTCATAGCACTCGAGTTCCTCGGAGTTAACCGGTCCGGTGATCCCGGAGCCATACCAGCCAGTGGACCACAGCGAGGTGTTTAGGCTCGAACCGCTGAACTCGTCGTCAAAAACTAAATTCCACGAGGCCGGATCACCAGGGGGCCCGGGGGCGCCGACCGGACTCGCGGGTGCGGGAGCGAGGACCGGCGTGGCAAGCCCGCTCGTCACAGCCGGTGTTGCGCTGGCGCTCGATCCGACGCTTGCGCTCGATCCGACGCTTGCGCTCGCGCCCGACGTCGTCGCCCGCGGCGGTTCGGTGGCGTCGAGCGCTCGAAGCCGCCGCGCGCTCACCAACAGGCGCAGCGTCACGTCACGGTCCGCGGCGCCAATCAAGAGCGCGCGGCTGCGCATCGTGACCTTGAGGCTGAACTCCGAGCGGTCGCTTCGCCCACCCGTAGCGACATCGCGAACCCGGCGCCCGATATCGAGCTTTATCACGCTCCGCCGGCGCGCGGTGCTCGTGACCGTGACGCGGAGCGCGTATACCCCCAGCGAGGGTACGCGCAGAAGCAAGCCCGTCCGTCCGGCGGCGTCGCTGGTCTGCGCCGTGCGCTGAGCGCTCGCAGTTGCCGCTGGCAGGACGCTGGCGAGCGCACACACCGACAGCGCACCGAGGAGGGTTTTGCGAATCCTCACCCAACGCTCTTCGGCTCCAAAGACGCGCCGCTGTACAAGGGAAGGGGTTCATGGACCCTCGTTTGCAACGACGGCAGTCCACCGATCGCCGTTTGACGCCGCGCAGAGGAGCAAGAATGGACCTAGCGCACGGCAGATCCTTGCCCGCCGCTGGCCGCATTTTGCCTGCCCTATTACTAGACGACGTTCGCTACGCTGGAGCGCATACTCCGTCGACATGGTCGCAGCCGGCTTGCCCAGACGGTCGGTCCGGATGTCGGAACCGGCAGGCGTCCACATGGTCTCAGCAGTCGTGCCCAGACGGTCGGTCCGGACGTCGCGGCCCGGGAGCGCCGACACCGATGGGGCAGACGTCGTTTGTTCGTGCTCGTCGTGGTCATCGTGGCGGGGGCCGCCGTCGCGGCTCTCGCGGCGACCACGCAGCCCTCGCCCGTTCCGCTCGGCGATCCCGGGTCGTGGCGGCTCATCTTCAACAACGAGTTCAACGGCTCGAGCCTCAACCAGGCCGATTGGTCCAAGGGGTGGTTCGGCTCTGGTGTCACGTGGCCCGTGAATTCAAATGCTCCGGAATGCTTCGATCCGAGCCGCGTGTCCGTTGGTGGCGGCTCGCTGAACGTGAGGGTCGCGATCCAGCCCGTGAACTGCGGTGGCAGCACCCGTCCGTTCTCGGCGGGAATCATCACGACCAACGGCAAGTTCTCCTACACCTATGGGTTCGCAGAGATTCGCGCGAAGGTGGCTGTCTCTGCTAGCGGCGTCGTCTTTGACTGGCCGGCGTTCTGGGCCGACGGCCAAAACTGGCCGACCGACGGGGAGGACGACATCGTTGAAGGACTGGGAGGGCAGCTCTGCTGGCACTTCCACTCCCCGGCGGGCGACCCCGGCAACTGCCAGCAGACTCGCGTGACGCCCGGCTGGCACACCTTTGGCGCCGACTGGGAGCCGGGCAGCGTGAGCTACTACTACGACGGGCAGCGCGTGGGCAGCATCAAGCTCGGCATTACCTCGGCGCCGATGTATCTGATCGTGGGTATCGGAGCCGATTACCAGTACGGCGGCCCGGTCCGCGACGCGACTTTCCAGGTCAAGTACGTCCGGGTGTGGCAGCACCCATAACGTACGCCGGCATCGTCTTGCTCGGGCTTAGTACGGTCGCGCGCCTGCCTCAAGGGTGAGCCGCATCTCCGCGTGAGTTGTCCCGCCGGGCGGCGGCAGCGATGTCGACGGGACCTCACCACAGAGGGGGTGACCAATTTGCCCGAGGCCGCGAAATCTCGCCGCTAGTGTCGGGCACCGCATAGCTCTTAGTGCGTTGTGCACGGTCCGGCGGGACCGAACCGGGACATTTCCCGGTGTAGCTCGTTACAGCGCCAGCAGCATCGATACATAACCGAGAGGAGACCGAGGATGAGACCGTCAACCCTGATGTCTGTGACGCGCCGCGTGGCTCGCAATGGGCGCCGCAGACCGGCAGGCTTGGCGGCGCTTGCAGCGTCCTTGATCCTGCTCGGCTTTCCTGGTGCCGCGCTAGCCAACTTTTCATGGTCCTCCGCGGCCGGCGTGGACCGCGACGGCGGCACGTTGATCAGTGTTTCCTGCCCGTCGGGGAGCCAGTGCACGACAGTCGATTTCGCCGGGCAGGAGGTCACGTTCAACCCGACCAACGGCGACGTCATAAAAACGGCCGCGATCGACGGCCGTGAGATCCTCAGGGGCGGCGTGTCGTGTCCCTCGACGAGCCAGTGCACCGCCGTCGATGCCGACGGCAACGAGATCACGTTCAACCCGGTCGGCGGAAACGTGACAGGATCCGCGGCGGTCGCCGGAGGAAGCACGTTCTATGGAATCGACTGTCCGAGCACGACCCAGTGCACGGCGAACATCCATAACGGATCCGCCATCACGTTCAACCCGGCGAACGGCGAACTCTTGGAATACCTGGAGGTCGACACTCTCAGTCCGCTCGAGGGTATCTCGTGCGTGTCCACGACCCAGTGCACCTCGGTCGATGACAACGGCAACGAGGTCACCTACAACCCGACGCAGACAACCTCGCCGACGCCGGCCGCGATCGATAGCGGCAACCATCTCTACGTCGTGAGCTGCACGGGCACGACCCAGTGCACGGCTATCGACTCTGCCGGCAACGAGGTGACGTTCGACCCGCTTACCGGCCCTCCCGTAATCGAGCTTGCCGCGGTTTCCACGCGGGCGCTCTACGGCGTCAACTGCACGTCGGGGAGCACCTGTGACGCCGTCGACCGCGCTGGGTTCGAGTACGCGTTCGACCCGATCACAGGCGTCGTTTCAAACCCGGGCGGTACGTCGGTCGACGCAAACGCCTTGCACTCGGTGACCTGTTCGTCGGGCTCGCAATGCACTGCGGTCGACAACAACGGTAACGAGGTGACCTTCAATCCAACCAACAACGGTTTGGTGTCGCAGCGGTTGGTCGATCCGGCCAACGGCTTGCAGAGCGTGTCGTGCCCGACCACGAGCCAGTGCGTGGGCGTCGACTTCGCCGGCCAAGTTGTCACCTTTAACCCCGCTAACCCGGGTGGCGCAACCCAGAAGGTGATCGACGCCGGGGTCGGCGTGATCTACAGCGTGTCGTGCCCGACGGCCACGCAGTGCACGGCGGTCGACGGCGCGGGCAACGCCTTCACCTTCAACCCAAGCTCACCGGGCAGCACAACCGAGCAGGACATCGATGGCGGCGACGGCTACGTGTTCTTCTCCGTGTCTTGTCCGACGAGTGGCCAGTGCACGGCCGTCGACGAAAACGGCGATGAATCGACATTCACACCTGGCGGAGGCGCTTCCCTGCACACGGTCGCACCCGGGATCGACCTCAAGGCGGTATCCTGCGCGCCGAACCAGACGGGCCAGTGCGCAGCCGTCGGCTCGAACGGAACAGAGGTCACGTTTAACCCGGGCTCACCTGGCGGCGCCGTAGAGGCGAACATCGGTGGAGGCACAGTCCTCACCGGGGTTGCATGCCCCGGCACGAGCCAATGCACAGCCGTGGACAACGGCGGTGGACAGGTCACGTTCAACCCGAGCTCCGCCAGCGGGACACCGACGACGATCGACTCGGGCGTCGGCATCGAGGCCGTAGCGTGTCTCTCGAGCACGACGTGCGTCGCAGTCGATGCGAACGGGAACGCGATCGAGGACGACTCTGGCACCTGGACGCTCGAACCGATCAGCGGAGCGGTCGTGTTCTCGGGTGTCGCCTGCACAGCGGGGACGCAGTGCGTCGCCGTCGACGTAAGCGGGAACATGGCGCTCGGCACGTTCACGCCGCCTCCAGCACCGCCAACTCCAGCGCCGGTGCCCGTGGCCGCCACGCCAGTGCCAGCAACGGTTGTGGTCCCAACAACGGCGGTCGTGACCTCGGCGCCCTCATCGCCCCACGCGGAGCTGCTGAAGGAGTCGATTAGCTCGAAGCATCACGACGCGGAGTTTCACTTCACGGCGAGTGGCGACACGACCAAGTACGAGTGCGCGGTCGTCCGCAAGCCGACACGAAAGGGCGCGAAGACACCGAAGCCAAATTATGCGCTTTGCGGCACCAGCAAGACGTACAAGAACCTCAAGCCCGGCAAGTACGTGTTCTACGTGCGGGCAATCGGGCCGGGCGGTATCGGCGTCGCAAAGGACTACAAGTTCACGATCATCTAGCAGCGTCCGGTGGGAGCGCGGCGGCACCTTTGATCAGGCCGTCGCGCTCCAGCCTGCAGGTCTCCTGCGCGGCGCCGGCAGGCGGGGCTGTTTCGCGGGCGGGGGTGGTGTTTTCGCACGCTGATCCGACGGGTGTTGGGTTTGTGGAGCTTGGGCTGCCGCTTGTTTTGCGGTTGCCTGATGAGGAGTCGTGGTTGGCGGACTGTCGGGATGGTTTGGTGTTCGTGCGTTTGCATGATGAGCCGCTGGGGTTTGCGCGCGTTGTCGGGGCGCGGGGGGCGCTGTCTAGTGAGCAGATTGCTGCGGCTATCTGGCAGGAGCTTGCTGGTGCGATTGGCGAGCATTGCGCGCGTTTTGGCTGTGGCGAGCCGGCGAGTAGCGTCGAGCAGTTGGTGGCCGGTCTCGGTAGTCCGGCGGGGGGCTGCCGTGGTGCGTTGTCGACCAGCGACACGCCGGTCACGGTGGTTATTCCTACGGCAAGTCGGGCGGTGAAGCTCGAACGCTGTCTGGAGTCGCTTTGCGATCTGCGTTATCCGAGCTTCGATGTGATTGTTGTCGACAACCACCCGCATGTTCCGGGCAGCGAGGACGTCGTGCGTGCTTTCAACGACCGGTTGACGGTGCGCTATATCCCCGAACCGCGTCCCGGCAGCTCCGTCGCGCGCAATCGCGGGCTGGTCGAGGCAAGCAGCGAGATCGTTGCCTTTGCTGATGATGACGCGGTCGTCGACGCTAATTGGTTGGGCTGGCTGGTCGAGCCGTTCACCGATCCGGAGGTTGTCGGTGTGGGCGGCATGATCCTCCCGCTGGAGTTGCACAACGAGACGCAGAAAGTGCTCGAGCACTATTACGGCGGTGGTGTCGCGCGCGATTTCGCTCGGCGCGTTTACGACCTCGGTCCAAACCGGGCTTCCGATCGCTTTCTCTATCCCTATTGGGGCGCGATGTTCGGCTCCGGTCCCTCGATGGCGTTCCGCCGTGGCGCGCTGCTCGACGTCGGCGCGCTCGATCCCGCGCTCGGCGCCGGCAGCCCAGCACGCGCCGG
>PKYB01000075.1 GCA_003133565.1 Solirubrobacterales bacterium
GTCTTCCCGGTCGCCGACGGCGACACCGGGGACAACATGGTGCTCACGCTGCGCGCGGTCGTCGAAGAGCTCGATCGGCTGGGGGCCGATGAGCGGCGCACGATCGACGAGATCGGCCGCGACGAGATCGTCGACGCGGTCGCACGCGCGGCGCTGCTCGGCGCGCGCGGCAACAGCGGGGTCATCCTCTCGCAGCTGATTCGTGGCGCCGCCGAAGAACTTGTCAGCCGGCCCGGTGAGCTGATCGACGCGACACTCGTCGGTGCAGCGCTCGCTCGCGCGGCCGACCGGGCCTACGCGTCGGTGCGGGAGCCGGCCGAGGGGACGATCCTGACCGTCGTTCGCGAGATGGCGCATCGCATCGCCATCGAGCTGCCGCACCTGCCCAGCACGCGGCTCGCGCCGGACGAGGCGCCGGAGGTTCAGGACGACCTGATCGCGGCCGTGCTCGAACAGGCAGTGCAGGCCGGCGAGGAGTCGGTGATGCGCACGCCAGACATGCTCGCCGTGCTGCGCGAGGCCGGCGTCGTCGATGCCGGCGGCTACGCGCTCACGGTGATGTTTGCCGGCATCGTCGCGGCGCTCCGCGGCGATGAGCCACCGCCGCTCGCACACCACGCGCCAGCGCGCATCACCCACCCCCAGCACGCGTCGTCGACCTATCGCTACTGCACCAACTTCGCCGTCACGGGGGAGGGTCTGCAACCGAGCAGCTTTACCGCCGCGCTGGCCGCCCTCGGTGATTCGCTGCTGATCGTCGGCGACTCGCCGACGCTGAAGATCCACATTCACACCGACGAGCCGGAGCGCGCCACCGCCGTGTTTGCCGGGGCCGGCGAGGTGTCCCATCTCGACGTCGCCGATATGCACGACCAGATCGCGGCGCGCCGTGCGCGCGGCGAGCCTGCGAGCGCCGTGCGCTGCGGCGTCCTTGCGGTTGTCACAAGTCCTGGCATCGGCAGGCTGTTCGAGAGCCTTGGCGCCCACGTCCTCGACGGTGGCCCGAAGCTCAACCCGTCGACGTATGAGTTGCTGGCCGGGATCCACGCCGTCCCGGCCGAGGAGGTCGTCGTGCTGGCCAACGACGTCAGCGTGATTCTCGCCGCCGAGCACGCGGCCGTGCTCTCCGAGAAGGAAGTTGTCGTCGTGCCTTCACGCTCCCAGCAGGCCGCGCTCGCCGCGCTCGTGGCGCACGCCCCGGAGCTGAGCGCCGCCGCCAACGCGCACGCGATCGGCGCCGCACTCGAGCGGGTTCGCAGTGGCTCGGTCGCGCCGGCCGCGCGCGACGACGCCGCCGGGCGCTTTCGTGCCGGCGACGCGGTCGGGTTCGTCGATGAGACGCTCGTCGCGTGGGGAGCGCCAGAGGGAACGCTGGCGCAGGTTCTGGCGAGCCTCGGTGACGGCAGCGAGCTGATTACGTGTATTGCCGGACAGGGCGCACCGCTCGCCAGCGAACGCGTGGCGACTCTCGCTCCCGCGCAGGTCGAGCTCGAGCATCGCGACGGCGGCCAGCCGAGCTACTGGTGGCTGTTGAGCGCCGAATAAGGGCGCTCTTCGCGCGGCAGCCGGTGCGTCCGGCTACTGCCGACCTCCTTGCGGGCCATCATGATGGTGATGAGTAGCGCAGCCCGCCTCTCCGATGCACCGACTGAGCATGCCCCGCCACGCTTCGGCGGGACAACGGCGCCAACCCGCCAGGAGTTGCTAGCGACGCCATTCCGCTCACCGCGTCCCTCGCTGCTCGAAAAGTCGCTCGCGCTCCGCGGCAAGGCCGCCGAGGCGGCCGGCGCCCTGGGCCTCGAAAGCGTCGGCGATCTGCTCGAACACGTCCCTCGCGCGCGCCGCGAGGCTCGTACGGTGGTCGCGCTCACGCCGGGCGAGACCGCGACCGTGCTCGTCGAGGTCCGCTCGATCGCGCAGCGCTCGGTTCGCCGCCGCGGCATGCGCCCGCTGGTCGAGGCGACCGTGTCCGACGCGACCGGTCCGATGCAGGCCACGTTCTTCAACCAGCCGTGGCTGGTCGCACGCTACCCCGCCGGCACGCGGCTCGTACTGCACGGGAAGTACGAGGGCCGCAACCGCTTCCGCGTCTCCCACCATGCGCGCACCGAAGAAGCGAGCGCCGGCGCCGACGAGGTGTCGCACTATGCAGCGACCGAGGGGCTCTCGAGCACGCAGATCCTGGCGCTCATGGGGCAAGCCCGTGATGCGCTGACCGAGGTCGTCGAGCCACTCCCCGGGCGACTGCGGGCCGCCGAGCGGATGCCGACTCGCAGCGCGGCACTCGAGGAAATGCACTTCGGCTCGCGCGCGGCCGACGTGGACCGCGCGCGCGAGCGGCTCGCATTCGAGGAGCTATTGCTGCTGCAGCTCGGGCTGCTGGCGCGCCGGGCGCAGCGCAACTCCGACGCGCGGGCGATCGCTCTGTCGAATCCCGCGACGCTGACCGCACGGTGGCTCGAGCACGGGCTCCCGTTCGTGCTCACCGCCGACCAACAGGCGGCGATCTCCGTGCTCTCGAGCGAGCTTGCCCAAGCACAACCGGCGCAGCGCCTGCTGATGGGCGAGGTCGGCAGCGGCAAGACCGTTGTTGCGCTGTACGCGATGCTCCGCGCCGCCGAGTGCGGTGCGCAGGCGGCCTTGATGGCCCCGACCGAGACGCTCGCGGAACAGCACTTCGCGACGATCTCGGCGCTGCTCGGAGCCGAGCCGGCCACGCTGGCGCTGCTCACGGGATCGACGCCGGCCAGGCGCCGAGCGCAGGTTTTGAGCCGTCTGCAAACCGGCGAGCTGTCGCTGATTGTCGGGACCCACGCGCTGATCGAAGAGCCGGTCAAGTTCGCCTCCCTGGCGCTCGCGGTCGTCGATGAGCAGCATCGCTTTGGCGTGCGCCAGCGCGCGGCGCTCGACGCCAAGGCACCAGCGGGATATGCGCCACACATGCTGCACATGACCGCAACGCCGATTCCCCGCACGCTCGCCCTCTGCCGCTACGGCGACCTCGACCAGACCCACCTGCGCGAGCTACCGCTGCGCCGTAGCCCAATCGAGACGCACATCGTCTCCGGTCCGCGTGCTCGTGAGCGGGCCTACGAGCGGATCGGCGAAGAGCTGCGCGCCGGTCGCCAGGCTTTCGTTGTCTGCCCGCTCGTCGACGAACCCGATGAAGTGGGCGCTGGCGATGCGCGGGCAGCCACCGCCGAGTTCGAGCGTCTCGGTTCGCGCGAGCTGCGCGACTTCCGCCTCGTGCTGCTCCATGGCCAGCTCACGCATCGCGAGAAGCAGGCCGCGATGGCGGCGTTCGCCGCCGGCGAGGCAGACGTGCTCGTCGCGACAACGGTGATCGAAGTTGGCATCGACGTTCCGAACGCTACGGTGATGTTGATCGAGAACGCCGAGCGTTTCGGGATCTCTCAGCTGCATCAGCTGCGCGGCCGCGTCGGTCGTGGGAAGCACCCGGGGCTCTGTCTGATGTGTGGAGCGAAGAGCTCGGAGCGTCTCTCCGCCCTGGCGCGCCACGACGATGGCTTCGAGCTCGCCGAGATCGACCTGCGCCAGCGCAAGGAGGGCGAGCTGATCGGTGTTCGCCAGTCGGGCCTCGGTCAGTTCCGCATCGCCCGACTACCCGATGACGAGCTCTTGCTGCAACGCGCGCGCGCCTGCGCTGAGGCGCTGATCGCCCTCGATCCGGGGCTCGAGAGCCCCGATCACGTGCTGCTGGGCCGCCAGCTCGCGCTGGCTCACGGTGAGATCGCGCCGCGCCCGATCGCTGCCTGATGCGAGTCGTCGGCGGCGAGCTCGGCGGCCGCCGCTTCGCGGCTCCCCGGGGGCGTGCGACGCGACCGACGTCCGAGCGCGCACGGGAGGCGGTGTTCTCGATCCTCAGCGAGGTCAGTGGCGCCCGCGTGCTCGATCTGTTCGCAGGGTCAGGCGCGCTCGGCATTGAGGCGCTCTCGCGCGGTGCCGCGCACGCGATCTTCGTCGACAGCGAAATCGCCGCGATCCGCACGATTCTCGACAACGTCTCGCGTCTCGGGCTGGGCGAGCGGGCACTCGTCGTCAAAGCCGACATCGCCAAGGCAGCACTGCCGGTGGTGGAGCCGCTGGACCTCGTGTTCGTTGACCCGCCGTACCTTCGGGCGGTCGACTTCGGGCCGTTGCTCGGCCGCGCGCTGGCGCCGCTGCTGAGGCCGGGTGCCCGCGTCGTCAGCGAGAGTGACCGCCGCGAGCCACTCGAGTTGGACCTCCCGCTCACCCTCGAGCGGCGTTATGGGGATACCCTGATTCGCATCTACCAAAGCGCCCACACATGAGCACGAAGCCCCGCATCGCCGTGTGCCCCGGGTCTTATGACCCGATCACCAATGGCCACGTCGACGTTATAACGCGCGCCGCCGCGCTATTCGACGAGGTGATCGTCGCCGTCGTCGACCATTCGAGGCGCAAGGGCGACACGCTGTTCGCGCTCGACGAGCGGCTCGAGTTCATTGGCGTGGCGACGGCTCACCTCGAGGGCGTCCGGGCCGAGGCATTTGACACGCTCGTCGTCGACTTCGCCCAACGCGTCGGCGCTAGCGCGATCGTCAAAGGTCTGCGCGCGATCTCGGACTTTGAGTACGAGTTCGAAATGAATCAGCTCAACCGCAAGCAGGCCCCACAGATCGAGTCGCTCTACATCATGTCGAGCCCCGAGTTCAGCTTCCTATCCTCGAGCGGGGTCAAGGAGCTCGCAACATTCGGTGGCAACGTGGAGCACTACGTACACGAGCTCGTTGCGCGGCGCTTGCAGGAAGAGCTGCGTCGTCAGCGAAAGCTGTGAGGACGCGCGCGGGCCTTCCGGGCAAGCCCCAACCCTTTAGGCTGTAGCCATGGATGTCCTAGTACTAATCGACAAGCTCGACGATTTGGTGCACAACGCCAAGCAGGTTCCCCTGACCGATCAGGTGCGGGTCGACAAGGAGGAGATCTACGACCTTCTTGATCAGATGCGCGCCACGATTCCCGAGGAAATCAAGCAGGCTCGCTGGATCGTCAAGGAACGGCAGGAGATGCTCGCCGAGGCCAAGCGGGAGGCCGAGCGAATCGTCAAAGAGGGGCGTGAGCGCCAGGAACGGATGATCAGCGACGAGGAGATCGTCAAAGCCGCGGAGCGGGCTGCTGAGGACATCATCGAGGACGCGAGCGCGCGTGAGCGCGAGATTCGCCTTGGTGCTGAGGATTACGCCGACGAGATTCTTGACACTCTCGAGACCAACCTGTCGAAGTTCATCGCCGCGGTGCAACGTGGCCGCGAGCGACTTCAAGGTAGCGACGAGCCGGCCGAAGTCTCCTAGCCTGGCTCGGGCTCGAAGTCACCTCGGCGTGCGCTGGATCGTTGCAACCGCGCCGGGAAGACGTGCTTGGATACCGCTGTGCCACGTAGACGCCTAGCCGATTCGCTGCACACGGCTCGCATGCTCGTCCGCGCGCGAGTGTTGCGCTTGGACCGTCCCGACAGGCTCGCGCGCGTCGGCCTGCTGCTGGCGCGTTGGGGGCCGACCCCCGCCTCTGGCTACGCGATCTCGGCGCTGCGCGACCCCGACCGCCCGGCGATCCACGACGATCGCGGCACGATCAGCTTCATCGACCTCCACCGCGAGACGAACGCACTGGCCCACAGCCTGCGCGAGGTGGGCGTTGGCGAGGGCGACGGCATCGCGATTCTCTGCCGCGATCACGCCGGTTTCATAAAGTCAACCGTCGCCGCGTCCAAGCTCGGCGCCGACGTGCTGCTGCTCAACACCTCGTTTGCCGAGCCTCAGATCGCTGATGTCTGTGCGCGCGAGCGTCCACGCGTGCTGATCTACGACGAGGAGTTCATCCCGCTGTGTGCGAGCGCCGCAGTTGGCCGCAACAGCGTGATCGCATGGCACGACAGCGAATCGCCGGAGTACCCGACACTCGATGCGCTGATCGCGGCGGGCACGCGGGAGAACCTGCGTCCGCCGCACGACCGCGGGCGCGTCGTGATCTTGACCTCGGGCACCACGGGCGCGCCGCGGGGCGCATCGCGCCATCAGCCGCGCTCGCTCGATCCCGCGGCGGCACTGTTTTCCAGAATCCCGCTGCGGGCCCGGGAGACCACGGTGATAGCCGCTCCGCTCTTCCACTCGTGGGGCTATGCCCATTTCACGCTCGGACTCGCGCTCTCCTCGACGCTCGTGCTGCACCGTCGCTTCGACCCTGAGCAGGCGCTTGCTTCTGTCGCGCGCTACCAAGCCAGTGTCCTCGTCGTGGTGCCGCTGATGTTGCAGCGCCTACTCGAACTTGGCCCGGAGACGATCGCGCGCTACGACACGAGCTCGTTGCGAGTGATTGCGGCGAGCGGATCGGCATTGCCGGGCGAGCTCGCGCTGCGCGTGATGGACACCTTTGGCGACGTCCTCTACAACCTCTACGGCTCGACTGAGGTCGCTTGGGCGACGATTGCCTCACCGGAGGAGCTCCGCTCGGCACCGGGCACCGCGGGCACGCCCCCGCGGGGAACGCAGGTCCGGCTGTTTGACGCCGATGGCAGCGAACGGCGCGCGCCCGGCGAAACCGGTCGGATCTTCGTCACCAACGAGATGGTGATGGATGGCTACACCAGCGGCGACGGCAAGACCGAGCTCCAGGGGCTCATCGCCACCGGCGACGTCGGCTACCTCGACGATCATGGTCGCCTGTTCATCTCCGGTCGCGACGACGACATGATCGTCTCCGGTGGCGAGAACGTCTTCCCGAGCGAGGTCGAGGATCTGCTGGCCGAGCACGACGCGATCGAGGACGTCGCCGTGATCGGCGTCGCGGACGAGGAGTTCGGTGAGCGCCTGCGCGCCTTCATTGTTCTCAAAGAGGGCTCGGAGCTTGACGGCGAGACAGTGAAGGATTACGTGCGCGCGAACTTGGCGCGCTTCAAGGTGCCGCGCGATGTCGTGTTCATCGACGAGCTCCCGCGGACGGCGACGGGCAAGGTGCTCAAGCGCGAACTACGCCTGCTCGACGCCGCCTGAGCGCGCGGGGTGCACAATTGGTTGGTGACCCCGACCGATGTGCTCCAGCTCTCGGGTTTTCGCCTGCGCTCCGGCGAGGCGCGCCGCCTCGAGCTTGAGCTGGCACTTGCGCCACTCGAGTTCGCCGGACAGCGCTACCTCGCTCGGCCGAGCAGCGTCCCGGCGATCCTTGACGTTGTGCGCACGAACGGCGACGGCTACTCGCTGCGGCTGCGATTCGAAGTGGCCCTTGCCGGACCGTGCATGCGCTGTCTCGCCGACGCGGCGCCGGCGCTCCGGGTCGATGCGCGCGAGGTAGACGTCCCGGACGGCGGCGAGGAGCTCGACAGTCCCTACCTAACCGGCGATTTGCTCGACCTGGCGTCTTGGGCGCACGACGCTTTCGCACTGGCTGCACCGGAGCAGATCGTCTGTAGCGCGGATTGTCTGGGTCTCTGCCCGGTGTGCGCGGTCGCGCTGCGTGATGTCGGCGCTGAGCACCATCACGAGAGCTTGCCCTCGGGCCCCTTCGCAAAACTGGCAGAGCTGCGGCTCGATTAGGGCGACGCGCCGCCGCCGCGCGCTGTGACATGATGAATTTGTGACCGGCACATTCGCCGTCGCGGCGTTCGTGTTGGGCACCAGGCAAGCAACCGGGATGAGCCAGCCCGCGACGAGCTGTGCCACCACGGTAGGCCAGTGGCAATAACCGAGATTCCGACCCGCGAGAGCGGCCCCAGCGTAGCTCCCGAACCCGCCGACGTAGCAGGCGAATTCGAAACGCCGGGCCGCTTCAACATCGTCGACAAGATCGCCACCGCGGTTGCCACTGGCGTCCCGGTCGCGGCCCTGGGCGCTGGCGTTTGGCTCGCCTGGGACAACTCGCTGTACTGGAAGGACGTCGTGATCTTTCTCGTCTGCTACGTCCCGACCGGGCTGGGCATCACGATCGGCTACCACCGCTTGCTGACGCATCGCAGCTTCCGCAGCGGGCCCGTGGTGCGGGCGCTGCTGATGGTGCTCGGCTGCATGGCGCTCGAAGGCCCTCCGATCGAATGGGTCGCCAACCACCGCAAGCACCACGCCTACTCCGACCACGAGGGTGACCCGCACAGTCCCCACATCGGCCACGGTGACGGTTGGCGCGCGCCATTTCGTGGGCTTTGGCACGCCCACCTCGGCTGGCTTTTCCAAGATGGCTTCGCCAACCAGCGTCGCTACGCTCCGGACCTGCTTAGGGACCCGGTCGTTCGCTTCGTCGACCGCACGTTTGTGCTCTGGGTGCTGCTCGGCCTGGCGATCCCGTTTGGTCTGGGCTACGCGCTCACAGGCACACTCGACGGCGCGCTGCTCGGCCTGCTCTGGGGCGGCGCCGTGCGGATCTTGGTGCTCCACCACGTCACGTTTTCGATCAACTCGCTGTGCCACTTCTTCGGCAGCCAGGACTACGTCACTGACGACGAATCGCGCAACCTTGCCTGGCTCGCGCCGCTGTCCTTCGGCGAGGCCTGGCACAACAACCATCACGCCTTCCCGACGTCAGCAGCCCACGGCTTGCGTCGCACGCAGATCGACCCTTCTGCGTTGGTCATAGCCGGCCTTGCCCGCCTTGGTCTGGCTACGCATGTCGTCACGGTGAGCGACGAGCGCCGCGGTGAGAAGCGCCGCGCGGTCTGAGTGCGCTCAGGCGAGCGTCCAGGCGCGCTCGGAGTTACGGCCCTGAGTTGCTAGGCTTGCCCGCCGATGCAAGCGCCAAAGCAAAAGCAATCACACAGCCGTACAGCCAAGCGGCGCGCGCAGCACAAGATGGTCGCGCCGACGCTGAACGCGTGCCCGCGTTGTCACAGCCCGAGGCGTCCACACCGGGTCTGCCCCGTGTGCGGAACCTATGCCGGTCGGGAAATCGTGGCTCCACTCGAGCACGATCACGACCACGATCACGAGTAGAGCCGCGTGACGGTCATCGCGGTCGACGCGAACGGCGCCGATCTCGGACCGGCTGAGGTCGCTGCTGGCGCTCGTCTCGCGGCACAGCAAGGGGTGGAGGTGCTGCTCTTCGGCCCTGCCCGCGAGCTCGGGGAGTCCGGTGGCGGCGTCGAGATCATCGACGCTCCGCGGTCGATCGCCAAGGAGCTAAATCCGGCTAGTGCGGTCCGTGGCGCGCCGGACGCATCGATCGTACTTGCCGCGCGGGCCGTTGGCGAGGGCCGCGCCGCGGCGCTGGTTTGCAACGGATCGACCGGGGCGGCGCTCGTTGCCGGACAGCTGCACATGCGGCGCGCGACGGGAATCTACCGCCCGGCACTAGCGATCACAGTACCCGTGCCTGGTCGCCCGGTGACGCTGCTCGACGTGGGTGCAAACCCGGACGTTCGCGTCGAGTACCTCGTCCAATTCGCCTTCATGGGCGCCGCGTATGCGAGTGCTGTGCTTGGTATCGAGCGCCCGCGCGTCGGCTTGCTCTCAAATGGCATCGAGCCGGAGCGCGGCAGCCAGCTCGTAATCGAAGCCCACGAAGCGCTAGTCGCCCGCACCGCCGGCAGCGACGCCCTCGTGTTCGTCGGCAATGTCGAGGGCAGCGGCCTCACCGAAGGCGTCGTTGACGTCGCGGTCACCGACGGGTTTACGGGCAATGTTGCGCTGAAGGTGATCGAGGCTGTGTCGCAGACGATGCTCGTGACGATCCGCGATATCGCGCAGGCCTCGACGCGCGGCAAGCTAGGCGGGCTGCTGCTCTCGGGCGGGCTTCGCCCGTTCGTCGAGGAGATCGACCCGGAGGGCCAGGGCGGTGCCTATCTGCTCGGACTGCGCCAGCTCGGTGTCGTGGCCCACGGCAGTTTCACTCGCCAGGGAATCGCCCGGGCGATCCTCCGCGCCCGTCGCGGGGTGGACGAGGATCTCGTCGGCAGGACGCACCGTGCTCTGGAAGCGGCCGGCGCGCTCCGCCGTGCGAACGTAGGAGCTGCGTCCTAGAAGCTCAGTATCGTGGGCGCAACGATGACTCGCGACGAAGTCCTCGAGTTGATCCGCGGGCACCTCGCCGAGGAGCTGGGCATCGATCCTCTTCGGATTGAGCCGGCCACTCGCTTCAGGGAGGATTTAGCCGTCGACTCGCTCGACCTGTACACGGTTATCCAAGAGCTCGAAGACACCTACGGCATCTCAATCTCTGATGAGCAGGCTATCCAGCTCCAGACCGTCGAGGCGACGGTCGACTTCGTCCTCTCTCACGCCCCTGACCGCTGAAGCTTCTCCGCGCATTGATGGGCGAGTTGCCCGAGGATCTGCAACGGCAGGTCTTCACGCACGCCTCGTGGACGGCGCGGCGCAGCGATTCCTACACCCGACTGGCGTTCCTCGGCGACAGCGTGCTCGCACTGGCGGTGACTGCTCACCTTTACCCGCGCCTGGAAGCCGAGAGCTTCGGCGCTGGGCGGCTGACAAAGATCCGTGCACAGGCGGTTTCGGGGCGCTCCTGCCGTGTCGTTGCCGAGGAGCTCGGCGTGGTCGAGATGCTGCTCGCGGCTGTGCCATCCGGCACCGCGCCGGCGGCGACGGCGGTCATCGAGACCGAGCGCGTTCTCGCCTCGGTGATCGAAGCGGTGATCGGCGCCTGCTATCTGACTGCCGGATACGACCGCACCGCGGCCGCCGTCGTCGAGGCGTTCGCCACGCAGATCGACGAGGCGCTCGAGTTCACCGTCGACTTCAAATCGACATTGCAGGAGCATCTCGCCCAGCGCGGCGAGGTTATCCACTACGAGGTGGTCGAGCAGCTGGGACCGCCACACGACCGGCTCTTCACCGTCGAAGCGCGCCGCGGCGAGGAGACGCTCGCCCGCGGTACGGGTCGCAGCAAGAAGCAAGCCGAGCAGGACGCTGCGCGGATCGCGCTCGAAGGCCTCGGCTTGCTGCCCTTCGAGGACGGCACACGGGGCCCGGCCGAGTCCCAGCAAGGGCGGTGAGTACGCGATGCATCTGAAGTCGATCACGCTGAAGGGGTTCAAGTCCTTCCCGGAACGCACGAGCCTGGCCTTCGGTGACGGCGTGAGCGTCATCGTCGGCCCCAATGGGTCGGGCAAGTCCAACATCACCGACGCGGTGCTCTGGGCGCTCGGCGAGCAGTCACCGCTCGCGGTGCGCGGGCGCTCGATGCAAGACGTCATCTTCGCCGGTGGCCAGGGGGTCCAGGCGCGCAACGAAGCAGAAGTGGAGCTCGTGCTCGACAACGCGGACGGGATCATCGGACTGCCGACGAGCGAGCTCTCGATCTCGCGCACGCTCAATCGTGCCGGCGAAGGCGAGTATCGGGTCAACGGTGCGCGCTGCCGGCTCAGCGATGTGCTCGAGCTGCTCTCCGACACCGGGCTGGGCAAGGAGGCGCACTCGGTGATCTCACAGGGTCGCGTCGAGTCGATCGTGACGTCCAAGCCGCGTGAGCGGCGGCTGCTGATCGAGGAGGCGGCGGGCCTCGGCAAGCACCGCAAGCGCCGTCGTCGCGCGCAGCTCAAGCTCGAGCGCACAGCGGAAAACCTTGATCGTGGCCTCGACATCGAGCGCGAGGCACGCTCGAGGCTGCGTCCACTGAAGCGCCAGGCCGAGGCCGCCGAGCTCCACGAACGCCTCGAGCGCCAATCGTTGGAGGCGCGCTGGACGCTCGGCCGTGAAGCCCTTCGCGAGCGCCGCGCGCGGCTGGCCGGCGCCGAAGCAGCAGCGGCGAAGGCGAGGTCCGAGCGGGAAAGTGTCCAGGCCGAGCTGGCGCTCGTTGCCCAACGCCGCCAGCAGTCAGAGGAGGCGCTCGCGGGGCGCAGCGCGCGCCACGATGAGATAGCCGGTCGCGCTTTCCGGTCTCGCTCCACCCACGAGCACCTCCTGCTGCGCTTGGAGCAGACCCGCACGCTCGTCCTCACGCTCACGGCACGCAGCGAGCGCCGCACGGTAGAGCTGGCTGCCCTCCAAAGCCGCAGCGACGAGGACGAGCACGATGGGTCGGGTCGCATCGAGCAACTCGAGGCGGAGCTTGGAGAGCTCGACCGCCAGCGCGCGGAGCGCCTCGGACTCGAGCTCGCCGAGCTCGAGCGCTCGCACGCGGCAGCGGTTGCGGCCGTTTCCGAGCTTGCCGCTGCCTGCGATGACCAGCGGGCCTTGGGCGTCGAGGCGGAAACGCGTGCCGCGACGGCTCGCGAGGAGCTCCGCGAGAACGAGGGTGCCGTCGAGCGCGCGCGGCGCGAGGCGGCACACGTCGGCGCCGAGCTTGCCGGCGTCAACCAGTTCCTGCGCAGCCACGCCGCGGCCGCCGGCCCTACCGACGTGCTCGAAGGACGCATTCAGGTGGATCCGGGCTATGAGCTTGCCCTCGCGGCCGTGCTCGGTGGCCGTCTTGGCGCGTGGCTGGCTGAGGATCGTCGCGAAGCCGAGGCTCTGGTGGAGCGGGCCGGCGACGACGGCGCGCGCGCACTGGTGGCTGCCGGCAGTGAGCCCGGTGCGCCGTCGGCGCCGTCTCCCGGCGGCGGCGCCGAGCGCCTCGCCGACTTCGTACACGGGGATGGCAAGGTGCTGGCTGTGCTCGGTCGGTTACTTCTCGACACCTGGGTGGTCGCGCAGCTCGACGACCTTCCCAGCGACTTTGCCGGCGTCGCGGTGACGCGCTCTGGCCGCGTCTGGAACGGCGCGCTTGGCGAGCTTACGCAGGAGCCGAGTGGCGGGCGCCAGCGTGCGCTCGAGCAGCGCAATCGACGCGAGGCCCTGATCGCCGAATCTGAGCTGGCGGTCCAGGCTGAGCAGCGGGCGCTCGCCGACCTTGCGCTGGCGCAGACCGCCTTGCAACTCGCGCTCGACCAACGTGAGACGGCGGAGGCAGCGCTGAGAGCCGCGGAACGCAACCACGCCGAGGCGCTCGAGCGTGCGCGACTCGCGGGCTGGCTTGTCGATCAACGCCGCGAGGCGCCTGATGCCGGCGAGATGGCGGTGCGGCGCGCCGAGGTCGAGGGCGAGCTCGCCGCCGAGCGCCGGGCGGTAGAGCGAGTCGAGCGCGAGCGGCGCGCCCGGGAGCGACGAATCGAGATTCTTGCCAGTCAGGCGGAAATGGATCGCACGCTCCTACCACAAGTCGAGCGCTTCGCCGGTGTGCTTGAGACGCTCGGTGGGGCACTGCTCGCGCGCCTCGCGGTGCTTGACGAGGAGCTCGCGGCAGACCGCTCTGCCGGTGAAGCGCTCGCCGCCGAGCTGCGCGAATGCACCGGCGCAGAAACCGTCTTGCAGGCTCGGCTGCGAGAGAGCGCGGACGCGCTGACGGGTGCCGAGGTAGGGGCCCAGCAGGCTCGAGATCAAACCGCCGAGGCCGAGCTCGAGCTGGGCGGGCTCGCCGACAAGCTCGGCCTGGAAGCGACAGCCGGCGGGGAACCGCTCAGCGAAGACGAGAGCAGCGAGTTGCGCGATCGCGTCGAACGACTCGCCCGCCGCCGGATACAACTCGGGCCCGTCAACCCGCTTGCCGGCGAGGAGTACCGCGAGGCACTCTCGCGCGTCGAGGAACTCGAAGCCCAGCGTGTCGACCTCGAAGCTGCGCTGCGCGAGCTGCAACAGGTGATTCGTGACGCCGACCGCCAGATCAGCGAAAGCTTTGAGGCCACCTTCGCTGCGGCGGCACAAAATTTCGAGGATCTTGTCGAGGACGTCTTTCCCGGCGGCCGCGGCCGTCTGCGCCTCGTGCAGGACGAGAGCGCGCCGCCGCCGGTGCTCGGCGACGAGCCCCCTGGGGGGGCCGACGATGAGGCCGGTGTTGAGGCCGACGGTGAGCAAAGCGCCGAGCGCGAAGCCGAGCACGCCGCGGCCCGCGCCGAGGGTGAGGACCCCGAGGACACACTCGGCGTCGAGATCGAGATCACGCCCGCCGGAAAGTCGATGCAGCGGCTCTCGCTGCTATCGGGCGGTGAGAAGTCGATGACCGCGATCGCCTTTCTCTTCGCGGTTTTCCTTGCCCGGCCGTGTCCGTTCTACATCCTCGACGAGGTCGAGGCCGCGCTGGACGATCTCAACATCGATCGCTTCCTGGCGCTGCTCCGCCGCCACAGCACGCGCGCCCAGTTCATCGTCGTGACCCACCAGAAGCGAACGATGGAGGCTGCCGACTGGCTCTATGGCGTGTCGATGGGCAGCGACGGCACATCGAAAGTGATTTCGCGCAAGCTCGGCGACGACGGCCTGCACGAGCTTGAGCAACCGGTGATCGAGGCGTCCGTGGGTCCCTCCGGCGGTGGCGCCGGAAGTGCCGGTCGCGGCGGGGTCGCATCGCTCGCCGCCGTCGACGCGGCCTAGCGGCGACGATCAGGCCGTGGCGCGCGACTGGGAAGCACTCTTCGTCACCGCGGCGGCGGAGGTCGAAGAGGAACCCGGCGAGGAAGCCGAGGAGGAGCGCAGGGGCGCATTTCGGCGCCTGCGCGAGAGCTTGCGCGCGACGCGGCAGGCAATCGGCAGCGAAGTGGCGGGGACCTTTGGCAGGACCCTCGTAGAACACGACTGGGAGGCGCTTGAAGAGGCCCTCATCATGGCCGACGTCGGAGCGCCGGTGGCAGCGTCAATCACGGCGAGCCTCGAGGCTAGCGTGCGTCGGGAGACACTCGACGCCGACGCGCTGCGAGAACGCCTCGCCGGCCTCCTCGCCGAAATCGCGCGCGGCACGGACGTCGACGGCGCCCCGCTTATCGACACGATCGACCTGCGCGCACAGCCGACAGTCGTACTCATGGTCGGCGTCAACGGCACCGGCAAGACGACGACACTCGGCAAGCTCGCCTGGCAGCTGCACCAGGGGATGGGCATGCGGGTACTGCTGGGCGCGGCCGACACGTTTCGTGCCGCTGCGACCGAGCAGCTCGAAGCATGGGCGCAGCGGGCCGATTGTGAGATCGTCACCGGGGCCTCGGGCGCTGACCCCGGAGCCGTGGCGTTCGAAGCGGTGACGCGAGCGCGCGCCGAGCACTATGACGTCCTCCTGATCGACACAGCCGGGCGCCTGCACAACCAGGAGCCGTTGATGGCTGAGCTCGCAAAGGTCCGCCGCGTGATCTCCCGCCAGCTCGAGGGCGCGCCGCACGAGACGTTGCTTGCGCTTGACGCGACAACAGGTCAAAACGGACTGCGCCAAGCCGACCAGTTCGCGCAGGCTGTCGCGATCGACGGCATCGTGCTCACCAAGCTCGACGGCAGCGCGAAGGGTGGCGTCGCGCTCGCGATAGCCCGCGAGCTGCGGATCCCGGTGAAGCTGATCGGCGTCGGCGAAGCGATCGATGACCTGCGGCCCTTTGACGCCGAGGAGTACGCGCGCGCGCTCGTCGAGTAGAGCTGCGGGCCCTCCAGCGACGTGTACCGGCGCGAAATCGCATCGCCCGCTTGCGCCCCGCGCAATAATGGGCTCATGGGCTCTTGGGTTCTGTGGGTCATCGTCGCCGGTGCCTTCACCGTCGGCGAGATGCACACGAACGGGTTCTATCTCGCGCCGTTCGCCGTTGGCGCGGCGATTGCAGCGGTGTTGGCGCTCGTCGGCGCCGGCGGACTCATATCGTCGATCGCGTTCTTAGCTGCGGCCGCGGCTGTTTTGCTGTTGCTGCGCCCGATCGCGATGCGCCACCGCCGTTTGCCCCCAGCGATCCGCACCGGCACTGCCGCGCTGGTTGGACAGGACGCGCTCGTCGTAGAGCGCATCGCCAACCACGAGGCTGTCGGCACGGTGAAGATCGGCGGCGAGGTGTGGACCGCGCGATCATTCGATGACGATCGTGTGATCGAGGCCGGCGAGCGCGTTGAGGTCGTCGAAATCAGAGGCGCTACTGCGCTCGTCCTGCCCTAGTCCTCGAGCAAGGAGTCAAAGATGGTCGCGTTGATTGTGATCGCGGTGCTCGTCGTCGTCGCGCTGACGTTCGCGGCGCGGGCGATCCGTGTCATACCCCAGGCGCGCGCTGGTGTGCTCGAGCGACTCGGCCGCTACAACCGCACGCTCGATCCAGGCTTGACGCTTGTGATGCCATTCGTCGATCGTGTCCGCCCGCTGATCGATCTGCGCGAGCAGGTCGTCAACTTCTCGCCGCAACCGGTGATCACGCAGGACAACGTCGTTGTAGCGATCGAGACGGTGCTCTATTTCACGATCACCGACCCACGTGCCGCGACCTATGAAATCGCAAGTCCGTTGCAGGCAATCGAGCAGTTGACGGTGACGACGCTGCGCAACGTGATCGGCGGGATCACGCTCGAAGATTCGCTAACGAGCCGCGAAAACGTCAACACCCAGTTGCGCGGAGTGCTCGACGAAGCCACCGGCAAGTGGGGGATCCGCATCAACCGCGTCGAGATCAAGTCGGTCGACCCGCCGCCCGACATCAAGGCCGCGATGGAGAAGCAGATGCGCGCCGAGCGCGATCGGCGCGCTGCGATCCTCACCGCCGAGGGCACCAAACAGGCGCAGATCCTCACCGCCGAAGGCGAGAAGCAGGCCGCGGTACTCAAAGCCGAGGGCGCCCGGACGGCGGCGATCCTGCGTTCAGAGGGCGAGGCCAAGGCGATCGCCACGGTGTTCGAGGCGATTCACAAGGGAAACCCGGACCAGAAGCTGCTCAGCTATCAGTACCTACAAATGCTGCCGCAGCTCGCTCAGGGTGAGGCCAACAAGGTCTTTGTGATCCCGTCTGAATTCACCCAGGCTTTCGCTGGAATCGGCGACGCGCTACGCAAGTCCGAGCCGCCGGGCGAAGGCGAAGAAAAGTGACGCCGGCCCACTAAAAGGGGCCGGCGCGACTCGATGTTCGAGAACCTCTCGGAGAAGCTCCAAGGGACGCTCAGCGGCCTGCGCGGACGCGGCACGCTCAGCGAGCAGGATGTCACGCTTGCCTTGCGCGAGATACGCCTGGCGTTGCTCGAAGCCGACGTCAACCTCGAGGTGATCAAGCAGTTCATCGGCGCGGTCCGCGAGCGTTGCCTGGGTGCGGCCGTCCTCGAGCAACTCAACCCCGGCCAGCAGATTGTCAAGATCGTCCATGAGGAGCTGACCGAGCTGCTCGGCGGTCCCGCGGTCGCCATCGAGTTCGCCTCGCGGCCACCGACCGTGATCCTGATGATGGGCTTGCAGGGCTCGGGTAAGACGACGGCCTCGGCCAAGCTCGCGCGCTTCCTGCACAGCGAATACGGCAGCTCCGTCGCGCTAGCCGCCTGCGACACCTACCGTCCGGCGGCGGTGGAGCAGCTTGTCAGCGTCGGATCGGCGGCTGGCGCGAGCGTCTATGAGCAGGGCACGGAGCGAACCCCCGTGCAGATCGCCAGCTGGGCGCTCGAGCGGGCGCGCACCGAGGGCAAGGATGTGCTGATCGTCGACACCAGTGGGCGCCTACACGTCGATGAGACCCTGATGGCCGAGCTCGTCGAGATCCGCGACGTCACGGCGGCGAGCCAGGTGCTGCTTGTGCTGGATGCGATGACCGGCCAGGACGCCGTCAACGTGGCCGAGCAGTTCGCAGCAGCGCTGCCGCTCGACGGTACGGTGATGACCAAGCTCGACGGCGACGCGCGCGGCGGCGCCGCTCTGTCGGTGCGGGCGGTCACTGGCAAGCCGATCCTGTTTGCCTCGACCGGAGAAAAGCTCGCCCAGTTCGAGCGCTTCCACCCGGAGCGCATGGCCCAGCGCATCCTCGGGATGGGCGACGTACTGACCTTGATCGAGAAGGCCGGAGCGGAGCTCGATGAGCGTCAGGCCGGAAAGCTCGAGCAACGCCTGCGCGCCGGCGAGTTTGATCTCGAGGATTTCCTCGGCCAGCTGCGCCAGATGCGCCGCATGGGCCCACTGCAAGGAATCATCGGCATGATCCCGGGCCTCGGTGCTCAGCTGAAGGGGATGAAGGTCGATGAGCGCGAGATCGACCGGACCGAGGCGATCATCCTCTCGATGACGGCCGAGGAACGACGTCACCCAGAGCTCATCAAAGGGGCTCGACGGCTGCGCATAGCGCGCGGCTCGGGCACGAGCGTTCAGCACGTCAACCAACTCGTCAAGCAGTTCGCCCAGGTACGCAAAGTGATGCGCCAGGTCGGCCGTGGCAAGATGCCTGACCTCGCGGCGCTCGCGCGCCAGCGGCGCTAAGCCGCGCTCAGCTAACCTGGTTACTCGAACCTGACGATCGAAGGGACATCGTGGCTGTACGACTGAGGCTCACCCGCATTGGCGCGCGCAAGGATCCGATCTGGCGCGTGGTCGTCGCCGACCAGCGCTCCCAGCGCGACGGTCGCGTGATCGAGACGGTCGGTCACTACAACCCCCAGACCAACCCGTCGACGATCACGATCGACGAGGAGCGTGTGCGTGACTGGCTCGCGCGCGGCGCGCAGCCCTCGCGCACGGTACGCAAGCTCCTTCGAACTCAGGGCATCGCCTCCTAGCGAACGGCGCGCGGGATGGAGCTGAGCGAGCTGCTGGAGTACCTCGCCGAGGGACTGGTTGATGATCCTGAGGCGGTCGTCGTCGATAGCTTCGAGGAGCGGGACGGCGTGCTCTTACTCGAACTCGCCGTCGGCGCCGACGATTACGGCAAGGTAATCGGGCGCCGCGGGCACACGGCACAGGCACTGCGACGCGTGATCAGAGCGGCGGGAGCGAGCCGGGGCCAACGCGTGCTGGTCGACATCGTCGACTAGTGCTCATTGCCGGCATCGTCGGCCGTCCCCACGGACTAGACGGAAGCTTCTACGTCAATGCCCCCCGCATCGATCTGCTCGAGCTCGGCAGCGAGCTGACCATCGACGGTGTAGCCTCGACGATCGTTCGCCGAGCCGGCACCGACGCCCATCCGATTCTCCGCCTCGCGAGTTACGCCGACCGCAACGCGGCCGGCAGTCTGCGCGGCAAGCAGCTGGTTTGTGAGACCCGGAATGCCCCCGCGCTCGGCCCCGATGAGTATCGGGCCGAAGACCTCGAGGGAGCCCACGTCGTCGATGGCGAGCACGATCTCGGCGTCGTCCGCCGGCTGATCGCCTTACCCTCCTGCGAGTGTCTTTCGGTCGCGCGCAGCGACGGCGGACCGGATCTGCTCGTCCCCCTGGTGCGCGACGCGATTCGCTCGGTGGATGTCGAGCGCGGTCTGATCGAGGTCGATCGGCAGTTCCTCGGCGAAGGCGAGCCCGAGTCGTGAACCTTGACATCGTCACCCTGTTCCCCGAGTCGTTTGACTGGTTCCGCTCGCAGCGGCATGTCGTCAACGCTCTGGCTGCAGGCAGCACGCTGACGACGATCAACCCTCGTGACCACACCCCGCTCAGCGGCCGTCAGGTAGACGACGCGCCGTTTGGCGGCGGTGCCGGCATGGTCTTGCGAGTCGACGTGATGGACGCGGCACTGCAGGCGCACTACAGCGTTGACCCGGTCGAGCTTCGCCGCCGTCGGCGCATCGTCGCACTCAGCCCAGCTGGTCGCCTGCTCGACGAGGCACTCGTCAGCGAATTTGCCGGAGCGCCGGAGCTGACGCTGCTGTGCGGGCGCTACGAGGGATTTGACGAGCGGATCGTCGAGCACTTCGCGAGTGATGTCGTCTCGATCGGGCGCTATGTGCTCTCCGGTGGTGAGCTTGCCGCAATGGTTCTCGCCGACGCCGTGTTTCGCAAGCTCCCGGGAGCGCTAGGACACGCCGACTCGTCGATCGAGGAGTCCTACAGCGACGCGCTCGACGGGCAGCCCGAGTACCCCCAATACACGCGGCCCGCTGAGTATCGCGGCTGGCGCGTGCCAGACGTACTGCTCGGCGGCCACCATGCAGAAATCCGCCGTTGGCGGCGTGAGCGCGCACGCGAGCGCGCAACCTGACCGTCCCCAACACAGTCAGAGCGCTACGATTCGCCTGCGCGGAGGCCGGTTCCTCGTCCGCGCCTCTTTTTTGCCATGAGTACTGTCATCGACACGATCGAACGCGACCAGCTGCGCCGAGTGCCAAGGTTTCAGGCCGGCGATCGGCTCAAAGTCCACTTTCAGGTGATCGAAGGCGCTCGCCGGCGCACGCAGGTCTTCGAAGGTGTCGCGATCAAGCGCCAAGGTCACGGCGTGAGAGAGACGTTCACCGTACGCAAGCAGTCCTTCGGCGTTGGCGTCGAGCGAACATTCCCACTGCATTCGCCGAAGATCGAGAAGATCGAGGTAGCCGCACGCGGCGACGTGCGCCGCGCGAAGCTCTATTACCTGCGCGACCGCGTGGGCAAGGCCGCCCGCGTGCGTGAGCGCGGCTACGTCGGTCCGGAGGACGTCGTCGAGAGCGGCCTCGTCAAACCGGCGGACGCCCCGGCCACCGCCCCGGACGAGGTTCTCGAGCCCGCGGAGACGCCCACGGACGAGGCGGCCGGCGAGGATTTGGCGTCTGAGGCGCCGGCAACGCCGGCGGGCGATGAAGCGGAAGCGCCGTCCGACGCTGGGCAAACCGAGTCGGCGGCCGAGCCTGACGATGGCGCTAGCGCCGAAGCGGAGTCGCCTGGCGAGCCCGCGTGAGTCGCGCCGGCTCGTGGCAGCGGCGGTCACAATCGACCATGCTCGCGCGACTAGTCTGAGTGATGATGGACCGCTGGGACTCCGTTGACGACGGCGAGCTGCTGCGCGCGACGCGGCGCGACGGGCAGGCGTTCGGCGTGTTCTATTGCCGCCATGAGCGGCGCCTCCTCACCTATCTCATGCGGCGCGCCGGCGGCGCCGAACTTGCCGCGGACCTCTGCGCCGAAGTGTTTGCCGCTGCGCTCGAGGCTAGCCGCGCTGGCACGCCGGCTCCGGAGGTACCCGTCGCATGGCTCTTTGGCATAGCCAATCACAAGCTCGCCGACAGCCTGCGCCGCGCCCGAGTGGACGACCGCGCGCGGCGCGTGCTCGAAATGCGCGCGATCGAGCTGACACGCGGCCAGATCTCTGACATCGAGCAGCTCTGCAGCGCCGCCGAGGTGATCTCCCTGCTCGATGGCCTCGCAGCTGAGCAACGGGCCGCGGTCCTCGCGCACGTTATCGATGAGCGCGAGTATCGGGACATCGCCGGCGATCTGCGTTGCTCCGAATCGGTCGTGCGCAAGCGAGTCAGCCGTGGTCTGCAGGCTCTGCGGGCACGCCTGGGGGAAAGTCGCTGATGTTGCTGCCGCAAGTGCATGAGGAGCTGAAGCGCGCGGCCGCGCGTCCTCGCGTCGTCAGGCGCGTAGGTGGCCGAGTCTCGCGCGCCGTCGTGGCCGCGCTGCTGGTGCTGCTCGTCGCCGCGCCCGTCGCGCAAGGCCACTTCCCGGGCCATCCTGTGCATGCTTCCTCCTCGCAGTCTCGCGAGTCGGCGTGAGCCTCCGCAAGCTCGCGCGCGGCAACCAGGTAGTCGAGTTCGTCGTAATCGTCGGACTTGCGCTCGCCCTGGCGTTTGCCATCCAGGCCTACATCGTCAAGCCCTACCGCATCCCGAGCGGCTCGATGGAGCCGACGCTCGCGATCGGTCAGCGCGTGCTCGTGGATCGCATCGGCAACGACTTCTTCAGCCCGTCGGTGGGCGACATCGTCGTCTTTCATCCGCCGGCCGGCGCGACCGAGCCCGGTGACGGCACCTGCGGCGCGCCCCAGACGGGGAACGAGCCGTGCCCGCGGCCGACTCCCCACGAGGCGGCCGTCAACTACATCAAGCGCGTCGTCGCGGTGGGAGGAGACACGATCGCGATCGTGGGCGGTCACGTGATCCTCAACGGCACCCTCCAGAAGGAGCCGTTCGCAAACTTCGCCGGCTGCAAGAACGACCCGACCTGCGACTACTCGACGCCAATCAAGATTCCCCGTGGCTACTTCTTCATGATGGGCGACAACCGCGACAACTCCGATGACAGTCGCTTTTGGGGCCCGGTCCCCGACGCATGGATCATCGGCATCGCCTTCGCCACCTACTGGCCGCCAGACCGTATCGGCATCTTCTAGTGTGCCTCGTTGACGTAGCCTGACCACGCTGCCAGCACACCACGCCGCGCCACTGGTGCCAGGACCAGGAGGACCTTCCGCATGTCGCAGTTTGCGCTTCGTCCAGTAGGAGTTGCGGATCTCGACGCGATCTTCGAGCAGATGCGCGACCCGGAGTCAGTACACATGGCGGCATTCACAGCTGAAAACCCGAGCGATCGAAGGGCCTTCGACGCCCACATGGCAAAGATCATGTCCTCCTCTGAGAACCGGCTTCGGGCGATCATCAGCGATTCTCGGCTCGTTGGCACCATCGCGAGCTACGTCTCCGAGGGAGCGACCGAGGTCACCTACTGGATAGATCGCAGCTGCTGGGGGCAAGGGATTGCGACGCGGGCGCTCAGCCTGCTCCTCGAGGAGTTCTCAGTTCGGCCGATCCGAGCCCGTGCTGCGAGCGACAACGCCGGGTCGCTGCGAGTCCTTGAGAAGGCGGGCTTTCACCCGATCGCTACGGAGGTGTCCTATGCCCCGGGACGGACGGCCGAGATCGAGGAGACCGTTCTCGAGCTGCCCTGAACACCAAGGGCGCAAGTCTCCCAGGCGGCGCGCCGTTGCAACCGGGCCCGCCGCGACGTCCTCGCTGACGCCGCCACCCGAAACTCGCCTCCACTCCACCGGATCAACGCGGCGACGCAGCAAACGCACTTCCGGCGGCCTCCGTCGCGGCGCATCGGAGCGCCAAATGTGGCCTAATTGACGGCGATCGAATTTGCCGCCGCCAGCTACTTCATCATGGCCGACAATCGTGGCGACCCTGCCGACAGCCGCTCCTGGGGACCCATCCCCGCCGCGCGGATCATCGGCCAAGGCTCCGCCAAGGCGCGCTAGCGGATCGGCCTCCTCCAACGCCCGCTCGCGCCGGGCGGCGCGGCGGCGCAACAGCGGTCACCGCCTGTTCGCGTTTGACCGCGCGCTCGGGGTGCGGCTCGTCGCTGGTGCCGACGAGGCTGGCCGAGGTTGCCTCGCCGGCCCGCTAGTGGCGGCTGCCGTGCTCTTCGACTATCAAACGCTGAGCACGCGCGAGCTACGCTCGCTCGCGGCGCTCAACGACTCCAAGCAGCACGACCACGCGGCGCGCGAGGAGCTCTACCCGCGCGTGCTCGCAAGCGCCCACGCCGTTGCGGTCGTCTCGCGCTCGGTGCGCAGCATCGACGGCAGCGGGCTGCACGTGACCAATCTCGCTGCGCTCGGCGACGCGCTTGCGGCGGTTGCCCGCGAGGGCTGTCTGTGTCTCATCGACGGGTTCGCCGTGCCCGACTTTGGCCACGAGCAGCGGGCGATCGTCGACGGGGACGCCACGAGCGCCGCCATCGCGGCCGCGTCGATCATCGCCAAGGTCACCCGCGATCGCTTCATGCATCGCGCCGACGCGCTGCACCCAGCCTGGCAGTTTGCGACGCACGTCGGTTACTCGACGCCCGAGCACCGGGCGGCGATTGCCCGCCACGGCGTGTCGCCGCTACATCGGCTGTCGTTCCAGTCGACGGCATACGAGCAGCTCGCGCTGTAGGGATTCAGCCGATCGCCTCGAGCTGGTCGAGGGCGACGAGACGGCCCTGAGCGTCGATCACGACGCCGACGGCATCCAAGCGGAGCTCTGGACGGTGCGGATGTTCCGGGTGGGCGGCGAGCCACTCGGCCGCGACAATGCGCATTCGCCGCAGCTTGCGCGGCGTGATCGAGACGAGCGGATCGAGCCCACCGGCAAGTCGCGTCTCGACCTCCCAATTCGCGGATTACACTAAGCGACTCGTTCTCCCGCCATTCGTCGGCGAGCAACCCTGTTGCGCGCGCTGTGGCGCTGCCGTGGACGGGGCGGTGTACTGCGCCGACAACTGTCGCAAGGGCGCCTCTCGTGTGCGGCTCAGCGAGACGAGCCGCCGCGTCCCAGCGTAGATCTGTGAGCGCGGCGGGGGTCGCTAGCCGCTTAGGTAGGCACGGAAACGACGCGCGGACGCAGCCGTGCCATCGTGTAACCGAGCAGGTGCTGAAAATGCTGTTGCCCGACCCCCAACAACGGTACATCCTCGCCCCTGGCGAGCAGCAACGGGCACCCGGCCGAGGAAAGGCGCTCAACGATCGCGGTGTGCAACAACCAGCGCGCGTACGACGCACTCGACATCAAGGCATACAGGAGGGCGCACTCAGTGTCGACGACGAGCCACGCCCAAGCGACGGTAGCGCCGCTGGAGTCGACCGCCTCCCAGTACTCAGCCGGAGTAATCGAGCGCAGCCCTCTGTCGAACGCCGACCACTCCGGAACGTCATCGGAGCGGCACCGGTAGCCAGCCTCATCTGCTCGGTGGAGGTTAGTGCGGAGCGCGTGACGGGGGCGCCCGCGCATGTACGTCGGGAAGTCGCTCGGAATCTCCAGGACTCCCTGTGCCAGTTGGTAGCGCGGCACGCCAAAGCGACGCCTGCAAGCGAGATGCTCCGAGATGAACCGTCCAGGCGGGCTATCCGAAAGCGACACGGGGAGCGGGCGGGCCCCGCAGGAGAAAAGAAAAAGGACCGGCAACCGAATCAGCAGTCGCGGGACCGCACGCCTGCGACCGAGAACTCGCTGGTACTCGTTGGCCAACCGCAGGTGCCTGCTCGGGTAGCGCTGCCCGTGCACGCGAGCAGGGTAACAATTCCGATCTCCCGTAGACGCCCCGCTGGCGGGCGGGGGGAAATCCGCAGACGGGCCCATGCCCGGAGTACGCTCCGCGTCTTGTTCTATCGCCATTGTCGGCGAGAGGCCGACGTGGGCGCACTGCGGTGGCGACGTCGAGGGGACTTTGTAACTGATCGGATCGCTGCCGGAAGACGTCGGTTACTCGACGCCCGAGCATCGGGCGTCGATCGTCCGCCATGGCGTGTCGCCGCTGCATCGGCTGTGGTTCCAGTCGACGGCGTACGAGCGGCTCGCGCTGTAGGGATTCAGCCGATTGCCTCGAGCTGGTCGAGGGCGACGAGACGGCCCCGAGCGTCGATCACGACGCCGACGGCATCCAAGCGGAGCTCTGGACGGTGCGGATGGTTCGGGTGGGCGGCGAGCCACTCGGCGGCGACGATGCGCATTCGCCGCACCTTGCGCGGCGTGATCGAGAAGAGCGGATCGAGCCCACCGGCAAGTCGCGTCTTGACCTCAACGAAGACGATCGTCGCCGCGTCGCAGACGACGAGGTCGAGCTCACCCGAGCGCGTGTGCTTGTTGCGTCCGAGAAGCACAAAACCGCGTCGCTGGTAGTGCTCAAGGGCAAGGCGCTCGCCAATCCGGCCTAGCAGCTGCTGGCTCGTTGGGGCCATGCGAGGACGCTAGTGCGCGACGGCGGGGCGCTTGATGAAGAAATGAGACAAACGCCCCCAGGAGGTGCAGCTGCGCCGCCCGGGGCCGGCGCTCGACGAGTCCCGACGCCGTCGGGTGGTCTGATTAGCGCGTGCTCGTGCGCGCCCACAGCTTCGCGATCGACCGCGGCAGTGCCGGACACGTGGACGTCGAGCTCGACTTGCGCGCCGGTCTGCCGACGCTAGCCGTCATCGGTCTCGGCGGCGGGTCGGCACGCGAGCTGCGTGAGCGCGTGCAAGCGGCGGTGTTGAACAGCGGTTTTGCGTTCCCACGCAGGCGGTTGACGGTGAACGTAGCACCGGCGACGCGCAAGGGCGGCCCGGAGTTCGACCTCGCGGTTGCATGCTGCCTGTTGGCGAGCACGGGCGCCCTCAATCCAGCCCGATTGCAGCGCATCGGCCTCTGCGCCGAGCTCGGTCTCGGCGGCGAGCTGCGGTCGCCCAGCGGTGCCGGCACTGTGGCCGAAGCGGCAGCACTGGCCGGCCTCGCCGGGCTCGTCGTGGCGCGCACGGATCTGCAAGCTACGCGCCTATCTGGCGTCATCCCGGTCGCCGGCCTGGGAACACTGCGCGAGGTCGTCGCACTACTCGGCGCATCGCCGCGCGTGATCGAGCGGGCGTTTCGGCGCGGGACTTTGGCCGCTGCCGGCTGACCGCGCGATACTTGCGAGGTGTCGCAGGCGATTCCCCGAGTCCTCTCGATCGCTGGGTCGGACTCGGGTGGTGGTGCCGGGATGCAAGCCGATCTCAAGGCGTTCGCGCGCAGCGGTGTCTACGGTCTCAGCGCGATCACGGCAGTCACGGCCCAGAACAGCTCGGGCGTGCAGGCGATCCATGCCCTGCCGCCGCGAATCGTCGGCGCGCAGATCGATGCGGTTCTGCAGGACATCGGTGCCGACGCCGTCAAGATCGGGATGCTCGTCAACGCCGCGATCGTGCGCGCAGTCGCGCGCTCCCTGCGCGCCTGGCTCACTCCGGGCACGCCCGTTGTGCTCGACCCGCTACTCGCCGCCACAACGGGCGCGAGGCTGTTATCGGCATCTGGTCTACACGCGCTGCTGCACGAGCTCCTCCCGCTCACCACCGTGCTCACGCCGAACGTCGGCGAAGCGCGTGCGCTGCTGGCCCACGCTGGCGAACCGGAGCGAGCCGACGGGACGGACGACGTCCTCGCACGGGGACTGCTGGCGCTGGGGCTCTCCAGCGTGGTGCTGAAGGGCGGTCATCGAGCGCATGGCGGCGACCTCTACTGTGACGCCGAGCAGCTCGTGGAACTCGGCGGCGAGCGCTACGCGAGCGAGGCGACCCATGGTTCAGGTTGCACGCACTCGGCGCTTCTCGCCGCCGAGTTGGCGCGCGGACACACCCCGCTCGAGGCGGCGCGGACCGCAGCGATCGGGGCGGCTGAAGCGGTGCGCGACGGGCTGGCAGAGCTGGGTCACGGTGCCGGGCCCGTTGACGTGCTGGGCTTGGCGCGTCGCCAGACGCCATCTTGAGCGAGCGCCAGCCGCCGACGCTGTGCGGTCGGCTGGTCGCGGGCGGTCTGCGATACTCGCCTGGATGTTGCGCTTGGTTCGGATGAAGGCCGGGCATGGCGAGGTACTGGTCGCCGAAGGCGACGTTGAGGTGCCCGAGCAGGAGCAGGAGCTGATTGCCGCATTTCGCGCGCAGCTCGACCAGGGGATGTGGGCTGCGGTGCCGCTGCGCGATCGCCAGGGCCGGCGCGAAGCGGAGCTCGTTCGAAGCTTCGAGGAGATCCCGCGCGACGCCGAGCGTGTGATCTTCTTTCCCCGCGCCTCCGGCGGGAGCTAGCAGCGCGATGTGGCTGATCTATGGCGCGGCTGTGATCGTCGCGGGCGTGCTGGCGGCACGGTTCGCGCCCGCCAAAATCGGAGCATCGCTCTCCGCCAGACGCGACGTGCGCCGTCGTGGCGACGAGGTCGAGCGCTACGACCCCGGCCGTGAGCGCCGTGCCGAACAGCGCGCACGAGCGCTGCTGCGCTCCTGCGTCAATCCCGATGAGTGGGCGATGTACAGCGAGCTCGGCTTCATCCGAGTGTGGGGCCAGGCGGCGACTCCGGCGTCCGACGCTCTGCCGCGGCGTGAAAGCGACCCGCCGTACGCGTATCTGATCTACCCCCACAAGCCGATCGTCGCCTATGTGCCTCAGACCTCGCGGCTCCTCAGCGAGTACTGCGTCGAGTTTGGCGATCTGGAGCGGCCCTACGGCAGCGACCGGCTACCGCCATCCGATGATGTCCTTGCGAAGTGGCTGGCGTTGACCGCGGACGAGCACCGACTCATTACGACGGCGAACATGCACCTCGCCGGACGCCAGATCGATCCCGCACGCGTCAGGCGCGATCTCGCGCGGCTCGGCATCTGGGACCGGGAACAACTCGGGCGCGCACAGCGGGTGGGTAGTGTTTCCGAGCTGTGACCGTCGCTAACGAATTCGATCTCAAACACCGCAGCCGCGCCCTCACCGACGGGCCGACGCGCGCTGCCGCACGCGCGCAGCTCAAGGGCATCGGCTACGACGACGAGGCGCTCGCCAAGCCACTGATCGGCGTCGCCTCGACTTGGATCGAGACGATGCCGTGCAACTTTCACCTGCGCGCGCTCGCTGCGCAGGTCAAGGACGGAATCCGCGAAGCCGGCGGCACGCCGATGGAGCTGAACACGATCGCGATCTCCGATGGGATCACGATGGGAACCTCCGGCATGAAAACCTCGCTGGTCTCGCGCGAGGTCATCGCCGATTCGATCGAGCTAGTCGCGCGCGGCCACTTCTTCGACGCGGTGATCGCGCTTTCCGGGTGCGACAAGACGATTCCCGGCACCGTGATGGCGCTCGCGCGCCTCGATGTTCCGGCGGTGATGCTATACGGCGGCTCGATCCCGCCCGGTCACTTTCACGGGCACGATGTGACGATCCAGGACGTCTTTGAGGCGGTGGGCACGCACGCCGCCGGCAAGATGACCGATGACGAACTCGCTGAGCTCGAAAGCAAGGCATCCCCGGGCGTCGGTGCTTGCGGCGGGCAGTTCACGGCAAACACGATGGCGATGGCATTCGAGATGCTCGGGATCTCGCCGATCGGCGACTCACTGATGCCCGCGCAGGAGCGCACGAAGCCCGAAGTCGCGCGCGCGACCGGCAGGCTAGTCGTCGACGTCTTGCGCCGCGGGCTGCTTCCCAGCGCGATCATCACGCGCGAGGGGATTGAAAACGCGATTGCGGCGATCGCCTCGAGCGGCGGATCCACGAACGGCGTGTTGCATCTGCTGGCGCTAGCCCGCGAAGCCGGCGTCGAGCTTGAAATCGATGACTTCGACCGGATCAGCGAACGCACGCCGCTGCTCTGTGACCTCAAGCCCGGTGGGCGCTTTGTGGCCACCGACCTCTACGCCGCGGGCGGCGTCGCCGTCCTCGCGCAGCGTCTGCTGGAGGCCGGACTACTGCACGCCGACGCGCCGACGGTCACCGGACAGACGATCGGCGAGATCGCTGAGGCGGCGCGTGAGAGCCCGGGTCAGGAGGTCATCCGTCCACTCAGCAATCCGCTCAAGGCAACGGGTGGTCTCGCGATCCTGCGCGGCAATCTCGCACCGGACGGTTGTGTCGTGAAGCTCGCCGGCCACGAGCGTCGCTTCCAGCGGGGCCCGGCCCGCGTCTTCGAAGGTGAGGAGGCGGCAATGGACGCCGTCACGCACGGTCGCATCCAACCTGGCGACGTGATCGTCATCCGCAACGAGGGACCGGCCGGTGGTCCGGGTATGCGCGAGATGCTCTCGGTGACCGCGGCGATCAACGGCGCCGGGATCGGCGAGGAGATCGCACTCCTTACCGACGGGCGCTTCTCCGGCGCGACGCATGGTCTGATGGCCGGGCATGTGGCACCGGAGGCGGTCCGTGGCGGGCCGATCGCAGCGGTGCGCGACGGTGACGAGATCACATTTGACGTGGACGCACGACGGCTCGACGTCGCCTTGAGCGACGAGGAGATCGCGGAGCGCGTTGCGGCATACCGGCCACCGCCCAACCCTGACCTCACCGGAGTGCTCGGAAAGTACGCGCGCGTTGTGTCGAGCGCCGCCCAGGGAGCTGTCACGATCTGAGGCGGTCGGCAGGATGCAGGTCGCACGGCAACTGTCGCCGAAAGGAGCAACGATGCCTTCCTCCGGCGCCACCTTACCCGCGTCGGCGCTGAGCGAGCGCTGGCAGCACGCTTTGCGCGAGCTCGATTCCGACCTCCGTCGTCGGGCAGCCGCAGAGAAGACACGCCGCGCCTACGGCAGCGACGTTGAACAGTTTGCTGCGTGGTGCTCGGCGCGCTCGCTCGAGCCGGCTGCGGTCGGCGTGCCTGACCTGCGCCGCTACGCCGCGTCGCTCTCGCACGCGGCGCTCAAGGCGAGCTCGCTTGCGCGCAAGATCGCGTCACTGCGCGCGCTCTACCGCGTGCTGCGCGAGCACGGCGAGGTGGCGCAGAACCCGGCTGACCTGATGACCTTGCCAAAACGGCCGCGCGCGCTGCCGCACGTCCTGCGCCCCGAGGATCTGTCGCGACTCCTGGACCGGATTGGTGCCAACACGCCGCTCGAGGTTCGTGACCGCGCGATGTTCGAGCTCGCCTATGCCTCCGGGCTGCGTGCCGAGGAGCTCGTGAACCTCCAGCTGCGCGCTGTGGACTTCGACGGCGAACAGGTGCGGGTCGAGGGAAAGGGCTCAAAAACCCGTTTTGTGCCGGTCGGCGAGCCGGCGCTAGCGGCGATCGCGCGCTATCTCGAACGCGCGCGGCCCGCGCTTGCACATGACGACGACGAGGCGCTTTTCCTCTCGAGATCAGGGCGCGCGCTTTGTACTTCCGACGTACGGCGGCGCCTGCGGCTGTGGGCTACGCGCGCCGGTCTTGGCGGCACAGTGCACCCGCACGCCCTGCGGCATTCGTTCGCGACCCATCTGCTCGACGGCGGCGGCGACCTTCGCGCGATCCAGGAAATGCTCGGCCATTCGAGCATTTCGACGACGCAGGTCTACACTCGGGTAGAGTCCGCGCGGTTGAAGCGCGCTTACGCGAGCAGTCACCCGCGGGCCTAGGGCGCTGACGCGCCAAGGCTTGGAGACGTGGTGTTGACGTGGTGCAGACGAACGTAAAAGCCGTCGAGCTTCGCGACCTTTGGCGACGCTACAAGACGTCGGGCGACCGCCGCGCGCGTGAGCGGCTGGTCGTCGCCTACTCACCGCTCGTGAAATACGTCGCCGGACGCATGGCCGTCGGCCTGCCGGCGCACATCGACGAGGCCGACCTGATCTCCTATGGCCTTGGAGGATTGATCTCGGCGATCGAGCGTTTCGACATGAGTCGCGAGATCCGTTTCGAGACCTACGCGATCACGCGGATCAAGGGCGCGATCCTCGACGAGCTGCGGGCGCTCGATTGGGTACCGCGCTCGGTTCGCGCCCGCGCGCGCCAGATCGAACGTGCGAACGTCAAGCTGGAAGCGCGACTCCAACGCGTCCCGACCGAAGAGGAGCTCGCCGCCGAGCTCGAGCTGACGATCGAGGAGTTCCGCGACGCGCTGGTCCAGATCGCCAACTCCTCGATCAGTGCGCTCGATGAGCTCTGGACATCGTCGGACTCGAGCGGCGACAGCGTCTCGCTGCTGGACACGCTGCGCGATCATTCGGCCGCGGATCCGGAGCGGATCGTCGATCAAAACGAGGTGCGCGATCGCATCGCCGAGGCCGTCGCCCGGCTGCCCGAGCGGGAGAAGCTCGTGATCGCGCTCTACTACTACGAGAACCTGACCCTGCGCGAGATTGGCGACGTGCTCCGCGTCACCGAGTCGCGCGTCTCACAGCTGCACACCAAGGCCGTCCTCGGGCTCCGCTCGAACCTGTCACAGATACGCTGAGCGCCCGCCAAACTCGGGCGGATTCGCGATATGTTGAGCGCACCCGAGAGAGGAGATAGGGCATGCGCCACCATGCGGAGGCAATTCGTAATGTTGCGCTCGTCGGCCACCGCGGTGCAGGCAAGACCTCACTGAACGAGGCTCTGCTGTTCGAAGCGGGGTCGCTCACGCGGCTGGGCAGCGTGCTCGACGGGACGACCGCATCCGACGTCGATCCCGACGAGCAGGCGCGCCAGATGTCGATCTCGGCCACGGTCAGCTCATTTGAGTGGTCGGAACGGAAGATCAACCTGCTCGACACGCCCGGCGAGCCGAGTTTCGTCGCCGACGCGCTCGGCGCGCTACGCGTTTGTGAGTCGGCGATCTTCGTGATCAACGCCGTGATGGGCGTTGAGGTCGCGACGATGCGCCTGTGGAACGCGGCCGCGGAACGCGACATCGCGCGCATGCTCTTCGTGAACATGCTCGATCGGGAGCGTGCCGACTTCTTCCGCACGCTCGAGTCGCTGAAGAGCGCGTTCGGCCCCCACGTCGTGGCCACCGAGATTCCGATCGGCAGCGAGCACGACGTCAGTGGCGTCGTCGATCTCGTCGACATGCGCGCCTACTCCTACGAGAAGGCCGGCCGCGGCAACGCGACCGAGATCGACATTCCCGCCGACGTAAAGGCGCGGGCCGAGGAGTATCGCGAGAAGTTGATGGATGAGGTTGCCGAGGTCTCCGACGAGTTGATGGAGCGCTATCTCGAGGGCTCACCGATCTCGCACGCCGAAATCGTCGACGCGCTGCGACGCGGCACCAACCACGGCTCGATCTTCCCCGTCGTATGCGGCGTCGCGACGCGGAACCTCGGGACCAACCGACTGCTCGACGCGATCGTCGAGGATCTGCCCTCGCCGGTGGAGCACGGCGGCCTCGAGCTGCCGGAGGTGACGCTCGCGCCCGAGGATGACGGCGAGCTCTTTGCCTACGTGTTCAAGACGCGCGCCGACCCCTATGCCGGGCGGATCAACCTCTTCCGCGTCTATCAGGGGGTGATGCACCGCGACACGCAGCTCTTGAACACGCGCACCCACGCGCGCGAGCGCATCGGTCAGCTGATCGTCTTTTCGGGCAAGGCGAACGGGCACGCCGATGAGGTCGGCGCTGGGGACATCGGTGGCGTTGCCAAGCTGAAGGAGACTCGCTCCGGTGACTGGCTGGCCGCGTGCGACGAACCGATTCGCATGCCGGCCGACCAGCTGCCGGCCCCGGTCATGGCATTTGCGGTCGAGCCCAAGGCCAAGGGCGAGGAAGACAAGGTGTTCACCGCGCTGCGACGCCTCCAGGAAGAGGATCCGACGATCGATCTGCATCGCGACCCGCAGACCGGTGAGCAGATCGTCGCCGGGCTTTCGCAGATGCACGTCGAAGTGATCGTCGATCGCCTGCATTCGCGCTTCGGCGCGGACGTCACGCTGAAGCCGCCCAGGGTGCCCTACCAGGAGACGATTCGCCGCTCGGCCAAGGCCCACGGCCGCCACAAGAAGCAATCCGGTGGTCGCGGCCAGTTCGGCGACTGTCACATCGAGATCGAGCCGAGTGAAGCAGGGGCCGGCTTCGAGTTCGTCGACCGCATCAAGGGCGGGGCGATCCCGCGCTCGTTCATCCCCGCGGTCGAGAAGGGAGCGCGCGAGGCGCTCGAGCACGGCGTGCTCGCCGGCTATCCGGTGAAGGACGTCCGCGTGACGCTCGTCGACGGCTCGTTTCACACCGTCGATTCGTCCGAGCTCGCGTTCAAGCTCGCCGCCGCGCTCGCGATGAAGCAGGCGCTAGAACTGGCAGACCCGGTACTGCTCGAGCCTGTGATGCTTGTCACGCTCTCGGTCCCCGAAGACACGGTCGGCGATGTGATCGGCGACCTCAACAGCCGCCGCGGCCGCCCGCAGGGAATGGAGCCGGTCGGCGCGATGACCGCGATCAAGGCCGAGCTGCCGATGGCCGAGCTGCTCGGCTACGCGCCGGACCTGCGCTCGCTCACCGGTGGTCAGGGCGACTACACGATGGAGTTTCTGCGCTACGAGGAAGTTCCCGCCCACCTCGTCTCGAAGGTGCTGGCGGCGGCGGACGCCGAGCCCGTGCACGCCTAGCGTGCGTGCGCGTCCCCGCGCGTCGCGCGCTAGGGTGAACGGATGGCGACCAGAGAGCTCCACACCTCTCAAGAACCGGTCTTGTGCGAGGTCTGCCGGCGGTCGCTGTTGCGCGGTGAGCACCCGGTCAGCTTCTACGACGGGCGCACCCAGCGCGACGTTTGCGACCTCTGCACAGGGCGGGCGCAAAGGCAGGGCTGGATTCGCGACGGTGGCGAATCCGCGACGGCGCCGGCCGCCCACGCCGAGCGTGCGCGGTCACTGGTCGGCCGCTGGCGCTCTCGGCCCGAGGACGGCCATCAAACGCCTCCGAGCGAGGTCGTCGCGGCCGCCGAGTCCACCGATGACCTGCCCCACCACGTCCAGGCGGTGCCGACTGACGCACAGGTGCAGGCCGCCCACGCACTCGGCCTCTTCAACGCCAGCGGATTCTCGCGCACGGTCGCGGGCGTGATCCGCTCGCTCGGAGCGCCCTACGTCCACGCCGGGGCCAGCGATGAGCAGGGGCTGATTGACATCCTCGTTATATGGGAGCTCTGCTGGTATCGCTATGAGGTCGATCTCGAGAACGCCGCCGTGCGCCTGCGCGACCAGGGCTACGAGCCCGCCGAGCTGGGTGGCGATCTGGCGCCCGCAAACGCGATCGCCGACGAGCGTGGAAAACTCACCCTTGCGCGTCACTGACGCCCGCTAAGCTCCTGGCAATGATCTATTGCGTTGTCCCGCGCGAGCTCGAAGGCGAGCTGTTCGAGACTCTGAAGGCCCACTACGCCGGCAACCCCAATGTCGCGGTCATTGTTGACCGGCGCAGGGCCGAGCGGCGTTATCGCAGTGCGACTCCCGCCGAAAGCGAGCAGCGCGTGTTGCGCGATCGGCGCCGCCGCCACGTGGCCGGGGAATTCGCGCCACTGTTCGGCGAGGTGTCCGCCGACGCTGCTGCGTGAAGGTCGTCGTCCACGTCGACGGCGGCTCCCGGGGCAATCCCGGTCCGGCAGCCGCCGCCGCAGCGATTTCCGACGACGCGGGAGTGCTGCTCGAAGAGGTGAGCGAGCTGATCGGCATCGCCACCAACAACGTCGCTGAGTACCGTGGCGTCTTGCTGGGCTTGGCGCGGGCCAAAGCGCTCGGCGCGAGCGAGGTCGAGGTGATCAACGATTCTGAGCTCGTCGCCAAGCAGCTCAACGGCGCCTACCGCGTGAAGCATCCGGCGATGGCAGCGCTCCACGCGGAGGCCCGCGCTGCACTTGACGACTTCGAACGCTCGTCAATCCGCTCTGTCCGGCGTGAGAAAAACGCCCGCGCCGACGCACTCGTCAACGCGGCGCTCGACGCGGCAGCGCGCTGAGCGCAGGCGATCGGCCGCTGGCACTACCCTCTGAGGCGTGCTCGGCGCGCGCAACAGGGAGCTTGTCGGGCTGATACCGGCCGCGTTGATCGTCACCGCCGGTTTCGCAGCGATCTTTATTCAGAGCCAGAGCAAGCTGTCGGGTGTTTCGCTCACCTACGGCGCCGCGTTCCTCGCGCTCTGCCTCGCCGCGCACATGGTGATTCGCCGCGCCACGCCCTTTGCCGATCCCTATCTCTTCCCGCTCGCCGCGGTGCTGGCGAGTGTCGGCCTCGTCGAGCTCTATCGGATCGGCAACTACCCCGGCGTGTCTGACTTCGCGCGCGAGCAGGGTCAGTGGATGGTCGTCGGTCTGCTGCTGTTCTCGCTGACGCTCGTGGCGTTGCGCGACGGGCGCTACATGAAGCTCGAGAACTACCGCTACCTGATCGCGATCGTGGGTGTCGGAAGCCTCCTGCTGCCTAGGCTTCCGGGGATCGGTGCCGAGGTCAACGGTGCTTACCTCAGCGTGCATGTCGGCTCAATCACCTTCGAACCATCCGAGCTCGGAAAGATCGCAATCGTGATCTTCCTCGCGTCATACCTGCGCGACAACCGCCAGCTGCTCGTGACCGCAGGCAAGCGGATCCTCTGGGTCACGCTGCCGCCGATGAAGCAGTTCGGTCCGCTGCTGCTGGTCTGGGGTTCGGCGATGGGCGTGCTCCTTGTGACGCGCGAGATCGGGACGTCGCTGATGTTTTTCGGTGTTTTCCTCGCGTTGCTCTACGTCGCCACGGGACGCTTGTCGTTCCCCTTCCTTGGGCTGCTGCTGTTTGCCGCCGGTGCGTACTACCTCGGCACGCACGTGGGCCACATCTATACGCGGGTCCTCTCTTGGGAGCATCCGTTCGACAAGAATCTCTACTACGAGCCGAATGGCAGCTATCAGCTCGCGCAGTCGTTGTTCTCGCAGGCCGATGGCGGCGTGATCGGCACCGGCTTTGACCAATCGATTCTGTGGTCAACGGTCAACGGTCACGCCAATTCGCTCATCCCAATCCCCGAGAGCGACATGATCTACGCCGTCATCACCAACGAGACCGGGTTGGTCGGGGCGACCGGGCTGCTCGTCGTCTATGTCCTTTTCATCGCGCGCGGTTTGAAGATCGCCACGCTTGCGCGTGACTCGTTCTCAAAGCTGCTCGCGACCGGCTTGGCGTTCGTCGTCGCGATGCAGGTCTTCGTGATCGTTGGCGGCGTCACCGACCTGATCCCGCTGACCGGCGTGACGTTGCCGTTTGTGGCCTACGGCGGCTCGTCGGTGGTAATGAACTTCGTCCTGCTGGCGCTGTTATTGCTCGTCTCCGACCGGGCCCGGCGTCCGGTCGATTACAGCGAGCGAGCCGATTAGCGTCGCCGCCCTGAGCCGAAGCTCTGAATCGGCGGCGCGACTGCGCGCAGATCGGCAGCGGCGCCTCGCTGATCAGGATCGGCGGGCGAGTCGACCTCGCGCACCGGCAGATGACTGATCGATGCGGTGGCCTCCGCGAGCTCCTCTTCGAGCGTACGTAGCTCCCGCACGAGCACGTTGATCGTGCCGCCACCGGCAGCTGGACGCTCGAGACGGCCGTCGGCGAGGATCAGCGGCTCCGCGCGAACGATGTGACGCCGGCGCTCATAGAGCGTGGGGGAAACAATCAGGTTGATCACGCCATGCTCGTCCTCGAGCAGCAGGAAGACGACACCGCTAGCGGTCTCCGGTCGCTGGCGGGCGACGACGAGTCCCGCCACCGAAACTGAGGCTCCGTGATGCAGGCGGGCGAGCTCCGTGCTGGTGGTAGCGCCGGCAAGCCGTGGACGCAGGATCGCCAGGGCGTGATCGTCGATTGTCACACCGCTTGTCGCGTAGTCGGCGAGCAAGCGCTCCCAGCGGCTGAGCTTGCGCAGCTGTGGCGGCGGGCCGCTGTCGAGCGCGAGCGCGAGCTGGGTGCCTCCGGCGACGCGCCGTCCGGGTATGGCCACACCGAGTGCCCACAGCGCAGCGCGACGGCTTCCCGCAAGCGCGTCGCAGGCGCCCGACCAGGCGAGCTGCTCGAGCGAGGGGCGCGCTAACGGCACGCGCGCGACGAGCTCGACGACGCTGGTGAACGGTCCTTCCGCCTCACGCGCGGCGACGAGCGCTGCGACCTCCTCGCTACGCACACCACGCACGTAGCCCAGGCCGATGCGCACCGCGCCCGCCAGCCGTCCATCCTCGCGCGGGGACGGCAGAGAAGCCTCGACAGTGCACTCCGCGCCGGAGGCGTTGACCTCAACAGCGCGCAGCTCGATACCTCGTCGCTGCGCCTCGTGCGCGAGGCTGTCAGGCGGGTAGAAGCCCATCGGCTGCTCGTTGAGGAGCGCACAGAGGAACTCGGGCCCATAGTGCACGCGCAGCCAGCTCGACTGGTAGGCGAGCAGGCCGAAGGCCGCGCTGTGTGCCTTGGGAAAACCGAAGCCCGCGAAGCCCGCGACCATCTCCCAAACCTGCTGCGCCAGGGCGGGATCGGCGCTGACGTGACGGCGGGCACCATCGATGAAGCGTTCGTGGTAGCGCTCGATCGCCGCGGTCGCGCGCTTACGGCTCATGGCTCGGCGCAGACCGTCGGCCTCACCGGGACCAAAGCCGGCGAAAGCCTGGGCGACCTCGAGCACCTGATCCTGAAAGATGATCGTGCCGAGCGTCTCGCGCAGGACAGCGGCAAGCGAAGGATGCAGGCAGGGAGGCTCGTAGGAGGGGTCTTCCCGCAGTTGCTGGCGGCGCTGGATGTAGGGGTTCACCGCGCCGCCCTGGATCGGCCCGGGACGGATGATCGCCACCTGTATGGCGAGCTCCTCGAGGTTCTCTGGTCGTGTCCGCCGCAGCGACTGCATCTGCGCGCGGCTCTCGACCTGGAACACGCCGGTGGTCTGCGCATCCTGGATCGCGGCGAAGGTCGGCGGGTCGTCGAAGGGGATCCGTGAAAGGTCGATCCGCTCGCTGCGCGTGCGGGCGATCAACTCGACACAGCGCTCGACCGCGGAAAGCATGCCGAGCCCGAGCAGGTCGATCTTGAGAAAGCCGGCGTCAGCGCAGGAGTCCTTGTCCCACTGCACGAGCTGGCGTCCCTCCATCGCCGCCGGCACCACCGGGCAGCAGTCGATCAGCGGCTGCGTCGCAACGATCATTCCGCCCGGGTGCTGGGAGACATGGCGTGGCAACCCGAGCGCCTCCTGGGCGAGGTGCTCGAGCCAGACCCAGCGTCCGCTGCGCGAGCGCGCTCCCAGCGCGCTTGCGAGGTCGCGATCGATGTGATGGCCAAAGCCGTCGGCGCCGCGCGCGACGCGCTCGATCTCGGCTGGTGGCAGTCCGAGCGCCTTGCCGAGCTCGCGAATCGCGCCGCGCGCGCGGAAGCTCGGGAAGGTTGCGACCAGCGCCGCACGATCGCGTCCGTAGCGGTCGTGGACACGACGGATCAACAGTTCGCGGATGTCGCGCGGGAAGTCGAGGTCGATATCGGGCAGCGAGCTCAGCTCAGGGTTGAGAAAACGTCCAATCCCGAGTCCGCTCGAGAGAGGGTCGATGTGCGAGAGCCCGGTGAGGAAACAGACGATCGAGGACACCGAGGAACCCCGTCCGCGTCCCGGCGGCAGCAGCGCCCGCGCTGAATCCGCTCCGCGTATCTCGATCGCGACCTCGCGCGAGAGCTCGAGGATCTCGTGGTGCAGCAGGAAGAACCCGGCGAGCGAGAGTTTCTCGATGACGGCCAGCTCCTCTTCGAGTCGAGCGCTAGCCTGGCGGAGCGCCACTCGCTGGTAGCGCTCGCGCAGGCGCGCACCGCAGAGCTCTGCGAGGCGTCGCCCAGCGTCTGGATCCTCGACGCCGGGATAGCGGTAGCCGAGGTCCGCGGCGAGGTCGAAGCGCAGCTGCTCGGCGAGCAGCGCGCTCTGCGCAAGTGCGTCCGGATAATCGGCGAAGCGCGCTGCCATCGCCGCCGGCGAGGTGAGGACGTGGGCGCTGTTGGGTCGTCGCACCGGTTCGCTTGACTCGAGCGTGAGGTGGTGGCGCAGCGCGACGAAGGCGTCCTGCAATGGAGCGCGCGAGTGGGCGTGAGCGTGGACGTTGCCGGTTGCGACGCAATGCAGTCCCAGCCGGCCGGCGAGGGCGACGAGCATGGCGTTGCGGGCGCGGTCGCCGGCGAGAAACGGGCGCTGGAGCTCGACCCGCAGCCGCTCCCTGCCAAAGGCCTCCAGCAGCATCCGCATTCCCGCCATGTCGTGTACGCCGCGCTGCGCACAACCGGTGAGGCAAACGAGGCCTTCGCTGTGAGCACAAACGCTCGCCAGTGTGACGGCGGGGGCGACAGGGTCACGCAGACGATCGCGGGTATGCGCGTGGGCGATGCTCAGCAGGCGGCAGAGGTTGCGCCAGCCACGCGCGCAGGCGACGAGCAGCGTGAGGTGGCGTCCGTCGTCAAGGCTCAGCTCCGCACCGTGGATTGCTCGCAGCCCAAGCCCACGGGCGGCCTGGGCGAACTCCATCGAGCCCCAGACGCCGTCGTGGTCGGTGAGCGCGAGAGTTTTGTAGCCGAGTTCGAGCGCTGCGACGACAAGCTCCTCCGGCAGCGAGGCGCCGTCGAGGAACGAGTATGCGGAGTGGCAGTGCAGCTCGGTGTACATGACTTGCCCAATGACCCCGCTCAGCTCAGCTCCCGCTCGGCTCAGCGCTGGCGCAGCCAGCGTCCGCTGGCGAGGTCGTGGAAGACGACGAAGTCACGACCCGACTCGCTGACGAGCTCCCAATAGCGACGGCGCAATGGCTGCTCGGTCCACCAGCGGTCTTCGACCAGCCACGACTCACGCACATAGGCAACCGACTGACCATCGACCGCGAGCGGCGTGCCCCCGGAGGTGGCTCGCACGCGCGCGGCGCGCGGCAGGAACAGGCGTCGCGGCCCAGTCACGACTCAAACGGGGCGAGCATCATGTGACGCTCAGGGACACGTGAGTCGGGCTCCAAAAGGCATATCCGCAGGGCGGCATCGGCTCCTGCGGCAATGCGCATCTGACTGACTGCCTCGCGCAGCCGCGCGCGGCGCTGCTGGTCGGCTTGCTCAAAAAGTGCGCTTTGCTCACCGCCCGCCGGGCCAAAGCGCTCGACGGCGAGCATGAGCATGTCCGCCGGCGAGGGCAGCAGCGCCAACCGCGGGGCAAGTGCGAGCGCCATCCTCCGCGGCGCGGCCAGGGCCTCGCGGAAGGTGACGCTGGTACGCCAACTACCGCCGTCGAGGAGTCGCGCGCCAAGCGTTGCCGCGCGCAGTGTGCGTCCACGCCGTTCCGGCCGCGCGAGCAGTCGATCGATCAGTACGCCGAGCGCACGCTCGAGCGCCGGTCCTCCAGCTGCTTCAGTGAGCTCGAACCGTTCCACCAGCGGCTCTTCGACGCTCCGTGGGCGGGGCGGATCATCCTCGCCGCAGGCCAGCCGGTGGGCCCCTATCCCCGCCGCACCGAAGCGGTCGGCGACTGCGCTACGTGGCAGCGACGCGAGCTCGCCGAGCGTTGCGATCCCGAGCCGTTCGAGCGTCCCCACCAGCGGTGCGGTGCGCTCGCGCGAGCGCAGCAGCGTAATTGGCAGTGGCGCCAGGTATTCGCGCGCGCTGCCACGGACGATCAGCGTGCGGCGAGGGCGGGTTGCGAGTGCGCCAGCGAGTGCGCAAAAGCGGGTTGGCGCGGCGGCGATCCGGGCCGGGCGGTCGAGCGCGCGGCGGGCCGCGGCTAGCACAAGCTCGTCTGAGCCTCCGTGGATGCCACGCAGTCCATCCAGCGCAAAGCAGGCGAGTCCGGGCCGTTCCGGATCGACGCCGGCGCCGATCTGCTCGAGCGTGCGCAGCGTTCGCTCCCAGGCGCTGGCGACAGCCATCGGGTCGGCACTGACGAGCTCGAGCGCTGGGCAGCGGGCGAGTGCTTCGCTGAGCGGCATGCCGCTGCGCACGCCATATGCCTCCGCGCCACCGGAGGTCTCGCCAAGCAGACCACTGCCTGCCGAACGGTGCTCAGCGGCGATTGCCAGGGCACGTCCCGCGATCGCCTCCAGCCCGCCGGCGGCCACCGTCAGCTCAAAACGGGGGAGGAGGATGCAGGCGATCATACGAACACATGTTCGCATGCCTCGGAGCCGAGTGCAAGCCGCCGCTCAGCGGACAACAAAGCTCCCGTTCCGCCTCATAATAAGAGAGACTGAGCGCTTATATGTGGAATCAGGCGGTGATCTACCGGCGGCGTCGGCGCACGTTTGCGGTTTCCGTCGCGCTGCTGGTCTTGATCATCGTCATCATCGTCTCCACGAGCGGTGGTGGCTCTCCACCGAGCAGTGCGGTTTCATCGACCACGACGCTCATCCAGCCCAGTGCCGCACCGCTCACATACAACGCAGCCACCGTTCTGCCGGCTGCGATCCGCGAGAGCGCTGCAGCCGCCTATCCGGGCGATACATCCTTCTCGTTGATCGGCGGCACGGACTCGGCGGTGGAGCCACTCGCCGCGACGGCCGGCATTGCGACGGTCAACACGAGCGGGGGAACCCTCGTCGGTAGCCTGCCGGTCAGTCTGTACGCCGAAGCAGCGGTCACGTTGGGTGACCACGAGTACATCTTCGGCGGCAACGACGGGAGCGCGGCGCAGCCCTATATCTATGAATATTTCGTCGCCGGGAAGGGCGAGGTCACCCAGATCGGACAGCTGCCGCAGGCAGACTACGGTCTTGCGGCGGCAGTGATCGGCCACACGGTCTACCTGGTGGGGGGCTATACGGGGGCGAGCGCCATAGCGACGATCGAATCCTGGAAGGGCCCAGGCCACCTGGTGGAGACCGCCGGGGAGCTGCCCGAGGGGCTCCAATTCCCAGCAGTTGCGGCGGTCGACGGCGAGCTCGTGATCGCCGGCGGCCTCACGGCAAGTGGAGTGCCGAGCAAGAAGGTGTTTGTGTTTGACCCGGCGAATAAGCAAACGCGACTGCTCACGCAGCTGCCGATCGGGCTCTACGCGGCCTCAGCGGCGACGCTCGGAAAGCTCGCCTATTTCATTGGCGGTATGCAGACACCGAAGACCCCGGTGAGCACGATCTATTCGATCGATCCCTCAAGCAAGATTGTCGGCGATGCCGGTTCGCTTCCCGACCCACGCGCCGAGACCGCGGCGGTCACGGTCGGCACCACGATCTATCTGGCCGGTGGCTGGAACGGCAGCGCCGTGCTCGGCCAGGTCGGCGCCTTGACAGCGTCACCGGCCAAGGCCAAGGCGGGCTGATCGATGCCCGATGACGATCCGACCACGCCTGGCGAGGATCCGCCACGGCCCGAAGACGACCTGCCGCCAACAGGCGAGCACGACATCTTCGCTGACGATGACGAGGACGACGCAGCGGTCGAGGACGAGGGCGCGCCGCACGAGAACGAGCCGGCTGTGCCCGACGCCCACGACGGCGGGGCCGACGAGCAGGAGGAGGAGGACGAGCCGGTGGCGGAAGAGCCGCCGCTGTCGGCTGCCCAGTTGTGGACCAACCCCCAGGGTCGCGGCCTCGGCAAGGACGAGGACGCTGACGCCGCTCCATCACCGCGGGCAGGCGACGAAGCGGGCTCGCCCGGCGACGAGGGCATCTCCGCACACGACCACGACCACGACCACGACCACGACGACCAAGACGATGGCCACGACGACGACGACGACCTAGACGACGACCTCGACCTCGACCTCGACGACCTCGGGCCCGGCGACGAGGATGACACCTACGAGGGGGTCGCAGCCCCCACAGCCGACTTTCTCAACGCCGGGTACGAGCACACTCCCGAGGAAATCCACGAACGGCGTGTCGCGGCGCACCGCCGCCACCGCCGCAACGGGCTCATCCGCCTGTTCGGCCTGCTTGTCATCGTCGCCCTCGTCGTGCTCTTCGCCGTCGACCGTCTCGGCTCGAGCACCAAACCCAAGCCCAAGCATGTGAGCAACTCGCCGCTCGCCGCGGCAGGCACCGGCCCCAGCCACGTCGCGAAGAACTCGCAGTCATCGGCATTGCCCGGGAACCTGCTGATCGCCGATCGCGGCAACCGGCGGCTCCTCGACATCTCTCCGCTCGGCCAGACCGTCTGGCGCTACTCCCAAGCAGCTAGCGCCCTTAGCCCGGGCCTCTTTCCCGACTTTGCCTTCTTTACCAAGTCGGGCCACCAGATCGCGATTACCGAGGACGGCTACTCCGTAATCAGTGCGCTCGCCGTCGACGCCGGGCAGATCGTCTTCAGCTACGGACACTTCGGGCACCCCGGCTCGGGCGCGAACCACCTGTTTGACCCCTCCGCCGCACTGCGTGTCGACAATGGCCAGATCCTCGCCGCCGACCTCGGCAACTGCCGCCTCGTGGTGATCACGCCGCAGGATCACCACGTCACACGCCAGCTCGGCACGACCGGCCGCTGCGCACACGACCCGCCGACCACGTTCGACGACCCGAGCAGCGCATTTCCCACGACCGCTGGCGGCATCGTCGTCAACGAGCAGGGCGACGGCTACGCCGACCTCCTGAGCGCCGCCGGCGCGCTGATCAAATCGGTGCCCGTCCCCGGCTTCCATCACCCTTCGGCGACCGCCGACGTCAGCGCGAACGTCCTGATCAGCGTCGAGCACACGCACCCCGGAGCCGTTGAAACCTTCTCCACTACCGGCAAGCTCCTCTGGCGCTACGACCCCGCGAGCGGTAACGGCGAGCTCAACGATCCGGCGCTGGCGCTCGAGCTCCCCGACGGCGACGTGTTGGTCAGCGACGAGCGCGACGACCGCGTGATCGTGATCGACCCGCACACCAACGCCATCGTCTGGCAGTACGGCCACGACCACCACGCCGGCGCGCGGGCTGGCTACCTCGACCTCCCGGTCGGCATCGACCTGGTCCATCCTTTCTCGCTCCTCGACACGATCCGCCTAGCCCAGCCGCCGGGCTGATCGGCCGCTCGATCGACTTAGCCCCATTTTCAGGGGTGCGCTGCCACAAGCGACCGTCGCTCTTCCCGACGCGGCCGAGCGAGGGCGAGGTGTGTGATCATCCCGGCGTGCCCACCGGGCGGCGATACGCGATCAAGTACGGCCTGCTGCGGCCACTGCTTTCGGCGCTGGCGCTCGGACCGCGGTTCTCATTCGCCGAGGTTGGCGAGGAGCGGCTGACGGTCCGGATGGGTTGGGCCTTCTACGCCTCTGTGCCGCGATCAGCGGTTCGTTCGCCCGAGCGCTCCGAAGGGCCCGTCGGCGGTATCGGCGTGCACGGCTGGCGCGGGCGCTGGCTCGTCAACGGCGCGGCCAGCGGGCTTGTCACGATCACGTTCGAGCCGGTCCAGCGAGCGTGGGTAATGGGGTTTCCGACCAAGCTGCGCGAGCTGCGCTTGAGCCTCGAGGATCCGGACGGCCTGATCGCGCTGCTGCGCTGAGCGCCGTCTTTGGTCGCGGTTGGCCCGAGCGGCGCCGCTCAGCTGGAGGCCGCTGCGAGGCCGACGAGCTCGGCGCTGCGTTCCCAAAGCGCCGCTGCGAGTCCCTCGTCCTGGGCTTGCAGGCTCGGCAATACCACCCGCTCGTCCTGCACGTAGGCACCGGTCAGGGTGGCGGCCTCGTCGGAGGTTGCAAGCCAGAGCAGCGAGCGGGCGCCGTGCTCGGGTGAGCGCAGCAGCGGGGCACCCAGCGTCGCAAGGATTCTCCAGACCCCAGGCTCGTTCTTGCCGAAACCGGTACGCACAGCGCCGGGGTGAAAGCACGTGGCACGCAGCTCCGGTGCGCGTCCGGCGAGCTCGCGCGTGAAGAGGATGTTGCACAGCTTCGAGGTGCCGTAGGCGCGCATCGCGCGGTAGGAGGCCTCGGACTGCAGGTCCTCGAGGTCCAGCAGGCCCGAGAGGTGAGCATCGGAGGCCGTGGTCACCACACGCCCGCCGCGGAGGCGATCGCGGAGCAGGTTGGTGAGCAGGAACGGGGCTAGATGATTCAGCGCGAACGTCCGCTCGAGGCCTTCGGCAGTCTCCTCGCGCGAGGCAAACAGGGCGCCGGCGTTGTTGGCGAGCACGTCGATCGTTCCGTAGCGCTCGCGCACCTCCTCGGCCAGCTCGCGTACGCCGGACCTCGGTTACGCGCGGGAAAAGGACGCGGTTGTAACGTCGCCGCCCCCCGCCACGACACACGTGAGAGCTACTGAGCACGATACCGCCGTCGGGCCATAGAAGGGGAGCTTGGACGCCACCCAACGGTCGCCCGGACCCGAAGGATCAGACGTCGTGTACGCGACGCCGCTTGCTGAGCTACCACCGACCGCGACGCACAAGCGCGATGACGGACAGGATATCGATGCAAGACCACCGGTTATCCCGACGAACCCGTGGCCAATGGTTTCAACGTGCCAGGACCTCAACACGGACGGGTCCCCGACGAAAACGGTCGGGCCACCACTCGGGGCTCCGTCGCTAATCGTCGCCAAGCAGAGCTGCGCCGAGGGACACGATACATCGGTGAACCCCTCCGGCGCGAGATTCGACGTGGTGACCCCGGTCCAAGAATTTGCGTTGCCTGGATCCATCGACCCGTAGCCGGCTGCGTTCACGCCCACGCACACATCGTCGGATGGGCATGCGATGTAGGCGCGGCCGTCAGGGTCGCTCGGGTGCACCTCGGCCCGCGACCACGAAGAGCCAGTGGGCGAAGTTGAAGTGAATGAGTTCCCACCCCAGTCGGCCGCCACGCAGAGCGACACGCTCGGACAGCTAAGCCCGGATATCGTGTTGGCGTTGAGCACGTTGGGATTCGCTGCGTCAATACCAACGCTCGACCACGAGGTCAGGGACGACTCCGGAACTGATGTCGACAATATCTCCCCATTCTCATCACCTGCGAAGCACTTTGTCGCAGACGGACAACTGAAAACGTCTGCCGTAGCGGCGCCAAAGGTCGTTGCCTTTGTCCAATGTGGCGACGGGCTGTTTGCGTCGGTTGTCCATGACATGATTCCGCTGGCATCGTCCGCGATGCAAGCGGCCGCAGTCAGACACGCTACGGCCGCGATTTGCCCGGTAGACAGGGTTGCCGGCGAGGACCAGTTGTTCCCACCACGACTCCCGGATTGGGCGCCTGATCGCGCCGCGGACCCTGATGACGATCCGCACGCGGTGAGGAGACCGCTCAGTATCGCCGCAGCAAGCAACGATCCCACGCCTATCCGAACTCGCACGGGCAGACCCTACCTGAGCGCAAAACGAGATGTGGTCGTCAAAACGAGATGTGGTCGTGTTGGGCTCTCGACGCCATCGGCCCTGGGCGGGAGCGGGCGTCACGGAAGCTGGTCGAAGGGCTGGCGAAGTCAGGCGCCTAGCCGCCGCCCTCGGTCAGTCGCAGATCCGGCTCGGATCAACTAAGCGGACCCAGCAAACCACCACCTACGCGACAGCCTCACGCGGAAGCGACAGTCGGGCGATGCTGCGATTCTGCGGTCATCGTCGGCGCTTGGCCGCCGAGTCAACGCTCCCGCGATAATGCGATGACCACCGCTACGCAAAATGGCGCGAGGAGCGCGAAGGCGTTCTGCTGAAATTGCGGATCGTCCACGGTGACGTCCACATCAACACCCTTTTCATAGCACATGAAGGCGAACCCTCCATTGTCACCGGCACTGTCGGTACTGTCATAGACGATGGTCCGATAACCAGCGATGGTCGTCAGTGAGTCGCCGCGGGGCGGCGCGGCACTGCACGCCTCACTACGCCCATCGGCGACATCCGGACCGATACCGACGAATACTTTGTTACTGCCATCCAAGTGTGTCCCTCCCCAGATCGCCTCGGCGTAGGCCGGTCCTGGTGAGGTCGGATCGGACGGAACGACGGTGCAGGGCGGAGCAGACCTCTCCGCGACGACTGTCATCAATGCTTGTATTGGAATGACGCGGCACAGATCAAGCGACTTTAGCGTTTGCACAGTTGGCTGCGTCGACGACGTCCGTTGGCGTACCGCGGTGGGCAACGTCGAGAAGCCCGTGTCTCCCGAGGCGCACGCGACGGCAAGCCAGGGGCTGCCGAAGTGTGTTGGGGAGTACTTGAGGCATTGACCGCGGTCGATAATGTCGGCCGCTACGTCCAACTCGTGCTGCGACTCGAGCACGCCTCCTAGTGAGTGCCCCACGGACGGAGCGAACGTGCAGCCGATAGAGCCGACGACGCCGACGGGTCTTGCGAGCTTCTCCAAGAGGTCGCTTACCCACGAGCACGCCGTCTCAACGTATTGCGCTGGTTCCCGCGGATCCGCAGCGAGCGCCGTCCCCGAGCAAGCTCCATCGACGAAGAGGCTCAATGTGTCGGCCTTAGCTCCGATCGCCTGGGCCGCGAGTCCGCAAACCATTTCCGCTGTGATGGGAAAGTCAGCACTCGGCTTCAGGCCGAAGCCAAAACAGACGACATTTTCAACGCTGCTTTGGCGGTTGTACCAGGTAGTCTTGCCAATCGTCTTACTGTGAGCGCCGGGAAACGCGACGGTGCAAGGGCGAGGCCGCGACGGTGTCTGTGGTGCGGCCTGCACCGTAGTGGAGAAGCAGCTTGCGATTGCCCAGCCGGCGACGAGCACACCCAGCCTGGAGGCGCGTGCGACATAACGTCGGCGATTGACAGGCGGCACGTCGCGCGAAGCTAGCACCCATCGCGCAGGAAGGTCGCCCACGCCCCGCGCACGGCGACGAGGGACGCCGCCACCCCAGCGGCGGACTCGTCGCGCCTTCAATCACCGAGGATTAGCGGTCCGCCAGTTGGCGCATCCGCACTGCCCCTCGCCCATTCGCACCCAGAGCATTGTGGCCGAACCGTCCGCGGTAAGTGACCGTACGCATGATCGACGAGGCTTCGTTGGCGTATGTCGCGTTGCGCGAGATGCGAGCGTCCGCTGAGCCGCGCTCTACGTGCTCGCAATCGACGAGCTGCAGGTCAGAGGGGCCAGGCGGAGCCAGTGCTTCCGCATCACCGGCGTAAGCGGGCGTGGGCCGGCCTCGCCCGTTACCGGATTCGCCCAGTTGCCCTGTTGAAAGGTTGCGCCCGCGGCTGGGTAGGTGGGGCACGGCGGGGCACGATTTCTGTTCGTGTCACGCAACGTGAGGAGGAGTTGTGGAAGCTGCTTTGCGGGATTGCAATGGTCGTCGCCGGTCGCCGGCGACAGTTCCGCGGCTCCACGCTGGTCGGTCGCCGAGGAACAAGGGTTTGCGCTATCCGGCGGATCCTCCGACGGTGGAGGAGATCATCCGGGTTATGCGTGCCGCCGGCGATGGTCCGGTCGCTGACCGGCTGCGCGGCATGATCGTCGTGCTCTGGCGCTCAGGGGTACGAATCAGTGAGGCGCTCGCGTTGACGGAGAGCGATCTTGACCCGGGTCGCGGCGCGATTCTGGTGCGTCGCGGCAAAGGCGGCAAGCGTCGTGAGGTCGGGATGGACGCGTGGGGCTGGCAGCACCTCGAACCGTGGCTGCAGATCCGCGAGCAACTGCGTGTTGGCGCTCTGTTCTGCATCATCAACGGTCCCAACCAAGGCCGGCCGTGGACACAGGACGCGGTCCGCTTCCAGTTGCGCCGAACGGCAGTCGCAGCGGCAGTCAGACGGCGCTTCGCGCCGCACCAGCTCCGCCATGCTCACGCGGTAGAGATGGCTCGCGAGGGCGTGCCGATCGTCGTGATCCAACGCCAACTCGGCCACGCTAACCTCGGCATCACCTCGATCTACCTACAAGGCATCGACAACGCAGAGATCGTCGACACCGTCCATCACCGAGCAGCACCCGTCATCCCGGCCAGCGCGGGACTCGCCAGGTACGGGTGAGCGAAACCGCGCGGCGTCGATGGGGTTCTCCTCGTCGCTCGCTCGATTTGGACCGCTTGGCCTGCGAGAATCCAAGTATGGCCTCGCGGGCTAAGCGGATCACTCTCTCAGAGCCGGGGATCGCGGGCTCCTATGAGCTGGTTGAGCGTCGCGCCGATGGCACGCTGCTGCTGCGCCCTGAGCGAGAGCTGCTCTCGGAGGTGATTCGCGACTCCGAGGCGCGCGTGTTTCGCGATGAGGAATTCGTCGCGCACCTCGAGCGCGTCGCGGCGGCAGCAGACGATCTGCCGTCAGAGAGTTAGCACCTAGCGCGTGCCGACGTTCGAGGCGCTCGCCGGGTTCAACCGCGAGTTCCGCCGGCTCTCCCCGACTACGCGGAACGCGTTCTTGGCGATGCTGCCGCTATTCATCGCGGCGCTGCGCGAGTCCCCGCCGGCGTTTCCGCCCGCGCTGCGCGTGCACCGCGTCCAAGGCCACCCCGGCATCTGGGAGGTCACCTTCGCGCCGGACGGGCGCGCGACATCGAGTACGCGACAGCGGTCCGCGCCAACGAGCCCCACGTGATCTGGCGGCGCATCGGCACCCACGGGATCCTCGTCGAGCCTTAGCGTCAGCCTCCCGCGCCACCAGCCCCACTGGGCGGCAGCGACTCTCCACGTTCGTGTGCCGCAAAGCAGAAGTCTCACCCGGCAACGATCACACGCCCCCTACGGACGAGAAGAAATACTCTGGTCGCGGGCATTGGTCGCGCCTGCCTTTATGCGCGAAGCAGGAGTGACCTCAGCGAGGCCACGGAGTATCGGAAGTCGTCCATTGCGAGAGCGCAGGATTCGCGTCGACCGTTCCGCTATTCAGCCGTTGGGGAGGAGAGGCAATCCGACAGAGGCTCCAATTGCCTGCCCGCGGTCGATGCGCCCGTGGCTCCACGCTGGGCAGCGGATGCGCTTGCGGTTACCGGTCTCCCCGCCGAAGACGCTCATCTGGAACGGCGTGCTGGGGCATGAGCGGGCCACCGTCATGAACGGCGGTCCTCCGAGACTACGCTCGCCGTCCGGACTGGCGTTCGTGGACGGCTGGTCTTCCAGCTGAGGTGGGTGTGTTGGAAGTTGTCGTTGTATTTCAAGCCGTAGCCGAGCAGTCGGTCCAGGCCTATGTGCGCTAGCCAGACGAGCCCGAGCGCCGCGACCAGCGGTATGTGTTGCCACCAGCCGAGGGCGATCGGTGCCGCTGGCAGAGGGGTGACGTGGGCGATGTTGTAGAGGCGTGCTCCGAGACGCGCGCCGCCAAGATAGCCGACAGCAGATATGTCGGGGGCGAGAAGCGTGAGCGGGATCAGCCACCAAGGCTGTTTGGTAGTGGTGTACGCGATGAGCGCGCCGGCGAGCAGTGTGGCTGCTTCCAGGCGCAGCCAGAGGCGTGGTGCTCCGACGACCGTCCCGACGCCGGGCATTTGGGTTGCCTCGTGATGGCTGGCCGAGGTCACGTTCGACTCCCGCTAGCGAGCTGGTCCTCGGTCCACTGGAGCGCTGCGACGAGGCCCTTGATAAGACGCTCGAAGCTGCCGTCGATGTCAACCGCCAGGCGGAAGTCGCCGGCGATCTCGAGGGTGACGAAGCCGTGCAGTGTTGCGCGCAGCGCGCGGGTGGCGTGGATGGCGTCGTCATCGCGCAGGTCGTAGCCGGCCAGCACGTCGGTAATGACCTGCAAGACGGCTTGGCTCGCGGTCTCGTCGTCGGCGTCTCCCGGGGCGGGAGGGTGTTGAGCGGCTGCGTAGCGGCCCGGGTGCACGAGCGCCCACGCGCGGTAGGCGCGGGCGATCGACGTGATCGCGTCGCCTCGCTCGCGACCGACAGCGGCGCGAGCGAGCACGTACGCCAGCTCATTCTTGGCGCGCACCGCGAGACTGCGGTGCAAGCCGTCCAATCCGTCGATGTGCTTGTAAAGCGATGGCTGGCGTACGCCCAAACGTAGGGCGAGTGCGGCGAGCGTCAGCCGCTCGAGCCCGACCTCGTCGGCCATTCGCTCGCCCTCTTCGACGACCCGCGACTCGGTCAGACCCGCTCTAGGCATGGTCGCGTCCGGCGAGGAACGGCAGGATGGCGTCGGCGACTTGCTGCGGGTACTGCGCGTGGGGGTAGTGGCCCGCGTTCTCGATCATCTCGTAGCGGCCTAGACCGGCTGGTAACAGGCCAACGATCGCGGCGGCCTCGGCCTCGGGGTCCGGGAAGTCCGAATCATTGCTGCCCATCACCACCAGCGCCGGGCAGTGGACGTTGACCAGCTGCGCGGCGGCGTCGACCGGCTTCGATTTGCACATGCTTTGGGCCGCCTTCGCGCGGCCGGGTTCACGCAGGTTTGCCTGCAGCGCGGCCAGCCAGCTGTCCCAGTCGGCCGGCTTGCGCCCTGGGTATGCCACGTTCAGGTACTTCGACCAGATCCTGACGCTTCCGGTGAGGACGAATTCCCCCAGCAGCAGCGCGCCGCGGCGGTAATGGGAGTTACGCAGAAAGGCGGCCACGCTGTACTCCGGCGGGCGGGTGAACGGGTCTATCTCCACGATCGCGCTCACCAGATCAGGGTTCGTCGCGGCCGCGATCGTCGCGGATCCGCCCGAGAAGGACTGGCCCACGATCACCGCCGGGCCGCCCAGCTTCCGGATGACCTCAATCAGATCGCCGGCGGTGTCTGCGCGGCTGTAGGAGCCCCAGCCGGTGCTGGACTCACCATGTCCCCGCAGGTCGACGCTGGCGACGCGGTAGCCGGCATCGGCGATCAGCGGTGCGAGGAAACGGTAGGAGCTGCGGGTATCAGCCACGCCGGGGGACAACACCACCAGCGGCCCATCCCCGACCACCTCGTAGGCGATGCGCCCGCCCTCGACATCCACATACTCAGTTCGGCCGGTTCGATCGTTCATCGTTGTTCCTTTCATCGTGCGCTCTCATCTAGTAGTCACGAGACCAAAAGGCCGTGCTGCAGGCTTTGCTCGTCGTAGGTAGCCTATGTAGCCTACAGGCTACCGTCAATAGCTGAGTGGGCCGGCGTCCTGGCGCTCGCGAGGGACGA
>PKYB01000084.1 GCA_003133565.1 Solirubrobacterales bacterium
ATGAACGGCGTGCTCGGCATGAACGAGCTGCTGCTCGACACCGACCTGGACGACGAGCAGCGCGCGCTCTCTGTGCAGCTGGGCCGCGCCGGACAGTTGATGGTCGGACTCGTCAACGACGTCCTAGATATCTCAAAGATCGAAGCCGGCAAGCTCGACCTCGAGGTCACCGACTTTCCGCTGCGCGAGACGATCGAGCAAGCTTGTGCCGTGCCTCGGATGCAGGCCGAGGGGAAAGGTCTAAAGCTCGATGTGCAGATTCCCGAGGACGTGCCCCAGCAGGCACGCGGAGACGGCCTGCGCCTGTGTCAGGTTCTCCTCAACCTCGTCTCGAACGCCGTCAAGTTCACGAGCTCTGGCACAGTCGCAGTCCGTGCGAGCGTTCCGGCGCGAAGCGGTCCTGACGCCGTGGTGCGCGTCGAGGTGATCGATACGGGCATCGGGATCGATCCGGCGGCACTCGACCAGATGTTCGAACCGTTCACACAGGCTGACGTCTCAACCACACGCAACTACGGTGGCACGGGCCTCGGGCTCGCGATCGCACGCGAACTAATCGAGCTGATGGGCGGAACAATCGGCGCCACCAGCAACCCAGGGAGCGGCAGCACCTTCTGGATCGAGCTCCCGCTTGCGGTCAGCGATCGAGCAGCCGATCCCACCGAGGCGCCAGTCGTCACGACGGGCCCGCTGTGGTCAACTGGTTCGCCGTTGCTGCTCGTCGCGGAGGACAGCTCGGTCAATCAGATCGTTGCCACTCGCGCGCTCGAACGCTGCGGCTGTCGTGTGGACGTGGTGGGTGACGGGCATCAAGCCCTGGAGGCGCTCGCCACACGGCAATACGACGCGGTCCTGATGGACTGCCAGATGCCGGGCATGGATGGCTATCAAGCGACCACCGAACTGCGCCGCCGGGAGAATGGCGGTCGTCACACACCGGTCATCGCGATGACCGCCCACGCGATGCACGGCGCCGCCGAAACATGCCTCGAAGCGGGCATGGACGACTTCATCAGCAAACCGATCCAGCGCGACAAGCTGATCGAGACCCTGCGACGGTGGCTCCCGGAACCAACTGACAGCGCGCTCGCAGACGCCTCTGGCACGCACCACTCCTAACAGGAGGAGGCGCTCGCAGCTCCGTGGTCGCTACAGGATGTCCATGAGCTGACGGGTCAGCCAGGGAGTCCGCCTAGCAACTCATGCCTCACCTGGCGCGCCTTGTTCGCGTAGCCACTGAGGCGCTCGACACCCGGCCATGGGATGGTTAGGGTCGTGACTAGGCGACGATGATCGGCTTGCTACGTGGAAGGCCAGCGATCACGTCGTCGTCGAGGTTGAGGTGGGCCTTGACGAGCTCCGGCGGAAGAACGCCCATCCACTGGCTCAGCGAGACATCGGCGAAGTGGTCGGAGCGGAACATCTCCAGATAGGTGAGCGTCTCGTCGCCCGTGTTCTGGACGTAATGGCCCATCGCGAAGGGCACGGATCCGACGTCGCCGGCCTGGTAGTCGAACGTGCGGGACTTGCCGCCGGAGGCGAACACCGTCATCCGGCCCTGGCCTGACAGGTAGTACTGCCACTCATCGGCGTTCGGGTGCCAGTGCAGCTCGCGCATCCCGCCCGGCTCGATCTCGACGAGGGCTGCCGCGATCCGCTTGGAGACCGTGAAGTTGCGCGAGTCGGTGATGCGGACCTGTCCGCCGGGGGTCTTGGTGGGCTCCTGCGCGTGCATGTGCCACGTGTAGGAGAGCGGCGGCTGAACGGCGGGGTACGGCGGGGCGTCGTCGCTCAGCGCGGGCGGAACGTCGCCGGCGAACATGTAGCGGGTGTGACCTATATCGGTCGGCAACGCGTCGAACGCCGACGCGCTGACCCCAAAGTTCTTCGCCAGCACGTCCCGTGGAGTGTGATTGAACCAGTCGGTGATCAGGAACGTCTCGTTCTCGGAGAAGTCTCCGCTGTCGAACACGAGCAGGAACTCGACGCCGTCCTGGAGCGCCTGGATCGAGTGCGGTAGCCCCGCCGGGAAGTACCACAGGTCGCCGACAGAGACATCGTCGATGAACAGCCGGCCCTCCTCGTCGAGGATGCTGACGCGGCAGCCGCCGGCGATCACGTAGGCCCACTCGGCTTCCTTGTGCCAGTGCAGCTCGCGGATTCCGCCCGGGGTCAACCGCATGTTGACGCCTGCGATCTCGGTGCTGATTGGTAGCTCCCGGACCGTCGTCTCGCGGGCCCAGCCGCCGCTGAGCACGCGGTTGTGCGACAGCGCGAACGGCCACTTGAGGTTTGGCACCGTGCCGGCGTCGGTTGCTGGGGCGACCAAGCTGCTCGGATTCTCACGCTCGACAGCCACGTTGCGCGGCCCGAGAATCGTGCCTCCGCGGCCCTCGACGATGGGCTCGGGAATTCTGGTCGTGGTGCTCATCTCTCTACTCCTTCCGATTGGCCGGATCCCAGTTGCAGTTTTAGTCACCTACATGGCGGTTCAATAACCTGCGCCTCGTGACGCAGTGGTCAAGGACTAGTTTGTAGTCGACCGATTCACGTCGGCCGGCGGAGCACTAGCGAGGCTGCCGGCGTCACTCCGAGCCCGCGGTCAAGGCGCCTGCGCAGCCGCGGCACGCAGGTCAAGCTCCCGCAGCCATGATTCTCGGTCCCGCCCGGACGGGACCGGAACCGGGCCGCGAATGCCTCAGGTGCCGTTGCCATCGCGGCCTCCTCGGAAGGGGTTTTCGGTGATTTTTTACCATCGGCCTCAGCGCCTGGGCAGCGGTGCGGCCACATTTTTCGCGCACGTTGCGGGCTATTCACGGCGTCAGCAGGAAAGAAGATGCACGTTTCAACGAGCCGCAACTGACGCGTAACCTCGAGCGCGTCGTCCGGCTGGCCGCGTTCGCTGAACGCCACGAAAGTACCTCGCGCGCCCTCGCCGCCGCTTGGACGCTGCGCAACCCAGCCGTCGACGGCGCGATCGGCGGCTTCTGCCGGCCGACCAAATCGACGCGATCCTCGCCGCGGCAGACCTCGAACTCGCCGACCAAGACCTAACCGGGATGGAAGGGGGTGCTTAGGTCTGAACAGACCGCAGCTTTTTGAGACTAATGTAGGAGTGCGAAGCAATTACGTTCCCGTGAGTGAGAGGAGCCGGACATGAGCGCAGGCACCGACCCGACCCAGGGACATGAGCATGGCTCACAGCCCTACGAAGATCCGACCGAGGGAGTCGAGGTCGGATCGAAGCCGTACGAGGATCCGACCGAGGGAGTCGAGCTCGGAGAGGAGCCCGACGAGGATCCGACCCAGGGAGTTGAGCACGGATCGACGCCGTACGAGGATCCGACCCAGGGCGGCGAGCTCGGATCAAAGCCCTCCGAAGACCCGACTAGAGGCGCGGGCGAGTAGACGCGTTACGCACCGCATAACGGGTCGGCGGGTCCGGNNTGGATTACCGGACCCGCGGGTCCGAGTGGCGCGGCGGCCAGCATGCGTTCCCCGGGCGGTTCGCAACCGCGAGAGCGTCTCGTTAGCATGCGCCGGACCCGTGCGAAACCACGCGTGGGCATGGACAAGCTGACCGACAAAGTGTTCGCCTTGAGTATCAACGCACGCAGCACCGACGACTCGGCCGGGACGGCTGGGTACCTGCCGTGCGCGATCGCCGTGGCAGCCAAGGCGGGAGATCCGTGAATCATCTGCTTCGCTCGAGTGCGCCGATCAGCGACGCGGGCTGGGACATGCTCGACCGCGAGGCGCGAGAGCGTTTGCTACCGGCGCTGGCTGCTCGCAAGCTCGTTGATTTCACCGGGCCGCTCGGCTGGGAGCATTCGGCGACGAATCTCGGACGTACCAGCCCGTTGGCCGTGGCGCCCGGCGATGGAGTTTCCGGACTGCAGCGTCGCGTTCTGGCGCTGGTCGAGGCGCGCGCGGACTTCGAGCTCTCGCGGGCCGAGTTGCGTGACGCCGATCGCGGTGCTGACGGCATCGACCTCGGGTCGCTCGACAGGGCTGCGCACCAGATCGCGGTGGCGGAGAACATCGCGGTGTTTCACGGCTGGCCTGGGGCGATCACCGGAATCAGCGAAGCCTCACCACACGAGCAGATAAAGCTCGGCAAAGCCGCCGAGCGATACCCGATTCAGATCGCCGTGGCAGCCGAGCGCCTTCTCAGCAGCGGGATCGCCGGGCCTTACGGCTTGGCTCTGGGACGCGAGCAGTATCGCATCGTGGCCGAGACAGCCGAGCACGGCGGCTACCCGCTGCTGGAGCACCTGCGGAAGATCCTCGAGGGCCCGATCGTCTGGGCGCCAGGTGTCGATGGGGCAATCGTGCTCAGCCTGCGAGGCGGCGACTTCGTCCTCGAGTCCGGCCAGGACCATTCGATTGGTTACGACTCGCACGACGGCGAGGTGGTGCGGCTGTATCTCGAACAGAGCTTCAGCTTCCACGTCGCGACGCCCGAGGCTGCGGTAGCGCTGAAGCCGTAGACGGCGCTATGCAGCAATCCGAGCCGCAAGCTGTTCTGACGCCGCTCACCGAGGCCGCGATCTTCCTCGTGCTGACGGTTCGTCCCGGTGCTGAAGACGCGGCGCGCGATCTCCTGGCAGACACCAGTGGGCTTGAGCGATCGGTTGGCTTTCGGATTCCCGAGGGCGAGCTGACCTGTGTCGTTGGACTTGGATCCGGTCTTTGGGATCGGCTGTTTGGCGCACCGCGCCCGGCCGGCCTGCATCCGTTTCGCGAGTTGTCCGGCGCCAGGCACACCGCGCCCTCGACGCCCGGCGACCTGCTGTTCCACATCCGCGCCCACCGCCTCGATCTGTGCTTCGAGCTCGCACAGCGACTGACGAGCCGGCTGGCAGGGTACGCCCAGGTTGTCGACGAGGTCCACGGATTCAGGTCTTTTGACGAACGCGACCTGCTGGGGTTCGTCGACGGCACTGAGAACCCGGGAGGCGCAGCCGCGCTTCGGGCGGTCGCGATCGGCGAGGAGGATCCCGAGTTTGCCGGCGGCAGCTATGTCGTCGTCCAGAAGTACCTGCACGACCTCGAGGGCTGGGACGCGCTCGCTGTCGAGGAACAGGAGCGTGCGGTCGGGCGCACGAAGCTCAGCGACATCGAACTGCCCGACGATCGCAAACCCGCCAACTCGCACGTCGCGCTCAACACGATCATCGACGACGACGGCGAGCAGAAGCAGATCATGCGGTTCAACATGCCATTCGGCCGCGTCGACGCGGGCGAGTTCGGGACCTACTTCATCGGTTACGCCCGCTACCCGGAGGTAATCGAGCAGATGCTGACCAACATGTTCATCGGCAAACCAGCTGGAAACTACGACAGGCTCCTCGACTTCTCGAGAGCTGTCACCGGCAACCTTTTCTTCGTGCCCACCGCAGACTTCCTCGACGACGCACAGTCCGCGAAGCAGCCCGCGCCCCCATCCGCAGAAGTACCCACAACGACCAAGGCGCCCGACGACGGCTCGCTCGCAATCGGCAGCCTCAAGCAGCCGTCGCGTTAGCGGGTTCGCGGTTGGCTAAATCACTGGGATTCGCCTCTGCCTGCCGCGCTTTGCTGCTCGGCAGTGAGCAGCCCAAGCAACGGGGCCGCGGCGGAGCGAAGACGCTGGAAGGAGTCTTCCAGCCGGGCGTCGGAAGCCGTGCTGATCTCGCCAGACGCTTTGACTCCAGGAGCAAGCCCGCGCGCCAGCTCCACGGCTAGTCTCTGGGCCTGCTCCAAGAATGTGCGAGAAACCCTTGCATCGATGAGTACCGGGGCGCTGATCGACAAGATCGTCATATACGTCCGAACCTCGTCGAGGGCGGTATCCCGATCCCCCGAGCCATTGATCACTGCGGACACGCTCTGCTTCGCCCGTGTCGCCTGGGCCATCAGGATCGCCGCCTGCGCTGCCGTGGCATACGCACGATCCTTCAGCTGTCGCACCCTCAGTACCTGGTCGACCAGCAACACTGTGATCAAGACGACAAGGATCCCTGCCACGACGTCCGTCGCGAAAGCGCGCTCAGCCCACCAGCGGCGGGCAGCGGCATCGGTCAGGTCGACCGCGATCAACCCGAGAGTTACCACCGTGATCAGCGCCGCGGCGGTAGCGCCGGGCCAGCGTCTCAGCACGAGTCCATCGTAGGCTTCCGGAACCCACCCGTCTGACGCGTGAACCACTGGGTGGACGAGGTTCGCTGGTTCGGACGCGGGGCCCGCGCTACCGGAGGCCCTATCAGGTCTGGACCATCTGCCGATCCGCGGTCAGCTACCCCAGCCAGGCCCAGGGTCCTCGTGGCCCGCGATGTCGAACCAGTACTCACGGAAGTGGCTGCAGAGTCCGTCCTCGCTCCGCAGGCGAGCAATGAAGCAGCCGGCGATCGTCGCCTGCGTGTCGTTGTTGGTAGCCGCGACCCAGAACTCAGACACGACCTGGTCGCCGTCGATCAGCGGCGCGCCCATGCGCACGGCAACCACGCCCTGTTCACGCTCCTCCTTCTCGACGTAGCGCTCCAGCGCCGCCCTGCCCGTAACGGTTTCCCCAGTCGGGTGGGCAACGTAGACGGTGTCCTCGCTGAAAAGATCACAGAAGCCCGTTCTGTCCCAGGCCTCCCAGGTACGCCCGTAGGCCTCGACGAACGCGGTCGCGGTCTCCCTGCTGATGCTCATCTCGCCCTCGTTTCTTCTCGTCGTGCAGTCGATTGGTTGATCACACCAGCTCGGTGATTGGCCTGGCGCCGATCGCGGCGCAACGCTGGCGTGCCCTAGACGAATTCTTCGCGGCCGAGGCGGCGGTTCCCGCCGGTGACGAGCGCGGTGGCTCCGTCGATCGGTGTGCCGTTCACGATGCGAGGGCGGCGGTGGGTGCGCGTCGAGTGGTCATCAGCACGGCACCGAGGACGGCCCCTGCGAGCGAGATGGCCGCGACCACGACCCAGGCGCGTCGGTAAACGTCGAGCGTCGCGAGCGGCGAGTGTGGCGTCCCGAGGATCGCTATCAGGATCGCCACGCCGACGGCGAGTCCGATCTGGCGAAACATGTTCACGACCGCTGAGCCGGTCGCGAGTGAATGCGCGGGCAGTGCGGAGGTGCCGGTCGCCATGATCGTCGGCAGGGTCAAGCCGACACCGATACCGGTGAGCAGCATTCCACCGAGCATCCCGCCGACGTAGTCGGGTCGCAGCCCGACGGCGAGCGCCCACCACACCGCACCGGCCGCGAAGACCGTCGAGCCGGCGGCGATCACCGGTCCGGGGCCGAGGCGTGCAGTCAACCGCCCAGTCAAGCCGAACGCGACAAGCGGCACCATCAGCGGCCCGGGGGCGATCGAGAGGCCGGTCAGGAGCGCCGACCAGTGCCAGACGTCCTGGGCCCACAGCACGCGGGAGAGCAGCATCGCGCCGAAGGCCGCGGAGAAGAAGAACGCGACGACTGAGGCGCTCGTGAACGGGCGCAGCCGGAACAGCGCCCGGTCGATCAGCGGGTTAGGGTGGCGCGCGCAATGCGCGGCGAAAAGGGTCAGTAAGAGTGCGCCGGCGCCGAGAGCGGCGATCGTCCGGCCGTCGCCCCAGCCCCACGCGCCGCCGTTCACGAGTCCCAGCACGATCGCTCCGATGCCAGCGGTGATCAGCACTGCACCGCTCGCGTCAGGGGCGGGCACCGGATGTCCCGGTGCCCGCGGGAGCCACCGCCAGCCGGCGGTGAGCGCGACCACGCCAACCGGCACATTCACGAGGAACACCCAGCGCCAGCTCACGGCGACTAGGAGCCCGCCGACGACAGGGCCGAGCGTCGCCGCCAGGCCGCCGATAGCGGTCCATGTGCGCACCGCGCTCTGACGGCGCTCAGGCTGAAAGGTCGCGAGAATCAAGCCGAGCGAGGTCGGCGTCAGCAGGGCCGCCCCCGCCGCCTGTACCACCCGGAAGGCGATCAGCATCGTCAGGCTGCTTGCCGCCCCGCACGCCGCCGAGGCCGCGACGAACACCGCCACCCCAAGCAGAAAGCCGCGGTCGCGGCGGTAGCGCTCTGCCAGCCGGCCGAACAGAACCAGGAATGCCGCGTAGACGATCGCGTAGCCATTCAGGACCCACGACAGGCCGGCGAGTCCGCCGCCACGCAAACGGAAGTCATGCCCGATCTGCGGCAGGGCGACATTGACGATGAAGAGATCAAGGCTCGCGAGCACAACGCCCGCGCACACGATCGCCAACACCAGTGCCGGCGAGGCGTCCCGCGGCCCCGAGTGCAAGCGACGGCGAAGCGACAATGCCCGCGACCGCTGGCTTAGGGATTGCATAGCCAGGACCGTAGCACACTGACTTAGTGCTAGAGAAGTCAGCTATCATCGAGACATGGACCACTCGGTGCGCATGACCAGCACGCTCGACCCAAGGGACGCCTGGACTGCGGAAGGCTGCACGATCGCCAAGGCGCTCGATGCCATCCCAACACGATCTGCGTTCCTGATTCTCCGCGAGGCTTTTTACGGTACGACCCGCTTCGACGACTTCGCCGAACGCGTCGGGATCAGCGAGCCCGTCACCGCCGCCCGTTTGCGCGAACTCGTAGAGAAGGGACTGCTCGAACGCGAGGACTACCGCGAGCCTGGCCAGCGAACTCGTCGGCGCTACCGACTCACACCGAAGGGCGCCGACCTCTTTCCGGCGCTGGTCGCCTTGATGCAATGGGGCAACCGTTGGCTTGACGACCGCGGTGGACCCGTCGCGCTACGCCACCGAGACTGTGGAGAAGAAGTGTCCGTCGAACTGCGCTGCGCCGCCGGACATGCCGTGTGCCCGGAGGTGGTCGACCTTGCACCACGCGACGCACGTCACGCGACGCACGACGCCGCCGCGATGCGCATGGCGTCGCGGCGGCGTCTGGCAGCCGAGTGATTCGGCTGCGCGGGTGCTACTCGTGCGTGGTGCGCGAGCTGAGGTTCGACAGCCACCGCGTGCGTCGGTACGGCGGCATCAGAAGGATCAGGACGATGATCACGGCCGTCCCGGTGAAGTAGCTGAACAGCTCGGCGACGGTTGCGAAGCCACCGGTCATGTTCTCGCCAAACGCCAAGGCGCCGAGTGCGACCATGCTGATCCCGAGCGAGCTGAGCAGCAGCGGCTTGTGCCGCGAAGGCAGAAACTCACCGGTTAGGAGGCTCGCGACGAGGCCGATTGCGACGGTCGCCTCGACGATTCCGATCAGCACCCAGGCCACGTTCGTGCCCGGAAAGGACGCGATGAACGAGCCGGCAAAAGTCTTGGCGAGTGGCGCCGGCATCGTGCCGCCGTCGGTGATCAGCTTCTCGTATGCCGCGTAGTAATAGAGAAATCCGAACGTCAGGTAGGTTCCGACGACGATCGCGGCGTAGGCGACCGCGCTCGCCGCGTGCGTGAGATCGATCTCGCGGGTGCGAACCTTCGTGCTGTCATGAGACGAGACTGCCGTTGCCATTGCATTGCTCCTTGAGTAAGAGGATGAAACCGCCTAGGAGCAGACTAGGCGGGCGGAACCATCCCGCAATCGGGGCTTTGCCCTAGCCTTGAGCGGGATTACTACGTAGCGCTACGGCGCGGTCGCTACCCCTCTACGCCGGTTGCGGCGAGACGCGCTTCTGCACACGCCATGCCGGCGTGACGCGTCAAAGCGGCCAGTAGTGACCGACGTGGGCGGCGGCACGCGAGGTCAAGAACGCCTCGGGCGCCGCCGAGTTCGCCGGCAGGTCCCCGTCGAGCGCGACGAGCGTCGCCGCTACGCATTGGGCCAGAATTTCCGGTTCGTAACCGCCCTCGAGAACTACTCCGAGCGGGGCGCCCAGGCTGGTCGCCAGGTCGCGCACATGGCGAGCCATCTCGGCAAACGAGCTCGTCTCAAGGCGGCATCCCGCGAGGGGATCGTCGCGGTGGGCGTCAAACCCGGCGGAGATCAGCACCAGCTCAGGCTCGAACGCCTGCGCGGCGGGTAGCACGATGTACTCGAGCAGCGACAGCCAAAGATCCTCCCCGGAGCCGGCGGGAACGGGAAGATTGATCGTGTAGCCCTCACCTCGACCCGAGCCGACATCACTGAGACTCCCAGTGCCCGGGAAGATGCCCGACTGGTGGATGCTGGCGAACAGCACATCGGAGCGTCGACGGAAAGCTTCGGCGGTGCCGTTCCCGTGGTGGACGTCCCAGTCAACGATGAACACTCGCCGAGCGCCCAGTTCGCGGATCGCCAACTCTGCTGCGATCGCGACGTTGTTGAAGAGGCAGAACCCCATCGCACGAGCGGGCTCGGCGTGGTGTCCCGACGGCCGCACGCCGCAGAAGCCGAGGCTCGATTCCCCAGCGAACAGCGCCCTGGTCATCTCGCAGGCGCCGCCGGCGGCGTGAAGGGCGGCTCGGAAAGAGGCGTCCCCGACAAACGTATCGGGGTCGATCTCGCCCCCGCCTGCCCGCGACATCTCCTTGATCCGCTCAACCTGAGCGGCGTCATGAATCAGTTCGAGCTGATCGTCGGATGCTGGCGGCGCTTCGCGTCGCTCCCAGCCAAGCCAACCTTGCGCGCCAAGATAGCGCTCAATCGCCAACAGCCGCTCGGGCGTATCCGGGTGCTCGGGCATGTGTACCCGCGGATCGTGCTCGAGACAGGCCGGGTGGCTGAAGTACAGGCCTGAGGGCGTCATTGACAGCTTGGAGAGCGATTGTCCGCGTTTCGCGCATCGCTCCGTTCGAGCGCGACGTCGCACGCCGTTTCGTAACAGCCACGGTGGTAGTGCTCGCCGTGGATATCCCTGACCGCCGGATCGGAGGCGATTGAACTCTCGCGGGACAACACGTCTGTCACCACGACCAAAGGCTCGTAAACGCCGATCGCCTCGCCGCAATGAGCACACCTCAACACGTCGTAGAACATCTATGCAGGCTAGGACGACCTCGCGGCGCATCGCATCGGGCAGTTCCCACTTAGAAGTTGCGTAGTTTTCCGCAAGCGTCCGGATCAGGCGTTCGCGACGTCGCGCCGGCCGAAGAGGGCCAGTGCGAGGAGCGCGCTGCCTGCCGATCCACAGGGCGTTGGCTGCCGCCAATCGGCGTCAAGCAGGCGCTGTATTCGGGTGACCTCAGTGCGGTCAAGCGGAGGACAACGACACTGGTAGTCTCGCCTCAGCGAACCAACGATGGAAGCGGCGGTCCGCTCTCGCATTGCTCGACGCGGATCCGCGCATCAAGGATCAACGGGCCACCCGGGTGCGCCACGACCGGATTGAGGTCGAGCTCGGCGATCTCCGGATGCGCCTCAACAAGTGCGCCGACTCGTAGTAGCAGTTGCTCGAGCCCCGGGACGTCGCAAGGATCGGAACCGCGGTAACCATCGAGCAGCGGGAAGACCTTCAACGCGCGGAGCATCTCATGCGCGTCGAGATCGCTGAGCGGAGTTAGCCGGACTGCGACGTCACCAAGCACCTCGGTGCTCGTGCCACCAGCACCGCACGCAACGAGCGGACCGAACGCGCGGTCCTGGACGACGCCAACGATCAGCTCGACGCCCGGCGAGGCCATCTCCTGAACGAGGAACCCCTCAAGCGCGAATCCCGCTTCAGCAAGTGTCGCCTTCATCTGCTCTGCCGCGCGCTGGACCTGCGCTGGTCGCAAACCGACGCGCACGCCGCCGGCGTCGCTCTTGTGTAACAGCCCTTTGGCGATCGCCTTCAGTGCCACCTGGCCACCGATCTCTGCCGCGGCTCGACCGGCTGCGGCCGCGTCCGCTACCTCGCGTGCGCCGGGCGTCGGCAACCCATAGCAGTCGAGCAGGCGCGCGACATCGGGCGCAGCAAGCCAGTCGACGCCGCGACCGAGGGCGGTAGCGATCACCGCGGCGACCTCCTCGGTACGGCAATCCTCGAAAACGGGAACCTGTCCGGCCGGCGCGTCACGCCAGGCGCCGTAGCGCGCAGCGTGACCGACAGCGCGCGCAGCATCCTCGGGAAACGCGTAAACGGGGATCGGGTTCCCCGCTCGATGCAGCGCGACCGGGATGCCGGCGTCTGCCATGAACACGGCGGCGAGCGAGACGTCGTCGGGTATGCGCTCGGCTGCCGCCGAGATCGCTGCCGCGACGTCGACCGCCTCGGTCACGAGCGGCGGGACGAAGATCGCGATGATCACATCGGCAACACCCGCGCGCCCGAGGGCCTCGATCGCTTTGCGGTAGTCGGCGGCAGTGGCGGTGGCGATCATGTCCACCGGGTCGCCGATCCCTGCCTCCGCGGGCAGGAAGCGCCGCAGCCGAGCGCGCAGCGTTGACGGTAGCTCGACGACTTCGAGGCCGCTCGTGGCGCAGGCGTCGGCGCAGAGAATTCCAGGTCCGCCCGCGTTCGTCAGGATCACGACGCGGTTCCCACGCGGTGCCGGCTGCGATGAGAGCAGCGCCGCAACGTCAAACAGCTCGCCGAGGGTGTCCGTGCGGATCACACCGGCCTGGCGAAACAGTGCGTCCACAGTGACGTCCGACGCCGCTAGCAACGCGCCAGTATGTGAAGAGGTCGCGCGGGCGCCTGCCGCCGAGCGCCCGCTCTTGACGGCGACGATCGGCTTGGTATGCGCGACTCGCCGGGCGATCCGGGCGAACTTGCGCGCGTTTCCGAACGACTCGAGATAGAGCACGATCACGTTTGTGTTCGGGTCCTGCTCCCAGTACTGGATGAAGTCGTTGCCGGAAAGGTCGGCCTTGTTGCCGATCGACACGAACGCAGAGAGCCCGAGCTGAAGCTGGTTCGCGGCATCGACAATCGCGATTCCGAGACCTCCACTTTGGGAGAGAAAGCCGACGTTGCCGTTCTGTGGCGTGCGCGGCATGAAGGTCGCGTTGAGCCGCACCCGGGTAGCCGTGTTCAATACCCCCAGGCAGTTGGGGCCGACGAGCCGCATGCCAAAGCTCCGACACACCTCGAGTAGCTCGCGCTGGCGCTCGGCCCCGTCCTTGCCGACTTCGGCGAAACCTGCGGAGATCACGACGAGGGCGTTCACACCGGCCTCACCACACTGGCGCGCTACCTCTACGACTCCGGCCGCAGGCACCGCGATCACCGCGAGGTCCGGGACCTCCGGGAGCTCGGCGACGGATGAGTAGGCGCGCAGCGATTGCACGGACGTGGCCGACGGGTTGACCGGATAGATCACGCCCTGGAAGTCGCCGGCGAGAATGTTGTGGAGGATCTCGCCACCAACGGTCCCGCGGCGACGCGAGGCCCCGACCACCGCGACCGCGCGGGGCGCGAGCACAAGACCGACTGCGGCGACGCTGGCGATTTTCTCGCGCTGCTCAAAGCGCTCCCAGCCTGCGGCGCTGAGCTCGGTCGGCAACGCGACGGACACGATGTCGGATCCGGCGTGAATCTCGACTGGGAAGCCGCTCTCACGGAAGACCCCGATCATCCGGTGGTTGTCCGGTCGCACGACCGCGGTAAACGTCGAGATGCCCTGGTCGTGTGCGTGTGTCGCGAGGTGGGCGAGCAGCAATGTGGCAAGCCCGTGGCCCTGGCGCGTCTCGGCGATCGCAAACGCCACCTCGGCGGAATCTGCGCTCTCGCGCACGTAGCCAGCGTGACCGACGATCTCACCGGTGCTGCCGGTTGTCGCGATCAAGCCGTAGGCGGTAGCGCCGTCCGCCTGGGCGAACTGGCGGGCCTGCCCAACCAGGTCGGCACCGGCGGAAAAGAAACGCAACAGCCGTGAGTCGGCAGACAGCGCGCGCAGAAAAGCCAGCAGAGCCGGCTCATCACGCGCGGACACGGGACGCACGCTGACCGTCGACCCGTCTCGCAACGCGATGTCGACACCACCTGGAGCCTGAGCGACGGCTACTGCTAGGTCGGCGTCTGAATCGCCAGACCTGTTCAACGACCGGGGTGCCTCGACGCGCATCCGGTGCGGCGCTTTGGCGAGGCGTCGGTTCGCCTCGTCCCAAGCCCAGAGATCGCCACGCGTCAGCCGGTCCGCGTGCTCATAGAAAGCGGTGTCACCGTTGGCTACGGATCGCTGGTCGCGCAGATCGCTCACGCACCGCATCATCGCCGGGGCTAGCCAGCAGGTCATCGGGGCAACCCACGGTGCCGATCCGCTGGAACTACGGAGACGCGGGCGATCACCCAGGGCGCGTCCGGGTCGGTACTGGCTACGGATGCCGTCACGAATCGGGGACATCGGTGCACGCGTATTGTCCGTTCGCCCAGCTGGCTACAGGAGGACCAAGGATCACCGAGCGGCTTGAACTGGAGCGCCTGCGGACCCTGATCGATGTCGGCGGCCTCATCGTCTCCGAGCTCGATCTCGACGAAGTACTCGGTAGCGTGCTCGAAGCGGCGTGCAAGCTCACCGGTGCTCGCTTCGCGGCGCTTGGCGTGCTCAATGAAGGGCGCAACGAGCTCGAGCGCTTCATCACCCGCGGCATCGATGACGATGTGGCAAGGATGATTGGAGACCTGCCGCACGGGCGCGGCGTGTTGGGGGTGGTGATCGATCATCCCGAGCCGCTGAGGCTGTCGCGCGTGGGCGACCACCCGGCGTCCTACGGGTTCCCGGCCGGCCATCCGCCGATGGCGAGCTTCCTCGGCGTACCGATATTCATCCGCGGCAAAGCTTGGGGCAACCTCTACCTGACCGAGAAGCAGGACGGCGAGTTCGACGACGGGGACGAGGAAGCAATCATCGTTCTCGCACGCTGGGCGGGAATCGCCGTGGAGAACGCTCGCCTCTTTGCGGCCGCTGAGGCGCGCGGAACGGAGCTCAGACGCGCAAATCGCGGCCTGGAGGCGACGCAAGCGGTCGCGGTTGCCGTTGGTGCAGAAGTCGATCTCGATCGCGTCCTCGAGCTGATCGTCAAACGTGGTCGGGCCCTCGTCGAGGCCCGTAGCGTCGTGATCTTTCTGCTCGATGGCGACGAGCTTGTGCTGGCAGCGATCGCCGGGCAGGGCCGTCGTGCAGATGACGTGCGGATTCCCGTGCGCGCCTCAACCTCGGGCGAAGTGATGCAACGAGGCCGGCCGGAGCGGATCGATGATGTGCGTGTCCGATTGCGCATCGCGCCCGAGCAATTCGGCGTCGATGACGCCAAGACCGCGCTCGCGGTGCCCCTCGCACATCGCGGGGAGCCGGTCGGGGTTCTCCTCGCATTCGACCACGGTCCCGACGCCGCGCCGTTCAGCGATGACGACGAACAAACCCTTAAGGCGTTCGCCGCAAGCGCAGCAACCGCCGTCGTAACCGCGCGCAGCGTCCAACGGCAACGTCTCAGCGATGCGCTCGCGGCCGCTGAGTACGAGCGCCGGCGTTGGGCCCAGGAACTGCATGATGAAACCCTGCAAGCGCTGGGAGGGCTGCGAGTGCTCCTATCCTCCGCACGACGCGCAAACGATCTCGACATCTTCGGACGCGCGGCCGATCAAGCGCTTGAGCAGATCGAGCAAGAGATCACCAACCTGCGCGCAATCATCACGGAGCTACGTCCTGCCGCGCTCGATGAGCTCGGTCTCGCCGCCGCGCTCGAGGCGCTTTTCGACCGCCACCGGACGATCAACGACCTCGAGATCAGTCACACACTGGAACTGAGCGCCGGCGACGACGGCGCGCCTCAACTCGACGCCGCTACGCAGGCGACGGTCTACAGAGTCGTACAGGAAGCGCTCACCAACATCGCAAAGCATGCCGAGGCGAGCGCGGTAACGGTCAACGTTCGCCTCGCGGACGGCGCTCTCGTCGCCGAGGTAACAGACAACGGTCGGGGGTTCGCCGTAGCGGCCATCGGCGCTGGCTTTGGCGTGACAGGGATGCGTGAACGCGTCCTGGCAGCCGACGGGAGGCTCACGATCGAATCCTCAGAGGCCGGAACGATCGTTGTTGCAACGTTGCCAGTGCCTCAGGCTAGGCCATCAGCTGGCGCCACGGTAGCCAAGAGGCCACGCCGGAGCGCGTAGCGCACGAGCCCTGCGCGCGTCCCGAGGCCGAGCTTACGGTGCATGTGGGCGCGGTGCGTTTCCACCGTGCGAACAGAGATCTGGAGCAGCCGCGCGATCTCTGGGTTCGTATGACCGAGCGCGATGAGCCTGAGCACATCCAGCTCCCGGGTGCTTAGCGGATCTCGTTCGCGGTGATACGCCTTAAGCGCTGAGACCACTGGCGCTGCGACGAAGCTCTCGCCGCGCGCGGCCCGGCGAATTGCCTCGACCAGGTCTCGGTCTGCGTCGTCCTTTAGGACGTAGCCACTGGCGCCGGCGGCGATCACCTCGCGTGCGAAGCGCGGATCGTCGATCATCGTCGTAACGACGACCGCGGTGTCGGAGGCCTCTCTGCAGAGTGCGCGGATCGAAGCGAGGATGGCACCACCCGGCATGTTCACGTCGAGCACAAGCACATGTGGATGATTGGCACGCACGTGGTCCACGACCGCGTCGAAATCGCGAGATTCGGCGACGACCTCGAAGTCCGCCTCCGCGTCGAGCAGCAGCCTCAGACTGTGGAGCACGAACTCGTGATCGTCCGCAAGCACCACGCGGATCGGCGACTTTGCCAGGGCCGCGTCATCGCCCGGATCCGCAACGACATGTAGGACCGCCCGTTGCATCAATAGCCCTCGCATTCATCCTCGCGAGGAGTGCAATTAATCGGTATGGCGCCATCAGCAGGGACAGAAGAACTGTTCATGGATCACGATACAACCAGCGACAACAGGTCTTTTCATCGTGGGTAGACGCCCTGCAGCCTGTGGTGAACTACGCGGTGTTGATGTCCCTTCGGGCGCCGGGGTCGATCTCAACTCGTCGCGACGACGGCTGCGAGGAACGCCACGCGTTGGCGAGGCAATTACGAGATCGTGGCTGCTAGGCGTCGTTGATTAGGCCACGCTGCAACGCGTAGCCCACCAGCTCAGCGCGCGAGGACACGCGGAGCTTCTGTTGGATATGCGAGCGGTGGGTTTCCACGGTGCGCACAGACAGATACAGCTGCTTGCCGATCTCCGAATTCGTATGGCCCAGTGCGATCAGACGCAGCACCTCTACCTCCCGCGGGCTCAGGTCGTCGGGCGGACCTGGCGGTGGCTCCCGCGCGATTTTCGCCCCCAGCGACGGGTTCAGGTAAGTCTCGTTCGCGGCTGCGCGCCGCACCGCCTCGACGAGCTCGCTGTCTGCCGAGTCCTTGAGCACATAGCCGAGCGCTCCGGCGCTGAGTGCTCCGCGCGCAAACGCGGGCTCCCCCTGCATCGTGAGCACCACGATTTGCGTGTCGGGGGCCTCCGCCCGGATTGCCGGAATCGCCTCAAGGCTGGACCCACCTGGCATGTTCAGGTCGAGAACCAAGACCGCAGGATGATGCCCGCGGACGTAGCGGCGCGCAGCGTCGATGTCACCAGCTTCAGCGACGACTTCAAAGTCTCCCTCAGCGTCAAGCAGCAGACGCAGCCCGCTCCGCACGACCGCGTGGTCGTCGGCGATCACGATGCGGATCACCGAGGCCGACTGATCATCCAGCTTGTCGTGGCTCACGCTCATGTGCGTTCACCGTAACGGTCAAGACAGGTCGGCGGATTCGTCGGAGATACGTTCACCTCTCCGTAGTTTGCCGCAGACTGATGGCGGCCTTGTTCCGTATCCGCGTGCGCGAGCTGCACTACTCTGAACGCCATGAGCGAAGCGAAGACATTCAGGGTCGTGATTGCCGGCGGAGGTGTAGCAGCGCTTGAGGCGGCCATAGCGCTGCGCGAGCTCGCCGGGGCGCTTGTCAGCGTCCAGCTTGTCGCACCGAACACCGAGTTCAGCTACCGGCCGATGAGCGTACGAGAGCCGTTCGCCTACGCGCCCGCCGACCAATATCCGCTGGCCGAGATCGCCGCGGACATCGGTGCCGAGCTGGTCGTCGATGAGTTCGCCTGGGTCGACACCGAGCAGCAAATCGCGCACACCACCAAAGGCGTGGAACTCGCCTATGACGCTCTAATGCTCGCACTCGGCGCGCACATGAAATCTCCCTTCGGCCACGGCTTGACGATCGATGACCGCCGAATGGACGAGCTGCTGCACGGCGTCGTTCAAGACGTCGAGGAAGGCTATGTCCGCAGCATCGCCTTTGTTGCGCCGGCGCGCATGGGATGGCCACTGCCGCTCTACGAGCTCGCACTGATGACAGCCGCCCGCGCCTACGACATGGGCGTGCATGCCGATCTCACCATCATCACACCCGAAACAGCTCCGCTGGCCATCTTCGGTGACGAGGCCAGCGAGGCGGTCGGCGAGCTGTTGAGCGACGCCGGGGTCACCGTGATCACTTCGGCGCACGCCCAGGTGCCCGAGGAAGGCCAGGTCGTCATCCAGAACGGCGAGACCACACTCAACGCTGACCGCGTGATCGTCCTACCCGAACTGTTCGGCCCGTCCGTGCGAGGTCTACCTGCGGGTGAACACGGGTTTATCCCGATCGACGAACACGCCAAGGTGCGAGGCGTCGACCGTGTCTACGCTGCCGGTGACGCCGCCGACTTCGCAGTCAAACATGGCGGTCTCGCCGCCCAGCAGGCGGACGCAGCGGCCGAGTCGATTGCTGCCCTCGCCGGCGCCCAGCTCACGCCAGAGCCGTTCCGCGGCGAAATCCACGGAGTGCTCCTGACCGGGCGCAAGCCGCGCTACCTCACAGCTCACATCAGCGGTAGCCGCGGCTATAGCTCGCAGATCACCGAGACCGCGACCTGGATCCCAGCGACCAAGATTGCAGCCCAATACCTCGCGCCGTACCTTGCGCGACGCGCAGACTCGCCAAACGCCGCCTGACCCAAGCGCCACGGCGCCGTAACTCAGCTCGCCGCGATAAAGCCAGTCGGCGGCGAGTGCGCTCTTCGACTTGCTACGCAACGGCACAGCTGCTCGCGCCAGGGCACGGCTAAGGTGAGGGCAGCATGATCGAGCTGCACTCCCTGGGCGTCGTCCCGTCGAGCGGTCTGCGCGACGAGATCCGCGCGATCGACGCGGCCGGGATGGACGGCGTGTTCGTCACCGACCATCTGTTCGTGAGCAACGGCAAGCCGCGCCGCGAATCCGCGGCCGGCGGCGACCCATTCGTCAAGCTTGCGGTCGCGGGAGCACTATCCGATCGCCTGAGCCTAGGGACCGTTGTCATCAACATCGGCCTCGCACACCCTGCGCTGGCACTACGATCGTTTTTCGAGCTGGCGCAGCTCGTTGGCGGCGGGCGGGTCTTGGCCGGCATCGGGGCCGGCTGGAACCGCGAAGAGTTCGTCGCGCTCGGCATGGAGTTCCCGCCCTTTGCGGAGCGCATGGATCGCCTCGAAGAGGCTGCGGCGCTGGCCCGTGCAATGTTCGACGAGGGCTTTGCCGAGGTTTCCGGGAAGCACGTCCAGGCGCTTGGCGTCCGGCTCGGCCCACCGCCGGTTCCCCGTCCACGCCTGCTGCTCGGCGGCGGGTCCGATCGCCTGCTCGAGATCGCCGGGCGCCACGCCGACATCGTCGATCTCAACGGCTCCTCGCGCCGTCTCAAGCTCGGAGGAGCCCATCCGTCGCTCCTAGACCAGGCGCGTCGGTTCACCACGACAGTCGCCGACCTTGATGACTCCGTTCAACGCGTGCGGCGCAGCGCCGCGGCGGCCGGACGCGACGCGGATCGAATCGAGTTCTCGCTGCTCGTGTCCGCGGTCCGCTTCTGCTCGGACGCCGAGGTCGATGTCGTCGAGCGCGAGCTGTGCGCAGCGGCTGGTATCGATCCTCAGTCGCTGTCTGCGTGCCCCTACGTGTTCGTCGGCCCGCCCGAGCGGATGATCGACCGCCTAGCCGAGCGCGTTGAGCGTCTGCGCTTGCGCCATCTCATCTTCGCGCCGACCGAGCCCGACATCCTGGTCCGCTTCCGGCGGGACGTCGTCCACGTCGTGACGAGCTGATCCGCGGACCTCAGCCCAAACCGACGCGCTCTGCTGTCTGCTAGGGCGGGCCGGGGCCGCCGGCCTGGGCTGCCTGAATGCGTCCTTGCCAGACTGCTTGGGCGCCGAGGGTGCCGGTCCGATAGACCATGAAGCCGGCACCGATTGAGAGCAGGACGAGCACGACGCGCAGTGCGGTGAACGTGGACTTGGGAGATAGCAGTCGGTCGACGATGCCAAGGCCGGTCGGCATGCCGCTAGAGATGCGCTGTGCCGCGAACGTGACGATCAGCGTGGCGGTGAACACGACGTAGATGTAGGCGAGGATGTGTGCGGCCTGGGCGTGCTCGGAGATCAGGTGCGCGGCCTGACCCTGCAGGTGCAGCGCGGCACGCAGCGCGGAGCCAGCCTGCATCGTCAGGAAGATCGAGCTCATCGCGACGATCGACACCAGCGCGAGCGCGATGCCGTAACGCGTGAGCCACTCCGGCTTGACCATGAACACGATTGCCGCCACGACCGTGGTCGGGATCAACACGACCGGCACGTGTACGAAAAGCGGGTGTGCCGGCAGTCCGCTATAGATCGTCAGGATCCGGATCGGGAACGTGACAAAGCCGAGGACGGCGAGGACCGTGAGGACGAACTCGGCACGCCGCCAGTCAACCGCTCGCGGGCCACGGGCCGGCATCGTCTCGCTGCTCACCGGCGCAAGGCTACGCGCGGCAGTTAAAGCATCTGTAATCACGCGTCGTACGCTCGTGGTTGACGGACGGGGTGGCACACGAGTCAGCGATCGGAAACCGGCGCTTGGCGGTGATGCTTGCGACGAGCGGCCAGGCGGGTAATGCGGTTGACCGCGCTGCGCTACCGCGTCGCAGGCGCGCGTCCCGGCGGCGGCCCAGCGTCAGGCGTTGACTCAGTTGAGGCGTACCAGTCGCGCCAGATCAGTTTGTAGATCGGGATGCGGCGGGGGATCGAGCGGATGCCGGGGAGGAACGGGATCAGGATGAATGCGAGGCTGAGCACCCCCATGATCGCCATCACGATCGCGTCGACGTTGGGCGAGTTGCCGAGCCCCCCGATCTGGACCTGATACCAGAATGTGTAAAGCCACAGCCAGACCTGACCCGGATAGCTGCCCGTTTCGTTCATCATTCCCCACTGCGTTCCCTGGAGGTGCTGGTAGGTCGCGCGGTCATTGAGCGCGTTGCCGTCTTCCAAGAACAGCAGCGGCTTGGTGTAGTCGGTCTGGAAGAACTGCTTGTTCGTTAGCAGGTCGCCGTCGAGTCCGCCGCTCTGCGCGAGAGCGAGCAGCGAGCTCATCATTGGCGCCACCGGCCCATAGGTGCCGGCCGGCACGGTGACCGGCCCATCGAGCTTGGCGCGGGCCTTGGCAAGCGCGCTCGAGTAAGCGGTCGTCCAAGCGTTCTGCGTCTTCGCCGGAGCGTCCTTGTACGCGCTGACCGCGCTTTGGAGCGATGGGTCGTCGGGGATCATGCGCAGCGGCTCGATCACGAAGTCGTAGGCCGCGTTGACGGGGTGGCTGACGCCGAGCCACTTCTGAAGATCGATGAACCAGATCTTCTGCACGAACGCCGACTGGTGGTTGTAGGGCTCGCCGTAGGTGGCGGTCTCGCTGGTTCCGTCGAGCTCACTCAGCGCGGTCGTTACGAAGTCGGTCGGCATCGTCCGCGACCAGCTCGCGATCGTCGAGGGCGGTAGATCGGGCGAGGAGAAGACAATCGCCAGCACGAGCGCGATCAGTGCGACAACGCCGGTGCAGACGCAGACCTCCTTGACGATGTCGTAGGGGCGGTACGGGCCGTCGTAGTTCCGTGCAGCGTCGTTGAGCTCAGCGTTGCTGAGCCCCGCGCGGTTCATCGCTCTGGCGCCGCCACGCCGACGCTGTCAGCAAGCGGGATCGGCGGCACGATCCCGTGTCGCCGGACCAGCAGGATGTGCAGAGCGACGATTGCGACCACCGCAAGCGGCAGCAGCAGAATGTGGTAGCTGTACATCTGGCCGAAGTTGAGCGCATTGAAGAATGCGCCGACGCCGAGCGAGTTGATCCCGTCCTTGCCCTGCGTCGCGATCCACTGCGAGTCGAAGTTCTGCTGCGAGAGATAACCGGTGAACGCGCACGGGACGGCGACGAGGAACGCGACCGCGCCCGTCATCCAGACGCGCGCGCGACCACCGCGCCAGGCCGCCATCCAGAACTTGCCCCACAGGTGGATGACCATGAAGAAGAAGAACAGCTCGACCGACCAGAGATGGATGCTGTTGACAAAGTGGCCGACCGACGCCACGTGCCACCAGGCTGGCCCCTTGAGCGCGAGGATCATGCCGGAGGCGATGATCACCACGAGCGCGCCGATCGTCAGCGCGCCGAACAGATAGATCGCCGAGGTCATATAGGCCGGCTGCGAGTCCGGCAAGAGCTTTTCCGGCGGCAGGTTTCGCAGCCCGAACTCGCGCACGCGCTCGGTCCAAGAGCTCACCTGGAGCCTCCCGGTCGCCGGGCTCCGGGTGCGCGCAGGAAGAGAGCAACCGTGAACACGGCCAGCATTAGCACGACCACGACGACGTTCGGCACCGACATCAAGAAGAAATGCCAGTGCACATAGTGCGCGGTGCCGTTGAGGTTGACGATGGCGCCCATGCCCGACTCGCGGCTGGTGCGAGACGCTTTGACGTTACGCCCTCGGCCGGTCATACAAGAGGCCCGATCGGCTGCCCGACGCGAGCGTGGGGTCACGATCGCAGCCTGGCGAGGGAAGGCCTGTCTTGTTAGTGGCTGTGGAAGTCGGCCTGGCTCAGTGTGTCGATTTGGGGGCTGGCGTTCGTGTATACGGCGAGGGTCGGCATAGCGGGTCGACCGAGCGAGCATAGGAGGACTGTCTGATGAAGCAGTATCTGTTGAGCGTGTACCACCCCGACGTGACCGAGAGCGCGCCGCCGCCGGCCGACATCGAGCAGATCATGGCTGACGTGGGCGCCGTGAACGACGAACTTCGGGCCGCCGGGGCGTGGGTGTTCGCGGGCGGTCTGCACCCGTCGAGCACCGCGACGGTGCTCAAGCTGACCGACGGCGATGTGCTGGTCACCGACGGCCCGTTTCTCGAGGGCAAGGAGCACATCGGCGGGATCTGGGTGATCAAGGCGCCCGATCTCGATGCGGCGCTCGGATGGGGCCGCAAGGCCGCGCGCGTGTGCCGTATCCCCGTCGAGGTGCGCCCCTTCCAGGAGGAGACGCAAGACTGACTGCGTCGCTGGAAACCAGTGACGTTGCACGGGTGTTCCGTGAGGAGCACGGGCGGGCCGTCGCCGTGCTGGTCCGCGTCTTCGGTGACATCGACATCGCCGAGGACGCGGTCCAGGAGGCGTTCGCGCTGGCATGCGAGCGCTGGCCGCAGACGGGCCTGCCGCCCAGTCCCGCCGGTTGGATCATCACGACCGCGCGCAACCGCGCGATCGACCGCCTGCGACGCGAGTCCTCGCGGCCGGAGCGCCACAGGCAGGCCGAGTGGCTTCTGGCCCAGCGACGGGCGCAAACCGCAAAGCCGGAGGGCCCGGTGAGGGACGACCGGCTGCGGCTCATCTTCACCTGCTGCCACCCCGCGCTCGCCCAGCCCGCGCAGGTCGCCTTGACGCTGAGGCTGCTCGGCGGACTTCAGACCCAGGAGATCGCTCGCGCGTTTCTCGTGAGCGAGAACACGATGGCCCAGCGGCTGGTGCGCGCCAAAGGCAAGATCCGGGACGCCGGGATCCCCTACCGGGTTCCCGCCGAGGCCGATCTCCCCGATCGGCTCGGATCCGTAATGGCCGTCATATACCTGATCTTCAACGAGGGCTACACGTCAAGCGCGGGAGACCGGCACGTGCGCGTCGAGTTGTGCGATGAAGCGATCCGGCTCGCACATCTGGTGTCTGTGCTGATGCCGGACGAGCAAGAGGCGAAAGGGCTGCTCGCGCTGATGCTGCTCGCGCACGCGCGCAGGCACGCGCGCACAACCGCGTCCGGTGATCTCGTGCTGCTCGCAGACCAGAACCGGTTGCTGTGGGAGCGGGAGCTCATCAGCGAAGGCCAGTCGCTGGTCCGCGACTGCCTGCGCGCGAACCTCCCCGGCCCCTACCAGATCCAGGCGGCAATCAACGCGGTCCACGCCGACGCGGAAACCTACGAGCAGACCGACTGGCAGCAGATCCTCGCGCTCTACGACCAGCTCCGGACGGTCAGCCCGTCGCCTGTGGTCGCGCTCAACCGGGCGGTCGCTGTCGCCCAGCTCAGCGGCCCCGGTGCCGCGCTCGAGCTGCTCGACGACTTGGACCTCGACCACTACCAGCGCTACCACGCGATCCGCGCCGACCTGCTGCGGCGCCTCAACCGCACCGGCGAGGCCAAAGACGCCTACCAGACCGCGATCACGCTGACCGATAACCCTTCCGAGCGCCGCTTCCTCCAACGCCGGATCCACGCGCTCACCGCCCAACAGCCCTGAGCGAGGCCGTCCCATTTCGCGAAACGCGAGCGCGTTGAGCGGGACACCGGGCGTTGTCGCATCGAGCGGGAGCGAGCGTCTGACGTCGGGTTCGCGAGCGTTGCGTGCGCGTCCGCGGGTTAAGTCGGCTTGCGATGTGGTATCCAGCGGGCGGGATGCTGATTGAGCGCGCGACCACTGCCGACTACGTCGCGATCGTGGACTCGCTCGCGGATTACTGGGGCGGGCGGGATATGCGTGCGCAGCACCACGCGATGTTCATTCACGAGTTCGGGGACACGGCGCTCGTGTTGCGTGACGACGATGGAGGCATCGCCGCCTATCTGTTTGGGTTTGTCGCACCGACCGGGGTTGGCTACATCCATCTCGTTGGCGTTCGCGCCGATTCGCGACGCGACGGTCTCGGGCGAAGGCTGTACGGCGAGTTCGAGACGCTCGCTCGCCGGCGCGGCGCGACGGCGCTCAAAGCGATCACGGCGCCAACCAACCACGCTTCGATCGCCTTCCACCGCGCGCTGGGCATGTCGGCCGATGAAGTTGCTGACTACTCCGGCACGGGGCACTCCCGCATCGTGTTCTCGCGACAGCTCTCCGAGTAGTCAGTCGTCATCCAACTGCCCAATCACCGGCGCCGTGCAGAGTTGTCGGGCGACGGTCGTATGTAGCTGCTAAGGTTCGAGCCATGACGCTACATCGCCGGGAGTACGAAGTCGGGGTGCGCGAGCTTCACGATCGATTGAGCGAGCATCTCGAACGAGTGGCGCAGGGCGCTGAGGTCCTCGTTACTCGCCGCGGCCGGCAGATCGCGCGACTGTCGAGGGTTGACGGCGAGGACCCGCTCGAGGATCTCGTTCGCCGTGGACTGGTTAGCGCACCCACGCGGCCGCGCAGCTCGCGTTGGGCGAGCGTCAAGGCGACGGGCTCCGTCTCTGACCTGGTCGCCGAGCAGCGCCGCTGATCCTGTACCTCGACACCTCGGCACTCGTCAAGCTGGTCGTCGTCGAGGACGACTCCGAAGTCGCGTCCCAGCTATGGGATTCGCCACTGCCGGCGGCGTCAAGCATTCTTGCCTACGTCGAGGGCCGCGCTGCGCTGGCGGCGGCACGGCGCGACCGACGCCTGACCGCCCCCGGGCACACTCATGCGCGCGCCGACTTCGAGTCGTTGCAAAGCGAGCTGCTTGTCGTCGGCATCGATAAGGCTCTCACCGAACGCGCCGGAGAACTCGCAGAACAACACGGCCTGCGCGGCTACGACGCCGTTCACCTCGCAAGCGCGCTGTCGCTTGCGACTGACACCACATTCGTCAGCTGGGATCGCGATCTCCGTCGAGCAGCCGCAAAAAGCGGATGCAACACCGCTCCCGTAGATTGACCGCAGACACGACCGAAGATGGTGCCGACGTAGCTTGACTTCCTTGCCGGGCCGCTACGGTAGGCGCGTGCGGATTGCAACCTGGAACGTCAACTCGATCAAGCAACGCTCGCCGCGGCTCTTGCCGTGGCTCGCGGAGCGCTCGCCGGACGTGGTGTGCCTGCAAGAGACGAAGCTCGCGGACGCTGCGTTCGATGCGCTGCTCGGCGACGAGCTCGCCACCCGCGGCTATCTGGTCGCGCGGCACGGCGATGCGCAGTGGAACGGTGTCGCGATCCTCTCGCGCGCGGGACTCGACGATGTCGAGGTCGGCCTTGCCGGCGCGCCGGGCTTCCCGGAGGCCGAGGCCCGAGCGATCGCCGCCACATGTGGCGGTATCCGCGTCCACTGCGTCTACGTGCCCAACGGCCGCGAGCCCGAGTCCGCGCACTACCGTTACAAGCTCGAGTGGCTGGCCGCGCTGCGGTCCGTTGTCGCCGCGGGCCCGACCGACGCGGTCGTCTGCGGCGACATGAACGTCGCACCGAGCGACGCTGACGTCTTCGATCCGGCGGCCTACATCGGGCACACGCATGTGACGGCGCCTGAGCGCGCGGCGCTATCGCAGCTGGAGTCGCTCGGTCTGCACGACGTCGTCCGCGAGCGCTGGCCCGACGAGCGCATCTTTAGCTACTGGGATTACCGCGCCGGGATGTTCCACCAGGATCTCGGGATGCGGATCGACCTCGTGTTGGCAAGCGCGCCGGTCGCCGCGCGGGTCCAGGCCGCGTGGGTCGACCGCCAGGCACGCAAGGGGACCGGCCCGAGCGATCACGCGCCGGTGATCGTCGACCTGGACGCGGCGCCCGACGGGGACATCGGCCCGGTCGTCCCGCCGCCGTCGGCGCCCACCATGGGCAAGCGGCGGGTCACGCCGCAGTCGCGCGAACGCTGAAAAGACACGCGCTACAACCGGCGCGGTTATGCTCGCCCGTGCTGGTCCGATCGCCGAACGCACACGACGACGCCTCGCTCGGAATCGGCAGCCTCAAATAGGCACCCACTTGGTGATGTGCCCTGGGCTATATCCAACTCTTGCGAGGCCGTGAGCCTGATCGAAGGAGAGACCTATGAGCAAATCAACGTTCGTGATCGTCGGGGCAAGCCTCGCCGGCGCGAAGGCGGCCGAGGAGTTACGTAGCCAAGGCTTTGACGGACGGGTCGTGCTTCTCGGCGCGGAGTCCGAGCGCCCTTACGAGCGTCCTCCTCTGACTAAGGATTATCTGCGTGGGGAGTCTGAGCGCGAGAAGGCTTACGTTCATGCTGCCGGGTTCTATGCCGAGAGCGACATCGAACTCGAGACCGCGACCGCGGTGGCGGCAATCGATCCGGCAGGCGCGCGCGTGACTCTCGCGGACGGTCGTGCTCTCGACTTCGACCGGCTTCTGCTCGCCACGAGCGCTGAGCCGCGGCGCATATCAATCGATGGCGCGGCGCTCGACGGGGTCTACTACCTACGTACGCTTGCCGACTGCGACGTCCTGCGCGAGCGGCTCGACGGCGGCGGTCGAGTGGTGGTCGTGGGCGCAGGGTGGATCGGCAGTGAGTTCGGCGCCTCGGCCCGCCAGCGCGGCTTGGACGTAACCATTGTCGATCCGCTCGCGCTGCCCAATGAGCGGACCTTCGGTCCGGAGATCGGTGCGTTTTACCGCGACGTGCATATCAAGCACGGCGTGGAGATGGTGCTCGGCGAGGACGTCGAGGCGTTCGTCGGCGAGACCGCGGTCAAGGCGGTGCGAACCAGTGGTGGACGCGAGATCGCCTGCGACTTCGTCGTCGTCGGCATCGGCATCGTTCCTCGCGTCGAGCTCGGTCAGGCCGCAGGCCTCGACGTCCACGACGGAATCCTCGTGAGTCCCTCGCTCGAGACCTCGGCCCCGAATGTCTTCGCGGCCGGCGACGTCGCCAGTGCTCAACATCCTTTCTATGGTGAGCGGATCCGTCTCGAGCACTGGGCGAACGCGCTCAACCAGGGACCGGCTGCCGCGCGCTCAATGCTCGGCCAAGCGACCAGCTACGACCGCATCCCGTACTTCTACTCCGACCAATACGACGTCGGGATGGAGTACTCCGGCTACGCGCCGAAATGGGACGAGGTCGTGTTTCGTGGCGAGCGCGAGAGCGGCGAGTTCATCGCGTTCTGGCTCAAAGATGAGCGCGTGATCGCCGGTATGAACGTCAACGTCTGGGACGTCAATGAGCACATACAGGCCCTGATCCGTTCCCGCAAGCCGATCCAGACCAGCGCGCTCAAAGACCTCGACACGCCACTCGAAGCGCTGTAGACGACGAATCTCCTCGCCGCTGTCTTGGTCTGGCGCGGCTTGGTCGCTCGGAACGCAGCGGGTTACCCGTGAGAGGCGCGTCGGCTATCGCGACGGAGCGAGCATCGATTCCACGTCAGGCCGATCGCCCAGAAGACGCCCGCCATCGGGAGCGCGCATAGTCTCCAAGCGACGCGGATTACCGAACTGCGACTCGCGTTCAGGCGCCAGATCCGATTGCCGACCCCTACCAGCTTGACCGGCAGCGGCCAAGACGACGGATCGTGGGCGTTGAGGAGTCGCGTCATTCGATAAGTCATCCTCGCACCGGCGTCAAATTGTGCGCTGCCGCCTTCGCGTGACCACGGCCCGCGCGGAGGTGGCGCCTCCGGTGTGTCCTTGTGGGCTGCTTCGCGCTGGAGCGACCGTCCGTCGTTTCAGCGGATCGTCGCGTGCGCGGTCGCCACCAACCGACTACTGGACGTATACCGGCAGTGGCCGCTATTGCTTTGATCAGCGCCCGCGGTATCGTCTGACTATGCTCGCGCGCGTCGAGCCGCCCCTGATCGGTGGTCGGGCAAGCGATTTGTCGGGCCTGGTCGCTACGACCCTGGGCCAGGGCGGTGCAGGCTCGCTCGCCGAGTCCTCCGCGGCCGGGGTCGAGCAGGTCCTCGTTCGCTACGAGGACACGCCTCGCGGACTCGCGGCGCTCGAGCACGCGCGAGTTCTGGCGGACGCGCGTGGCGCTCGGCTGATGGTCGTCGCGGTCGCACCGCACGAGGTCAACCACGGCGGCTGCGCGATCTGCCGCAGCACTGCCGGGCTGTACAACCGCCACATGGACGAGATCGCCGAGGAGGAGATCTCGGCCGCCGCCGCGCACGTCGGGGTTTGTGACACGGTCGAGTTCGTGGTCGCCAAAGGCGGCAGCTTCAGGCGTGCGATTGGCGAGCTTGCGATTCAGCGGGGAGCGCGAACGGTGGTACTGCCGGCGCCCCGTGGGGGCCGACTCGCGCGGCTGTTCGGGCGGGACGAGGCCGAGCTGACGCGGCGGCGCAGCGCTGCCGAAGTGATCGTGGTCGACGAGTCGTCCTGACGAGCGCCGGCGGCGAGTCGGGGTCGCGCGCTAGACCGGTATTAGACGGTCATCGAATACGTTGACGCGCGCCTGGCGGTCATACATCGCGTTAGCGGCGGCCGGCGCGCGGCTCGGAGTCACGTGCAGGTGGGGCCGTGACACGGCGGGACTACATGTCCCGGTGGGGATGCGCCGTCGATCTGCTCTACAGGATCACCTGGCAAGGCAGGGGGTCGTTCATGTCGAAGGACGACCTCCACGCGCGAGCTGTTGATGTGGTGACCGTGGCGAATCAGCCGACACAACAGCTCCCCGAGGGACGCTCCACCCGCAAGCGCCAGGCGATCCTCCAAGCCGGCACGGCGCTATTCCTCGAGAACGGCTACCTAGGGACGAGCATGGATCAGATCGCGGCGAGCGCCGCCGTCTCCAAGCAGACCGTCTACAAACACTTCGCTGACAAGGAAAGCCTCTTCTCCGTGATCGTGCCGGGCGCGATCGACGAGTACACCGATCCCTATTTCGGCGAGGTGCTTAACCTCCAAGAGACGGGGGACCTCGAGGCGGATCTACGCCAACTCGCGCGACGGGTCCTGGAGATGCTGATGCAGCCGCGCCTACTGCGGCTGCGCCGCCTCGTCATCGGCGAAGCCAGCCGCTTCCCCGATCTCGGCAAGGCCTACTACGAACGCGGTCCCGGCCATGCCGGCACCGTCCTCGGCGCTGTCCTTGAACGCTTCGCACAGCGCGACCTGCTCGAGCTGGAGGATCCGACCACGGCGGCGCTGCACTTCAACTGGTCGGTCATCTCGATTCCCATGAACATCGCGATGTTCACCGGCGATGACAAACCGTTCTCAACAACGCAGCTGCACCGCTACGCCGACGAGGGAGTCAAGGTGTTCCTCGCCGCCTACGGTCATCGCCAGCCCCCGGGCCAACCCGCAGAAAGCCATGCGGCGTAGATTTGCGGCTGGATGCGTCGACTGATCGGCCGATAGACAACCCCGGGCTTCGTCCACGGCGCGGGTCTGAGGCGCGGCACGGGGAGCGCTTTCGCCCAACCAGACGCGAGCGAGTGCGTGCCGATCCTCAGCCGTCACGCTCGAACGTCGTCCGTTGCATGCGTCTCGCGGACGCGTCTGGCACGCTCAGTCTGTCGGTGAGTTGGTGAAGTAGCCCGGGGCGTCGAAGTGGGTGGGGATTCGGATCCCCAGGTCGGAGAGGGCTTCTTCCGTGTGACTCCAAGCGTCTCGTAACGGACTCGAGCGGCTACTGCAATGAGAGGCGAGCGAGAGCGCGCGAGCCACGCCGCTCACTACCGGTTTCGCCCGAGGCTGTCGGGGAAAGT